>JAIUNQ010000231.1 GCA_020161475.1 Pseudomonadota bacterium | reverse complement strand
ATGGTCACTGCGCGGCGCGGCGCGCCGCCCGGCATGCGCATCAGCGTCTCCGGGTTTTCGAGCGCTGCGATTTCCGCGTCGATCTTGGCTTCCTCGATGCGCAAGCCGCGCAGTTCATCGTTGGCGGCCTGCAGGCCCTTGCCGACAATCTCCCATGCGCTGGCCCATTGGGCGGGATCGAGGCGGCCCTCCTTGTCGGCGGGATTGGCGGCGCGCTGGATCATCGCCTTCTTGCCCTCAACAGCATCGATGCGATCCGAGAGGCGGTCTTTCTCAAGGCGCAGGGCGTTGAGTTTCCTGGTGCGCTCCGGGTTCTCATCCTCGCCGGCGGCCTTGGCGCGCAGATCAAGGTTGCCGATGCTGAGCTTGCCTTCCGCTGCGCCCTCGATGCGAAGCGAGGCGGGGTCAAGGGTTGCCGGCAGATCGGGGATGAGAATCTCATGGCTTCCCGCGGGTACTTCCACCGTGATCTCGCGCTTGAGGATGGCGGCATCGGGATAGACCGTGACATCGGTGAGGCGCGAGCCGGGCTGGATCACGCCTGCGAGCGCGGGGGCGAGCGACGCGGTGAGGGCGGTGGCGGCGAGAAGGCTGCGGCTGGGGGACATGAAAATTCTCCGGTGGGACCGTCTGACCCTTGTCATACTTCACGTCGAAATTCGGGCGCGGACGGGACAAGAAGAATTTTCTTCTTTGGTGGTCCCGATTGCATTTGCCCGGAAAGAGGCGTAGTGCCAGCGCCGGGCCATCCTCCCCCAACGGAGGACGCTCATCTGCAAGGATGGAGTAAACGATGACGACCACGTCTGCCGCCAAGCCGGCCACCACCCCCCGTTCCGCCAATTTTTCTTCGGGCCCCTGCGCCAAGCGTCCGGGTTGGTCGCTGAAGGCTCTCGCCGATGCGCCGCTGGGTCGCTCGCATCGTGCCAAGGTCGGCAAGGCGAAGCTAAAGGAAGCCATCGACCTCACCCGTGAGGTTCTGCAAGTTCCCGCCGATTACAAGATCGGCATCGTTCCCGCCTCCGATACCGGTGCCGTCGAGATGGCCATGTGGTCCATGCTCGGTGCGCGTGGCGTTGATATGCTCTCGTGGGAGAGCTTCGGCGAAGGCTGGGTCACCGATGTGGTCAAGCAGCTCAAGCTCTCGGATGTCCGCGAGTTCAAGGCGCCCTACGGCGAGCTGCCGAACCTCAAGAAGGTCGATACCAAGACCCGCGACGTCGTCTTCACCTGGAACGGCACCACCTCGGGTGTGCGCGTGCCGGATGCCGACTGGATCGATGCGAACCGCGAAGGCATCACCATCTGCGATGCCACCTCCGCCGCTTTCGCGCAGCGCCTCGATTGGGCCAAGCTCGATGTCGTGACCTTCTCCTGGCAGAAGGTTCTGGGTGGTGAAGCCGCCCATGGCATGCTGATCCTCTCCCCGCGCGCCGTGCAGCGCCTTGAGAGCTACAAGCCGGCCTGGCCGCTGCCGAAGATCTTCCGCATGACCAAGGGCGGCAAGCTGATCGAGGGCATCTTCCAGGGCGAGACGATCAATACCCCCTCCATGCTGGCGGTGGAAGATTACATTGATGCGCTCAAGTGGGCGCAGAAGCTCGGCGGCCTCGACGGGCTGGTCAAGCGTGCCGATGCCAACACCCGCGCGCTCTCCACCTTCGTGAAGAAGACCGACTGGATCGACTTCCTTGCCGTGAAGCCGAAGACCCGCTCGAACACCTCGGTGTGCCTGAAGTTCACCCACCCCAAGGTGGTGGCGCTCTCCGCCGATGATCAGGCGGCTTTCGCCAAGGGTGTGGTTTCCACGCTCGAGAAGGAAGGCGCCGGCTATGATCTGGGCGCGTACCGTGACGCCCCTCCGGGCCTGCGCATCTGGTGCGGTGCCACCGTGCAGTCGCGCGATATCAAGGCGCTGATCCCCTGGATCGAATACGCCTTCGCCAAGCAGCTTGCGAGCCTCGGCTAAGGCCTTTGAGCCGTCATGCCCGCCCGGATTTCATCACGAAGTCTCCGGCGGGCATCCACGACGTCGCCTTTCCAGAATACGTTTGCCGCGCGCCGGACATCCCAAGTCGTGGATGGTCGGGCCAAGCCCGGCCATGACGCTCTTCAAAACCCATTCGCATGAGGATTGATCCCATGACCAAGAAGCCCCGCGTTCTCATTTCCGACGCTCTCTCGCCCGCCGCCGTCCAGATCTTCAAGGATCGCGGCATTGACGTGACCTTCGATGCCTCGCTCGGCAAGGACAAGGAAAAGCTCGCCGCTGTCATCAAGGATTACGATGGTCTTGCGATCCGCTCGGCCTCCAAGGCTACCGCGAAGCTGCTGGAAGGCGCGCCGAACCTGAAGGTCATTGGCCGTGCCGGCATCGGCGTCGATAACGTCGATATTCCGGCCGCCACCGCCAAGGGCATCATCGTGATGAACACGCCCTTCGGCAACTCGATCACCACGGCCGAGCACGCCATTGCGCTGATGTTTGCGCTCGCCCGCCAGATTCCGGCGGCTGACGCTTCGACTCAGGCCGGCAAGTGGGAAAAGAACCGCTTCATGGGCGTGGAGCTGGAAGCCAAGACGCTCGGCCTGATCGGCGCGGGCAACATCGGCTCGATCGTGGCGCGCAAGGCCATCGGTGTCGGCATGAAGGTTGTGGCCTTTGATCCGTACCTGACGCCGGAGCGCGCCGTGGCCATGGGTGTTGAGAAGGTGGAGCTGGAAGACCTGCTGCGCCGCGCTGATTTCATCACCCTGCATGTGCCGATGACCGAGCAGACCAAGAACCTGCTCTCGAAGGACAATATCGCCAAGTGCAAGAAGGGCGTTCGCATTATCAACTGCGCGCGCGGTGGCCTCGTGGATGAGGAAGCCCTCGCCGAAGCCATCAAGTCCGGTCATGTCGCGGGCGCGGCCTTCGACGTGTTCTCGGTGGAACCGGCGGAAACCAACCCGCTCTTCGGCCTCGACAACGTGATCTGCACTCCGCACCTTGGCGCCTCGACCAACGAAGCGCAGGAGAACGTGGCGCTTCAGGTGGCCGAGCAGATGTCGGATTACCTGCTCACCGGCGCGATTACCAATGCCGTGAACTTCCCCTCCATTTCGGCGGAAGAAGCCCCCAAGCTGAAGCCCTTCGTTGCGCTGGGCGAAAAGCTCGGTGCTTTCCTGGGCCAGCTCACCGAAGCCCCGATCAAGTCGATCCGCATCCAGTACGAGGGTGAAGTCGGCAACCTCAACGTCCGCCCGATCACCGCTGCCGCCATCACCGGCGTGCTGCGCTCGTTCCTGCCCGAGATCAACATGGTCAACTCGCTGATGACCGCGAAGGACAAGGGCATTCAGGTCGATGAAGTGAAGCGCGCTGCCGAGGGTGACTACGACAGCCGCATCTACATCGAGGTGGTGGCCGAGGACATGCCGCGCAATGCTGCCGGCACTGTCTATCAGGACGGCAAGCCGCGCATCACCGAGATCCGCGGCATCCAGATGGACGCGGAATTCGCCCCGCACATGCTCTATGTCCGCAACGACGACAAGCCGGGCTTCATCGGCAAGTTCGGTTCGCTGCTGGGCGAGAAGGGCATCAATATCGCCACCTTCAACCTCGGCCGCACCGGCCCAGGGGGCGATGCCATCTGCTTCGTGGCGGTGGACGAGGCGATCTCTGACGATGTGCTCAAGGCCATCGGCGAGATTCCCCACGTCAAGCGCGCCCGTCGCCTCAAGTTCTGAGCGTTCGTTACGCCCTGAGTGTTTCTCACGGGCAAATGATCAGGGCGGGCCGCAGGGCCCGCCTTTTTTGTTTGGCGCGCTGGTAGCGCTCGCTTAGGCTTTCGCCTCCACGTTCCAAGCGGATTCGCCATGACTGCCGAAGGCCGCCCGG
>JAIUNQ010000230.1 GCA_020161475.1 Pseudomonadota bacterium | reverse complement strand
GGGGTAAAAGTAGAGCGCCAGCTTGCGACCCGCGAAATCCTTCAGCGACACCGTTTTGCCTTCGCCGTTAGCGAGGGAGAAGTCGGGGGCGGGCATGCCGGGGGCGAGCTTGCTCATGGAGGTCCTCAAGGGTTGATTCGGGTCTGCGCCGTAATCTGGGGCGGGGCAGGGTGCGCGGCGAGGGGGTTTGCCGCAAAATTTCACGCCTGAGCCTTCCTGATGCCGGATTTCGTGTGAATTTCTCTTTCGGATTTGCAGTGCGCCGTGCGGGGAGATTGGGGGAAGCCCTCGCCTCCTGTAAGGCATTTCTGATGGGGCCTGCGGCCCACGAACCACGGATTGGCCTTGGACCCGAGACACGAGCCGACAGCGGATGATGCGCAGGACGCGCCGGGCGAAAAGCCCTGTGCGGAAACGCGCGCGCGCGTCGCCCGTCTCATGGGAGCGCGCGGTGCCCGGCCGGGCTCGCGCCGCTGGTTTCGGGCGCTGCTGGGCGTTCTGGTTGTTCTCGCCCTGATCGTCGGGGGCGCAGGCTATGCCTTGTTCCAGCTTCAGAACGAGCGCAACTCGGCCTTCCTGCGCGAGCATTTCACCTCTCTGGTGACGCGGGCCTTGGGGCCGGGCAACGAATTGACGCTGCAATCAGCGCGGCTCGAATTTGCCGGGTTCATGCCGCGCTTCGTGCTGGGCGGGATCAGCATTCGCAGCGATGCTACCGGGGGCGAGGCCCAATTGGGGCAGACCTCTTTCTCGATCTCGCCGCTCTCGCTGCTGCGTTTTTCGCCGGAGGCGCGGGTCGTGCGCTTCTCCGATCTGAAGCTCGTGCTGCCTGAGGCACAGGCCAGTGCCACCACCTTGAGCGTGAGCGAAGTGCTGGCCTTGCTGCGTGGCACGCTGGCGGCGGTCCACATCGCGATTTCCGGTGGCGATGCGAGCTTTGCGGCCCTGCGCAGCATTGATGGCGAGAATATCTCGCTTTACCGGCGCGGGGAGGGCGGCAAGCCCGTGCTGCTGCGCTCGGGATTGGCGCTGCATCTGGCGCATTCCGGCGAGGGAGCTTTTGCGGCCCAGATCGAGCGGGTGGGGGGACAACGCCTGACCATGCGGGCGCAGACCGTGCCGGGCGAAACAGGGCCGCAGGTTGTGGTGGAAACCGGCGATGTGAAGGCCGGCACCCTGTTTGATCTTGTGGGTGCGGAAGTTGCCGGGATTGATCCGGGACTGGCGCTGGCGCTGCGTCTGTCGTCCAGCGTTGATGCCAATGGGCAGCTTGCGCAGAGCGCTATCCGCATCGGGGCGCGGGGCGGGCGGATCGAGTTGCCCGATCCGGATATGCTGCCTTTCGTGCTTCAGGAAGCCGCCATCGAGATGGTGGTGAAAGCGGGCGAGGCGGAGATTGCCGTGCCCAAACTGCTCGTGCGCTTCAACGAAACGCATGTCGAGGCGCAGGGCACCTTGACCCCGCTGGTGGGTTTGGGGCGCGGGCTTGCGGTGCGTCTGAAAACCAATAAGGCGGTGCTGGATCGCCTTTCCACCGGAGAAGAGGTGGTGGAGCTCGACTTCGCGGAAGGCGAGGGCGAACTCTCGCAGGATCTCACCAGCTTCCGGCTGGATCGGCTGGATATCGCCGAAGATGAAGGGCGCGCCCGCCTCACCGGGCAGTTTTCCACGCGCAATGGCGGATTGATCGAGACGAAATTCGAAGGCGGTGGGTTCCTTGCCCGCAAAGCCCTGCGCATCTGGCCGGTGTGGGTCTCGCCGGAGGTCCGCAACTGGCTGGTGGAGCATCTGCGCGGCGGGCGTCTGGCCCGCATTGCGCTTTCCACGCGCCTTGAGGGCGAGGCGCTGCACAACGCCTTTGCCAAGAAGCCGGTGCCCGATGATGCGCTCTCGCTGTCATTCCGGCTTGAACAGGCTGAGCTGGCGCCGCTCAAAGACGCCCCGCCGCTGACGCGCGCCGATGGCACCGGACAGGTGAGCGGACGCAAGGCGCAGTTCCTGATTGAGCGTGGGCAAGTGAGCATGCCGGATGGCAAGAGCTTCAATGTCGGTGCGTCCAAGCTGGTTATGGCGGATACCGCCCGTAAGCCAGCCCTGCTGGACATGACCATTCCCGCGGTGGGGCGACTGGATGCGCTGGTGTCCTTCCTCTCCGTGCCGAGCCTGCGGGCCATCACCGGGCTGCCGCCGGGGCTGGCCATTGCGCAGGGGCAGTTTGACGGGCTCGCCCTGATCAGCGTGCCGCTGGACCATGGTGCGCAGGCCAAGGATACCAAGGTCGAGATCAAGGGCGATCTCAAAGGCGTTGTGGTGGATAATGTCGTGCGCGGCGAAAAGCTGGAGAGCAACACCCTCACCATGGTGTCACGCGCGGGCAACCTTTCTGTGAAGGGCGATGCGCGCCTGTTCGGCATGCCGGGCCAGCTGGAAGTGAAGGTGGACCCCAAAGGCGCTGTTGCGCAGGTCAAGATGACGCTGGACGAGGCGGCACTGGCCAAGCGCGGGATTGATCTTCGCCCCTCCGTCTCTGGCGCGCTGGGGGTGACCGCCTCGCTGCCGCTGGGCAAAACGGATGCACCGGTGGATTTCGATATCGATCTGACCCGTGCCAGCGTGGCCGCGCCGGTCTCCGGGATCACCAAGGCGCCGGGGCAGGCCGGGCGCGCCAAGTTCTCCCTCAAGAGCGATGATGCTGGCCACCATATCGACAACCTCGAGACCGATTTCGGCGCGCTCTCGCTGCGCGGCAAGGTCGAGATCGGCAAGGACGGTGCGTTCCTCAAGTCCGATCTTTCGACCTTCAAGCTCTCCGGCGGGGACAACGCGCGTCTCGTCGCGGAGAAGGCCGGCAAGGGCTACAAGCTCAATCTGCGTGGCAATTCCTTCGATGTGCGTCCCTTCCTCAAGGGCTTGCAGAGCGGGAAGATCGAAAGCGGGGGAACGCCGGTCGATTTCGAACTGGATCTTGCGACCACCGTTCTTGTCGGTTTTGGCGGCGAGCTGATGAGTGGCGCCGACCTCAAGCTGCATCGCCGCGCGGGGCAGATCACCGAGCTTAACCTCAAAGGCCAGTTCAGCGGTGCGCCCGTGCGGGTGAATTCGCAAGTGCAGGGCAAGAACACCCTGCTGCGCATTTCCACGGAGGATGGCGGCGCGCTGGCGCGGTTCCTCGATCTCTATTCGCGTGCCCATGGTGGCCTGATGTCCGCCGAGATCACGCTGCTGCCCAACAATGCCCAGCAGGGCCATGTGATGATGCGGGACTTCTACCTGCGTGGGGAGGCGGGGCTGCGCTCGGTTTCGCCCAATGCGCAGGGCGGGCAAGCCATGGTGCGGGGCATGGATGATGTGCCCTTCAGCCGCCTTAAGGCCCAGTTCTATCGCCGCCCGGGACGCATGGAGATTGCGGACGCCGTGATGTGGGGGCCGCAGGTGGGCGGAACGCTTGAAGGCGTGCTCGATTACGCCTCGGATCGCGTGAGCATTCAGGGCACCTTCGTGCCAGCCTATGCGCTCAACAATCTTTTTGCGAAAGTGCCGATTCTCGGGCCGATCCTCGGCGGCGGGCAATATGAGGGGCTTTTTGCCGTGCCCTTTATCATCACCGGGCGGGCCTCCGCGCCCGACCTGCGCGTCAACCCGGTCAGCGCGATCGCACCGGGCTTCCTGCGCAAGTTCTTCGAGATCCGGAGAGAGAGCCAGTGATGATATGTTTCGCTCAGGGCTTCGCCGAGCGAAACGGTTCCCTCGCATAAGCTCGGAGTCGCGTCGCTCCTAGCCTCCGCTGCGCTTCGGCGGGTGCCTCGCGGTGAGGTTGACTGGTGTCCGTCATGACCGGGCGATAGGGCTCCTAGGAGGACGCACGTTTCAGTAACGGGCTATCCCGGTC
>JAIUNQ010000229.1 GCA_020161475.1 Pseudomonadota bacterium | reverse complement strand
TCACCCCGCAGGACGGCGTGGACCCCATTGAGGCCGCTGCCGCCGTGGCGGGCGAAAGCTCCACCGCGACCTGGACCGTGGTCTGGACCGACCGCCTGACGGCCTGCGACCGCTATCGCGCCAAGGCCTACCGCGTCGACCCGGTGCCGAACACGCCGGGCCAGTATTTTTGCTACGTGGCTTACGAACTCGAGCTTTTCGAGGAAGGCTCGATTGCCAACCTCACCGCCTCGATCATCGGCAACGTGTTCTCCTTCAAGCCGCTCAAAGCCGCGCGCCTTGAGGACATGAAGTTCCCGGTGGCTTACGTCAAAACCTTCAAGGGCCCGCCCACCGGCATCGTGGTGGAGCGCGAGCGCCTCGATAAGTTTGGCCGTCCGCTCCTCGGCGCAACGACCAAGCCCAAGCTCGGCCTTTCCGGCAAGAATTATGGCCGCGTGGTCTATGAAGGCCTCGTCGGCGGGCTCGATTTCATGAAGGACGACGAGAACATCAACTCGCAGCCCTTCATGCATTGGCGCGACCGCTTCCTCTACTGCATGGAGGCCGTCAACCGCGCACAGGCCGCCACCGGCGAGGTGAAGGGGCATTACCTCAACATCACCGCCGGAACGATGGAGGAGATGTATCGCCGCGCGCAGTTCGCGAAAGAACTCGGCTCGGTCATCGTGATGGTGGACCTCATTGTGGGGTGGACCGCGATCCAGTCGATCTCGGAGTGGTGCCGGCAGAACGACATGATCCTGCACATGCACCGGGCGGGCCATGGCACCTACACCCGCCAGAAGAACCACGGCGTCTCCTTCCGTGTCATCGCCAAGTGGCTGCGCCTTGCCGGTGTTGATCACCTGCACACCGGCACCGCTGTCGGCAAGCTCGAGGGCGATCCCATGACCGTGCAGGGCTATTACAATGTCTGCCGCGACATGGTGACCAAAGAGGACCTGCCGCGTGGCCTCTTCTTCGAGCAGGATTGGGCGAGCTTGCGCAAGGTGATGCCCGTGGCCTCGGGCGGCATTCATGCCGGTCAGATGCACCAGTTGCTCGACCTCTTCGGCGATGACGTGGTGCTTCAGTTCGGCGGCGGCACCATCGGTCACCCCATGGGCATTCAGGCCGGTGCGCAGGCCAACCGCGTGGCGCTGGAATGCATGGTGCTGGCCCGCAACGAGGGCCGCGACATCAAGAACGAAGGGCCGGAAATCCTGCGCGATGCCGCCAAATGGTGCCAGCCGCTGCGCGCCGCGCTCGATACCTGGGGCGACATCACCTTCAACTACACCTCCACCGACACCTCGGACTTCGCGCCGACCCCGTCCGTCTCGATGTAAGGAGAGAAAAGATGCGTATTACCCAGGGTTGCTTTTCGTTCCTCCCGGACCTCACCGACGTGCAGATCGCGGCACAGGTGCAGTATTGCATCAGCCAAGGCTGGGCGCTCGGCGTCGAGTTCACCGATGATCCCCACCCCCGCAACACCTATTGGGAGATGTGGGGCCTGCCGATGTTCGATCTCGCGGATGCAGCGGGGGTCGTGCAGGAGGTGAATGCCTGCCGCAAGGCGCATGGCGAGAAATACATTCGCATCAACGCCTTCGATAACACCCATGGTTGGGAAACGGTGCGCATGAGCTTCATCGTCAACCGCCCCGCGACGGAGGCGCAGCTGCGCCTGACGCGTCGGGAAGGACCGGGGCGCAACCAGATCTATGCCATGGACGTGCGCGCCTCCTGACAGCTCCTGCTCCGGATGTTTCTCCCGATTGTCATTCGGAGCTGAGCGGGTCCGGCGGGGGCCTTTCACCCCGCCCCCGGCCCGCTCCTTCGGGGCGCGGACACCCCGATCCCTCTCCTCCCCCCGATGGGATCGCCGCGCCCCTTTTTCTTTCCTGATGCGAGGCCGAGATGACCGACGCGCTTATCCCCGACCCTAACCAGACCATTGACCTTGGCGCGGAATTCGAAGCCGCTGGACTTCAGCCGACCCTTGATGAACTCGATGCCACGCTGGTGGGCCTCAAGCCCGTCAAGGCACGGATACGCCAGATCGCGGCGCTGCTGCTGGTGGAGCGGGTGCGCGAGCGTCTCGGCCTTTCCGCCGGAGCGCCCACCCTGCACATGAGCTTCACCGGCAACCCCGGCACAGGCAAAACCACCGTGGCGCTGCGCATGGCGGAGATCCTGCACAAGCTGGGCTACATCCGCCGCAATCACCTTGTCTCGGTGACACGGGACGATCTTGTGGGCCAATACATCGGGCATACCGCGCCCAAGACCAAGGAAGTCCTCAAGCGCGCCATGGGCGGGGTGCTGTTCATCGATGAGGCCTATTACCTCTATCGCCCGGAGAACGAACGCGATTACGGGCAGGAAGCCATTGAGATCCTGCTGCAGGTGATGGAAAACCAGAGGGATGATCTGGTCGTCATTCTGGCGGGCTATGCGGATCGCATGGAGACCTTCTTCCGCTCCAACCCCGGCTTCCGCTCGCGCGTGGCGCATCACATCGATTTCCCCGATTACGAGGACGGCGAGCTGCTCGAGATCTCCGAGAAGATGCTTGAAGCGCAGAACTACCGCTTTACCCCGGCGGGGCGCGCGGCTTTTGCCGACTACATCACCGCCCGCAAGGGCCAGCCCCATTTTTCCAATGCGCGCTCCATCCGCAACGCGCTGGACCGCGCGCGGCTGAGACAAGCCAATCGGCATTTTGAAAACGGTGCGCCTGTCACGCTGGGCGCGCTGATGGAAATCGACGAGGCCGACATCCGCGCCTCCCGCGTTTTTTTGGAGAAGCTGACATGAGCCTCAAGATCGCCCCTTCCATCCTCTCGGCGGATTTCGCTCGGCTCGGGCAGGAGGTTTCCGACGTGATGGATGCTGGCGGAGACTGGGTACATCTCGATGTGATGGACGGGCATTTCGTGCCCAACATCACCTTCGGTCCGCCGGTGGTGGTAGCACTACGTCCGCATTCCAGCGCCGTATTCGATTGCCACCTCATGATCGAGCCCTGCGATCCCTATCTTGAAGCCTTCGCGAAAGCAGGCTGCGACATCATCACGGTGCATGCCGAGGCGACCAAGCATCTCGACCGCTCGCTTCAGGCCATCCGCGCCTTGGGCAAGAAGGCGGGCGTTTCGCTCAATCCCGGCACGCCCGAAAGCGCGATCGAGTATGTGCTCGACCGGCTGGACCTCATTCTGGTCATGTCGGTCAACCCGGGTTTTGGTGGGCAGGCCTTCATTCCGGCCGTCGTGGAGAAGGTCGCGCGCATCAAGCGCATGATCGGCAACAGGCCGATCCACATCGAGATCGACGGCGGGGTGACGCCGGAAACCGCGCCCGCGCTGGTCAAGGCCGGGGCCGATGTGCTGGTGGCGGGCTCTGCCGTCTTCAAGGGCGGGAAGGCAGAATACGCGGCCAATATCGCCGCCATTCGAAAGGCCTGCACGTGACCCTTCGGGCCCTGATCTTCGATGTCGACGGCACGCTGGCGGAGACGGAGGAGTACCATCGCCGTGCCTTCAACCGCGCTTTCGCCGAAGAGGGGCTCGACTGGTACTGGGATGAGGCGCTCTACCGCGCCCTGCTGAAGGTGACGGGCGGGCGCGAGCGAATCCTTCATTTCATGGCACAGCATGCGCCGGAGAAAAGCGCGGGCGGGGCCGAAGTGCTGGCGCGACATCTTCATGCCCGCAAAACCGAGATTTACCTTGCCCATATGGCGGGCGAGGGTATTCCGCTACGTGCGGGCATGGCCGCCTTGATTGAAGAAGCGCAGGCGCATGGCCTGCGCCTCGCCATCGCCACCACCACCAGCCCCGCCAATGTGGAAGCGCTGATGGGCAAGTCGCTGGGCGCGGGCTGGCGCACCCTCTTTCCCGTGGTGATGGCCGGGGAC
>JAIUNQ010000228.1 GCA_020161475.1 Pseudomonadota bacterium | reverse complement strand
CCGAGGATACCGCCTTCACCACACGCGACGGCACCGTATTGCGCGGCTGGCGTGTCCCGGCAGCGGGGCCGGACGCCCTCACCTACCTCTATTTCCACGGCAATGCGCGCGGGCTGGATCGTCGCGCCGAGCGCTTCAAGCTGATGACGGCGGATGGCTCGGGCGTGCTCGCCTTCGGCTATCGCGGCTATTCCGGCTCGGGCGGCGAGCCCAGTGAAGCGGCCCTCATCAGCGATGCGAAGGAACTTTACGAGCGCCTCGCCAAGGAAGTGGGCGAAAGCCGCATCGTGCTGGTGGGAGAATCGCTCGGTTCCGGCGTCGTGCTCAATCTGGCGCGAGGACGAACCCCCCGCGCCATCGTCCTCGACAGCCCCTTCGTCAGCGTGCTGGATCGCGCCTCAACGCTCTATCCCTGGCTGCCGGTGTCCTGGCTGCTCAACGACACCTACCGCTCGGATCGTTTTATCGGCGAGATTTCCCGCCCCACCTTCATCGTCCACGGAACGGAGGATCGCGTCACCCCGGTGGAGGACTCTGCACGTCTCGCGGCGCTCGCCAAACCGGGCGTTGTCACGCGCAAGGTCTATCCCGGCGCGCCTCATGTCGTACCGTGGAATCTTGGACCGGATAAGGATGTCCCGGCCTTTCTCGCGCAGGTCAAATAGCCGCCCCAGCCAAGAAAAAAGGGGCGCTTCCGCGCCCCTGAAAAATCAGCAAAGCATCCGCGATCAGAAGAAGCCGCGACCGCCACCCATCCCGCTCTTGGCCACCTTGTTGCCGGGATCGAGCGCCAGCGCACGCTGGAAGCTCTCGGCTGCCTCGTTCTTCTTGCCCTGCTTCTCCAGCGCGATACCGCGATAGGCCCAGGCGTTGGCGTTGCGGTTATCGACATTGAGCGCGGAGTTGAAATCATCCACGGCCTGATCAAGCTTGTTGACGGCAATCAGGCTCTGGCCACGCGCGAGATACGGCGGAGCAACGTAAGGATTGCGGTCGATCGCGGCATCGAAATCCGACAGCGCCAGCTGCTGCTGGCCCTGCGCCTGATACACGAGGCCACGACCATGGTAGGCCTCGGCCCCCGCGGGATTGAGCTGGATGACACGGCCAAGATCCGCGATGGCTTCCGAAAGCTGGCCCTGCGCACGGTACAGGTTGCCGCGCCCGAGATAGGCCGGATGATAGCTCGGGTTCGAGGTCAGCGCGCGATTGAAATCGGCCAGCGCCGCATCGTTGCGACCCATCTGACGCCAGGCCAGCGCACGATTGGTGTAGCCCGGCGCAAAGTTGGAATCGAGCTGCACCGCCTTGGTGAAGTCGTTGACCGCATCCTGATACTTACCCGCCTTGGCATAAGCCACGCCGCGGGTGTTATAGGCCTGCGGGTCGTTGGGATTGCGGGCAATCACGTCGGAAAGCGAAGCGATATTGGCGCCTGCCGCCTGAAGCGCCTGCGGATCATCCACCTCGGCAATCCCGGTGGGATTCAGCCCGCCGACAGTTTCGCACGCCGCAAGGCCGGCTGCGAGCGCAAGGACCAGCGCAAGACGGGAAAAGCTGCGCGAGGCAGGGATGGAAGCGGTCATCGGGTTCATCGCATCCTCTTTGCGTCTGCTCATGTTCAGGCCCGAGCGCGGCACCGATGGGCATGTTCTGGCGGAAAATGCTTATCCGCTGCTTAAGTCTTTGGCGTGCGGGGCACAATGCCTAAAGTCATCCCCCCCCGCAACGCGAAAAAGCGCCCCCTGCAGGGCGCTTTGCTTGTTTGAAGCCATAAAGCGGGGCGCGAAAGCGCCGCCAAGCCTTACTTCTTCTTGGCAGCAACCGGGAGCAGACCCTCGCGCTGGAGGCGCTTGCGGGTGAGCTTACGGGCGCGGCGGACGGCTTCGGCCTGCTCGCGCGCCTTCTTCTCGGAGGGCTTCTCGTAATGGCCGCGCAGCTTCATCTCGCGGAAAATGCCTTCACGCTGCATCTTCTTCTTGAGGGCGCGAAGAGCTTGATCGACGTTATTATCGCGGACGAGGACCTGCACGTTGGCTCCGTTCGTTGAGAATGCGAAGAAAAAGGCGACCCAAGCCGATGGGCCAAATCTGACGCGGGCGTATATCAAAGCGCGCCTGCGATGTCCACCGCCCAAAACAGGAAAAAAGTGGCTTTTTTCTTAGCCTAGAAGGCGGTTCACATGGCCCATTTTCCGGCCCTCGCGAATCTCGCGTTTGCCGTAAAGATGCAGGTGCGCGCGCCCGTCCTTCAGGTAATCGCGCCAATGCGCGGCAGCCGGCCCAACCAGATTGATCATCTCGGCGGGGCCGATGGAGGAGGCATCGCCGAGCGGCCAGCCCGCCACAGCGCGCATATGCTGCTCGAACTGACAGGTAATCGCACCGTCCTGCGTCCAGTGGCCGGAGTTATGCACGCGCGGCGCGATCTCATTGACGATCACCGCACCGCCTTGCGCATCGATCAGGAAGAACTCGACCGCGAAGACACCGACATAATCGAGCGCGCCGGCGATCTTGCGGGCGATCTCAATCGCATCGCGCGCTGCTGCCTCGGAAATGTTCGCAGGAACGGACGAGCGATGCAGGATATGATTGCGATGCTCGTTCTCGGTCACCTCAAAAGGCGCAAAAGCCCCGTCACACCCCCGTGCCGCCACGACCGATACTTCGCGGTCAAACGACACGAAGCTTTCGAGGATGGCTTCCTGCCCCTTCATCGCCTTGAGGGCGGCGGGCGCATCTGCGGGGGTCATGATCTTGGCCTGCCCCTTGCCATCATAGCCGAAGCGGGTCGTCTTGAGCACGGCGGGGGTGCCGATCTGCGCCAGCGCCGCATTCAGCGAGGCTGCATCGCTCACGCGGGCATAATCCGCCGTACGCGCGCCCAGCGAACGGGCGAGATCCTTCTCGCACAGACGGTCCTGCGCCACTTCGAGCGCCTTGGCGCCGGGACGGACAGGCTTCAACCCCTCCAGAAAGCGCACGGTTTCCACCGGCACATTCTCGAACTCATAGGTAATGGCCTGAACCTTGGCGGCAAAAGCGGCAAGCGCTGCCTGATCGGTATAGGCTGCAACGGTATGGGCCGCACAGACCTGAAAGGCGGGGCTGTCCGCCTCTGGCGCGTAGATGTGGCAATTCAGGCCCAGACGGGCTGCCGCCAGCGCCAGCATCCGCCCGAGCTGACCGCCGCCGAGAATGCCGATGGTGTCACCGGGAGACAGAGCGGCGGCTTTGGGCATGCCTTCAGATCCTTGCGGTCAGTCCTGCGGAAATTCCGCGACGGAAGCGGTTTGCTTGGCGCGGTAAGCCTCGACCTTTTCAGCGAGCGCGGCATCGTTGAGCGCCAGAATGGCCGCGGCCATCAACCCGGCATTGGTGGCCCCGGCCTTGCCGATGGCGAGCGTGCCCACCGGAATACCGCCGGGCATCTGCACGATGGAAAGGAGCGAATCCTTGCCCGAGAGCGCCTTGGATTCCACCGGCACACCGAGCACGGGCAGCGAGGTCAGCGAAGCGGCCATGCCCGGCAGGTGGGCGGCGCCCCCGGCCCCGGCGATGATGACCTTGAAGCCAGCGTCCTTGGCGCCCTTGGCGAAAGCATAGAGACGTTCAGGCGTACGGTGGGCCGAAACAATGCGCGCCTCATAGGCGACGCCCAAGGCATCGAGGGCTTCGGCGGCATGGCGCATGGTCGGCCAATCCGACTGGCTGCCCATGATGATAGCGACGGTTGGCTTCACTTCACGACCCCCGGAACCTCGCATCCCCCGGAACGCTTTCCGCGCGCGAGAAAGAAGCTGTGCGGGTTAGGCGAAACGGAGCAAGAACGCAAGCGTGAAAGCACGCTCGAAGCCCATTATGCAATGATATCCGGCGTCAAACGATCCGAGAGCACAATCAGCCGGT
>JAIUNQ010000227.1 GCA_020161475.1 Pseudomonadota bacterium | reverse complement strand
ATCAGCTTTCCCTTGGTGGGGGCATCGAAGTAGATCATCACGTTGCGGCAGAAGATCGCATCGAAGGGGCCGCGCATCGGCCAGGGGCCGAGCAGGTTCAGCGGGCGGAAGGTGATCAGCGCTTTCAACGCGTCATCCGCCATCATGCGGGCCTTGTCGCCTTCGACCGGGGCAAAGTAGCGGTTCATCATGTCGCGGCTCATGCCCTCGAAGGCCGCGAGCGGGTAAAGGCCTGCGGCCCCCCGCGCGACCATGTTGGTGTCGAGATCGGTGGCGAGAATCTTGATGTCCCAATCGGCACGGCCGGGAAAATGGCGCAGCACGGTCATGGCGATGGAGTAGGGCTCCTCACCCGAGGAGCACCCCGCCGACCAGATGCGCAACCGTTTGGAGCCGCTCGCCTTGGCGCGGTTGACCGCAGCGGGGAAAACATGGCGCTGGAGAAATTCGAAATGGTGCTCCTCACGGAAAAACCGCGTGAGGTTGGTGGTCATGGCGTTGATGAGCGCGCCGATCTCGCTTTCGCCCTGCGGTCCTTTCACATAGGCCGCGTAATCCTTAAAAGAGCTGAGCCCCAGTTCTCTTACGCGCCGCACCAGACGCGAGAACATCATGTTCTTCTTGTGATCGGCCAGCACGATGCCGCTTTGCGCATAGACCAGCTTCGCGAAGAACTTGAAGTCCCGCGTGGTGAAGCTGGCTTCCAGATCGGTCTGGGGCTGGGCCTGAAGGGCGGTGTTCATCGCGTCGTGGTCCGTCCGGCGAGGGCGTTTGGGCCGAAGCGTGCGCTCCGGCCCCGAGGGGGAGGGAGATCAGAACTCCTTCCATTCCTCATCGGCGAAGGCATGGGCGAGGTCCGCCTGCAAGGCTGCCGCACCGCCGCCCGCCATCTTGCGCATGGGGGCGCGCTGGGGCACGGGCGGGGCGCGCCGCACGCTCGGGCGCGGGCTCGCGCTCAAGGTGACGACCTCGTTGTCGAGGCGGAAGGAGCTCATGCGGTTTGCCATTTCCTCGGCCTGCTCCTGCAGCAGGCGGCAGGCGGCGGCGTTTTCTTCCACCAGCGCGGAGTTCTGCTGGGTCATCTCGTCCATCTGGCTGACGGCCTTGTTGATCTCCTCGACACCGATGGCCTGCTCTTTCGAGGCGGAGGCGATTTCGGCAATGATGTCGGTGACGCGGCGCACGCTGTCCACGATCTCGCCGAGGGAAGAACCCGCGTCATTCACCAGTTTCACGCCGTCCTTCACCTGCGTACCGGACTGGACGATGAGCGCCTTGATGTCCTTGGCGGCTTCCGACGAGCGCTGCGCCAGCGAGCGCACTTCCGAGGCGACCACCGCAAAGCCTCGTCCGGCATCGCCCGCACGGGCCGCTTCCACGGCGGCATTCAGGGCCAGCAGGTTGGTCTGGAAGGCGATCTCATCAATCACGCCGATGATGTCGGAGACCTTGGTCGAGCCTTCCTCGATGCGCGACATGGCCTGCACCGCCTGCGTGACGATGGCGCCGCCGTCGGTGGCGAGCGAGCGGGCGGAAATGGCCAGCTTGTTGGCTTCCTGCGCGTTTTCCGCATTGAGGCGGATGGTGGAGGCGATTTCTTCCATCGAGGCCGAGGTTTCCTCCAGCGAGGAGGCCTGTTTCTCCGTGCGGCGGGAGAGGTCATCGGTGCCGGCGGTGATTTCAGACACGGCGGTCGTGATGGTGCCGGCAGTTTCCGAAATGGAGGCGATGACGGCGGACATGGTGTCGATAAGGCCGTTGACGCCCGAGCAGAGGCGCTCGATTTCACCCGTCTTGCCGCCCAGCGGGATGCGCTTGGTCAGATCATTCTCGCGGGTGGCGGCGATGACCCCGGAGATTTCCTCCACGGCCTTCTCCAGCGCCTGGGTCTGGCGCACCTTGTCGGAGACGTCGGTCGCGATCTTGACCACCTTGAGCACGCGGCCGGTTTCATCTTTGACCGGCGCATAGACCGCCTGAATCCAGACTTCGGTGCCGTTCTTGGCGACGCGCTTGAACACATCGGAGACGGAGCGCCCCGCGTTCAGATCGGCCCAGAACTGGCCATAGGCGTGGGTTGCAGCATAGCTCGGCTCCACGAACATGCGGTGGTGGCGACCCTTCACCTCGGCCAGCTGATAGCCGAGCGCCTTGAGGAAGTTCTCGTTCGCCTCCAGAACGTTTCCGCCCAGATCAAACTCGATGTAGGCGTAGCTTTCGTTGATGGCGGCGAGCAGGCCGCGCATGTTCTGGCGCTCGATCTCCATCTCGGTGATGTCATAGCGCACGCCGAGATATTTGCGCGGCTTGCCGTTGGGGCCGAGGAAGGGCGCAATCACGGCATCGACGTAATAGGGCGAGCCGTCTTTCGCGCGGTTCTTCACCACGCCGCGGAAGATCTTGCCCCGGCCGATGGTGGCCCACATGTCCTTGAACACCTCCTTCGGCATGTCCGGATGCCGGGTGGTGTTGTGGCCATGGCCGATCAGCTCATCGCGCGGATATTTCGAGACTTCCAGGAACTTCTGGTTGACGGTGAGGATATCGCCCTTGAGATCCGCGTAGGAGACGATGGAGGTCATATCCATGATCTCGGTGCGGACTTTCAGTTCCTCCGCGCTCTCGCGCGCCTTGTGGGCCAGCGCGGAAATATCGGTGAATTCCAGCGTGTAGCCGCAGATGGCGCCATCGATGCGGACCGCATTCAGGGCAAGGCTGCACACGGTGTCGCCTTGCGTCCATTCGATGTGCTTGGGCAGGTTCTGCGGGGCGCGTAGGCTGGTGGCGATCTCGACGCCCAGCGAATCCACACTGGCGCCGATGAGGCCCGCGGCGTCCCGGCCCGAAAAGGCGACCGAATGCTGTGCCACCAGCTGTTCCGCCGCCGAGTTGAGGCTACGGATGACCAGATTGGCATCGAGCGCGATGACGGCGGTGGAAAGCCCACCCATCAGCGTGTTGGCACCCAGTCCCGGTTGCGGCTGGGGCAGGGGATTGGCGGTGGGTGCGCTGGCCTTGGAGCCGAAGGAGAAAAAGGACATGGGGTGAGCCTTTCAGAATGCGGTGCTGGGCGGGGCGGGCGTCAGGCCGCGAGCTGGGTTGAAACGGTGAGGGCTGATTTGTCGAAAAGGGCTTCGAGCGAGAGCACGACCACCATGCTCTCGGCCCGCGTGATGATGCCGGAGAGGAAGCGGGCGCCCCCTGCGGTGCGCTCCATGTCGGGGATGGGGCGGATTTCGGAGGTCTGCACGGTGAGGATGTCGGAGACCGCATCCACCAGCAGCCCCACGGTGCGATCCATCACCGAGACGATGATGACGACATGGGCGCGGGTGGCCGTGGTAAGCCCCATGCCGAAGCGGCAACGCAGATCGAAGATCGGCACGATCAAGCCGCGCAGGTTGAGAATACCAAGGAGGTATTCGGGCTGGTTGGGCAGGATGGTGGTTTCCGTCCATCCCTTGATTTCGCGCACGGCCATGATGTCGATGGCGAATTCCTCATCCCCGATGCGGAAGGAGATGAACTGGCAGGGTTCATCGCCCGCGCCGGTGCGCGTGCGGGGGAATGCGTCGCGATGGGCAACATCCTGGGGCATACTCATACTCGGCTCCTGTCCCTCTGGTCCTGCTTCGGCTTTGGCGGGTTTCCCCTCGTGCCTTTGTTAAAAAGGCGCCCGGTGTCGGGCGTCTGTGTTGAAATGCCGCCCGTTTCCGGGCGTTGGTATCATGCGGCCAGCTCGCCAAGCTGGGCGAGGCCACGCGCCGAACCCGCCATGCTCGAGAGCTGTTCAATGTCGAGGATGAGCGCCACCCGGCCATTGCCGAGGATGGTGGCGCCGGAAATGCCCCGGACGGGGTCGAAATTGTCGGAGAGCGACTTGATCACCACCTGCTGCTGGCCGATCAGCTCGTCCACCACCACGCCGA
>JAIUNQ010000226.1 GCA_020161475.1 Pseudomonadota bacterium | reverse complement strand
CCATGGCCTTGGCGAACAGGGTTTCGGCCACCGTTTTCAGCGCGTCTCCGGTCAGCACCACCACCTCCCAGGGCTGCATGTTGGTACCGCTGGGGGCGCGGGCGGCGGATTCGAGGATTTTCTCCAGAATTTCCTTGGGCACCTCGCGCGGCAGGAAGGCGCGGATGGAGCGGCGCGAGGTCAGGGCGTCAAGAACGGCGGTTTCGGTCGGCATGAGAACTCCAATGGGCAGCGCGGGAATAATACACAAGCCAGCCTCAAGCAAAAGCGAAGCGATGTTTCATCTGCTGAAATTTTGAGCTGCGCCGCATGGCGGGTTGGGCCAAGCCGCGTTCTGGGCTAAGCTCGCCTCCCAATTCATGCGACTCTTTTCGCAGCAGGAACCACCCCCTTGAAACTCGATCCGCGTATTGTTGCCCTTAAAGCCGATGTCACCCAGTGGCGACGAGATCTCCACGAGAACCCGGAGCTGATGTTCGATGTGCATCGCACGGCGGATGTCGTGGCCAAACGCCTGCGGGAGTTCGGGTGTGATGAGGTGGTGACGGGCGTGGGCCGCTCGGGCGTTGTCGGCGTTCTGCACGGGCGCAACGGCCCCGGCGGCAAGGTGGTTGGCCTGCGTGCCGATATGGATGCGCTGCCCATTTTCGAGGAAACCAACCTGCCGCACCGTTCGAAGGTGGAAGGCAAGATGCACGCCTGCGGGCATGACGGGCACACCGCCATGCTGTTGGGTGCCGCGCGCCACATGGCGGCCACGCGCGAGTTCGACGGCACAGTGGTCTTCGTGTTCCAGCCCGCCGAGGAGGGCGGCGCGGGCGGCAAGGCCATGGTGGATGACGGGCTGATGGAGCGCTTCGGCATCTCCGAGATTTACGGCATGCACAACCTGCCGGGCTTGACGCCGGGGCATTTCTCGACACGGCCCGGCCCCATCATGGCGGCCACGGACCAGTTCTTCATCACCATCGAGGGGCGCGGCGGGCATGCCGCCAAGCCGCATGAGGGCATCGATCCGGTGCTGGTAGGGGCGCATATCATCACCGCGCTGCAATCCATCGCCTCGCGCATGGTGGACCCGCTGGAGAGCGTCGTGGTGTCCACCACCATGGTCGAGGCGGGCACGGCCACCAACATCATTCCCTCCCGCGTGAAGCTTGCCGGCACGGTGCGCACGCTCAAGCCGGAGATCCGCGACCTCGCCGAGGAGCGCCTCGGCCAGTTGGTCAAAGGCGTGGCCGCGGGGTTTGGCGCTCAGGCCAGCGTCACCTATGAGCGCGGCTACCCGCCTACGATCAACCATGTGGCCGAGACGCGCCACGCGGTGGATGTGGCCCGCGCCATTGCCGGGGATGCCCATGTGGACCCGGAAGCCGCCGCCATGATGGGGGCCGAGGACTTTTCCTACATGCTCGAAGCGCGCCCCGGTGCGTTCATTTTCATCGGCAACGGCAACAGCGCGGGGCTGCATCACCCGGCCTATGATTTCAATGATGAGATTATTCCCGTCGGCATGCAGTATTGGACGGATCTGGTCACCGCCCGCACCATGGCGTGAGCGGTTTTGCGCCAAAATTCGCCCCTCTGTCAGGGAAATGCTTGATGGATGACATTCGGCGTGCTGCCCTCCCGCCCCTACGGAGGAAACAAAAATGCTGCCGAGTGAAGAACAGCTCATGATCCGCGATGCCGCGCGCACCTTTGCCCGCGAGCGCCTGAAGCCCAATGCCGCCCAATGGGACCGCACCCACACCTTTCCCGCCGAGGCGCTGAAAGAAATGGGCCAGCTCGGCTTCATGGGCATGACGGTGAGTGAGGAATGGGGCGGCTCGGCCACCGGGGACGTTGCCTATGCTATGGCGCTGGAGGAAATCGCCGCCGGGGATGGGGCCACTTCCACCATCATGAGCGTGCATAACTCGGTGGGCTGCAAGCCGATCCAGACCTTCGGCACCACAGAGCAGAAGCAAGAGTTCCTGCCCAAGCTGGCGTCCGGCGAGTGGATCGGCGGCTTTGCGCTCACCGAGCCGCAGGCGGGTTCGGACGCCTCCGACCTGAAGACCCGCGCCCGCGCCGACGGCAACAGCCATTACGTGCTCACCGGCACGAAGCAGTTCATCACCTCCGGCAAGAACGCGAAGGTCATCATCGTTTTTGCGGTGACCAACCCGGAGGCGGGCAAGAAGGGCATTTCCGCCTTCATCGTGCCCACCGACACCCCCGGTTTCGAGGTGGCACGCGTGGAGGAAAAGCTCGGCCAGCACGCCTCCGACACCTGCCAGCTTGTCTTCAACGAGATGCGCCTGCCCGCCGAATATCGCCTTGGCGCGGAGGGCGAAGGCTATAAGATCGCGCTGTCGAACCTTGAGGGCGGGCGCATCGGCATTGCCTCGCAGAGCGTGGGCATGGCGCAGGCGGCGCTCGATGCCGCGCGTGACTATTCCATGGAGCGCGTCACCTTCGGCAAGAAGATCTTCGATCATCAGGCGGTGCAGTTCCGCCTTGCCGATATGGCGACGCAGATCCACGCCGCCCGCTGCATGGTGCTGCATGCCGCCGCCCTGCGCGAGGCAGGCCGCCCTGCCCTCACCGAGGCTTCCATGGCCAAGCTCTTTGCGTCAGAGATGGCAGAGCGCGTCTGCTCCTCCGCCATCCAGACCTTTGGCGGCTATGGCTACCTCAAGGATTTCCCGGTGGAGCGCATCTATCGAGATGTCCGCGTGTGCCAGATCTATGAGGGGGCATCGGACATCCAGCGCATGGTGATCGCGCGCAGCCTTGTGTGAGGCGGCGTCGAGGCTTTTTCCTTGACCTAACGGTCAATCGACATAGCCTTGGCGGGCCTCATCCGCAGATCTCGATTCAACACGCTGCAAGACTGATTCAAGGCGCTTTGAAGCTGATTCCGTTTGTCCGGGTAACACAATGAAAAACAACAAGAACGCCCCGCTCGTCGGTGTCCGCATTGTCGAGATGGCGGGCATTGGCCCTGCCCCTTTTGCCGCCATGCTGCTGGCTGACATGGGAGCCGAGATCATCCGCGTCGATCGCCCCGGCGGGGCGGACCCCTGGACGAAAACGGTCATCCGGCGCGGACGCCGCACGGTGGTGGCGAACCTGAAAGATGCGGGGGATGTGGGGGCCGTGAAGGCCCTCATCGGCCTTGCCGATGCCGTGATCGAGGGCTTCCGTCCCGGCGTGATGGAGCGCCTCGGCCTTGGACCCGACGAGATGATTGCCGCCAATCCGCGCCTCGTTTACGGACGCATGACCGGCTGGGGGCAGGACGGGCCGCTGGCGCAAAGCGCGGGGCATGATCTGGGTTATATCGCCATCACCGGCGCGCTCCACGCCATCGGCCCCGCCGAGCGCCCGGTGCCGCCGCTCAACCTTGTGGGCGACATGGGGGGCGGCGCGCTCTATCTCGCCATGGGCGTGCTCGCGGGCATCGTCTCCGCGCGCGCCACCGGCAAGGGTCAGGTGGTCGACTGCGCGATCTCCGACTGCACCGCCTCGCTGATGGCGATGTTCTCGGACATGGCCTCGCAGGGGCGCTGGAACACGGCAGCGCGCGAGGCGAATGCGCTCGATGGCGGGGCGCCCTTCTATCGCACCTATCCTTGCGCAGACGGCAAGTTCCTCGCGGTCGGCTCGCTGGAGCCGCAGTTCTATGATGTTCTGTGCGCGACGCTCGGCATTGATCGCATCGAGGAAAAGCGCCGATGGAACGAGGCGGAGTGGCCTGCTCTGGAAGCCGCAATCGGCGGGGCGATCGCCACCAAGACGCGCGACGAATGGGCCGCGCTCTTCGAGGGCACGGATGCCTGCGTGGCCCCTGTACTGACGTTGGCGGAAGCGCCGGCACATGCCCACAACGCGGCGCGCGGCGCTTTCGTCGAGATCGGCGGCGTGGTTCAACCGGCCTCTGCCCCGCGCTTTTCGGCTGCAACAAATGCGA
>JAIUNQ010000012.1 GCA_020161475.1 Pseudomonadota bacterium | reverse complement strand
TCATGCCAATTCTCCTAGCCTAATTCGCCTCTAACTAACGCTGGCCCCCCTCGGAGCACCCCCCCGAAGTCCAGCTGTCGGAAGGGGATAAACAAACGCTGTGCCAGAATCGGCGGGCGGGTTTGGCATTGGATGAATCAGGCCGAATCAGGGCGAATCGATCCGGGTAAGGGGCGCGATGCTGGCTTTGTTGTGCAGCGCAGCGCCCGGATTCGACTCATGCTGCGGCAGCATGCCCAAAGGGTGGGCATGGTTGGAGTGCTGTGATTAAAAAAAGTGCAGAATGCTCAAAAATCTGCGTCAGCGCCCGATCTGGCGCACGAGCCCTTCCTGTACGGTCGAGGCGATGAGGCGACCATCGCGTGCATAGATCAGGCCGCGGCCCAGACCACGGGCATGGCCGGTCCAGGGGCTGTCCTGCGCGTAGAGCATCCATTCATCGGCGCGGAATGACTCGTGGAACCAGAGCGCGTGATCGAGGCTGGCGGGCTGGATGTCTTCGTCCACGACGCTTTTCCCGTGGGCAACAAGCGCGGAATCCAGCAGGGTCATGTCGGTGGCGTAGGCGAGGATCGCCGCATGCAGGTTGCGCCCTTCGGGCAGCGGCGAGGCCGCCCGGAACCAGACGTGTTGCGCCGGTGCCGAGGGCGTGCGGCGGAAATAGCTTTCCGGATGGCAGGGCCGCAGCTCAATGGCGCGTGGGCGTGCCCAGAAGCGGTGGCGCGGGTGATCGGGATCGGAGAGGTATTTCTCGATCATCTCGGCGGTGTCGGGCAGGCTTTCCGGCTCAGGCACCTTCGGCATCGGCATGGCGTGGTGCAGGCCCGGCTCGTCGATGTGGAAGGAGGCCGCCATGGTGAAGATGGCCGCGCCGTTCTGCATGGCGCTGACACGGCGCGTGGCGAAGGAGCGTCCCTCACGGATGCGTTCCACCACGTAATCAATCGGGATCTCGGGTTGCCCGCCCAGCATGAAATAGCCGTGCAGCGAATGCACGAAGCGCCCTTCCACCGTGCGCTGCGCGGCCACCAGCGCCTGCGCGATCACCTGCCCGCCAAAGACGCGCTTGGTGATGAGACGGGGGGAGTGACCGCGAAAACGGTCGGGGGTCATGGCTTCGAGATCGAGAAGCCCGATCAGGGACTGGACAGGAGTCATATCAGCGCTGGTTCGGCAAAAAGGAAGGACGGGCACCGTGGCGGGCGCAAGGGGCAGCGTCAAGCCTCGTGCCAACGCGATATTCCGGCTTTGCTTTGCGCTGGATACGGGACGGGGCGCTTCCGCTGCGCTATATGCTGCGCCAGCAAGCCAATCAGGCGGAGGGTTCGATGGGCGAAGCGGTGATGCGACGGCAGGTTGTCATCGGCGGGTTTGGCGCGGCGGGATGCTCGCTGGCGCTTGCGCTCCTGCAAGGCGGCCTGAGTACCAAGGACATCCTGATCTTCGATTCCGCGCCCGACGCCGGGGGTGCACCCAAAGGGCCGGATGCACGCATCCTCGCGCTCAATTCGGGTTCCTGCACGCTTCTGCGCGCTTTGGGGGTTTGGGAGGCGCTTTCTCCCCATGCGCATCCGCTCAACAGCATGGCGATTTCGGACTCACCGCTGGAGGAGCCTTTCCGCCCCGCCCTGCTCGATATTGCCCCGCGTGAGTACGGCGCGCCACTGGCGCAGATGGTGCCGCTCGGCATTCTCAACGACAGCCTGCGCGCCGCCACCCGCGCTGCGGGCATCGAAGTCATCACGGCACAGCTTAAGGCGCTGTCGTTTGCGGGGGAGCGCGCGCACCTCACGCTGGCGGGTCCAGCGGGCGAGATGCAGGTGGAAGCCCAGCTCGTGGCCGCCTGCGACGGGGCCAATTCACCCCTGCGCGTGGCGGCGGGGCTTTCCACCCATGGCTGGATGTATGGCCAGAGCGGCATTTGCGCGACCATCCGCCATTCGCTGCCCCATGGCGGGGAGGCGGTTCAGCATTTCCTGCCTTCCGGTCCTTTCGCGCTGCTGCCGCTGGATGAGCACCGCTCTTCCATTGTCTGGAGCGAGAAAACGGCGCTCGCGGAAGAGATGATCCATGCCGATGATGCCACCTTCCGCCGTGAGGTGGAGCGACGCGCTGCGGGCGTGCGCGGGGAGATCGAGGCGGTGGAATGCCGCTCGGCGCATCCGCTGCAGCTTAAGCTGGCGCGGCGTTTCTTCGCGCAGCGGCTCGTGCTGGTGGCGGACAGCGCCCATGTCGTCCATCCGCTGGCAGGGCAGGGGCTGAATCTTGGTTTTGAGGATGTTGCCGCGCTGGCCGAGGTGATCGTCGATCGGATGCGGCTTGGGCTGGATCCGGGCGCGGCGGATGCGCTGGAGCGCTATCAGGCGCTGCGTCGCCCGGCGGCGGTGGCCATGGCGGTTGCGACCGAAGGCATCAACCGCCTGTTTTCGAATGATTTTGGCCCGCTGCGTATTCTGCGCGATGTCGGCATGGGCCTTGCGAACCGCTTTCCGGGGTTCAAGGCCGGCATGGTCAAGGCGGCTGCGGGGCGCACGCCGTTCTCGCCGCGTTTGTTTCGCGGCGAGCCGTTGTAGGGCCTGTTTTGGCTCAGCCCTGAAGCGGGCGGGCCTCTTCCGGCAGCATGATCGGGATGCCGTCGCGGATCGGATAGGCGAGTCGCGCGGCGGTCGAGATCAGCTCGCCTTTAACGGCGTCGTACTCCAGCGTTGTCTTGGTCAGCGGGCAGACCAGCAATTCCAGCAGCTTCGGATCGAGGCTGCGTTCCAGCGGGCTGGTGTTTTGCGCGTCCATGTCATCCTCCAGTCGCTTCAGGCGAGCGAAGCAGGGTTACTGCATTTTCGCGCCGCCGTCATGGTGTTCGCGCGCGAGTTCAATCTCGGTCAGCGCCACCAGCATCGCGCCGCGCGCGGCAAGATCGGGGGCTTCCAGCAGCGCCTGCTTTTCCGGAACGCCGAAGGGGGCCATCATTGAAAGCGCGTTGACGAGCGCTTCATTGGCGGCCTCGTTGACGTTTTCCCAGTCGATGCCGATGCCATGAGCTTCGGAAAAGTCTTTCAGCGCCTGCAAGATGCCCGCGCGATCCACGGTGTCCTCGCCCAGACTCGCCGTCAGATCCGCTGCGAAGGGTGAGAAATCGACCTTGGCGCGGCGGAAGGGCGCATCTCCGCCCAGCTCCTCCTTGATGCGGAAGCGGCAAACCCCGGTGAGCTGAATGAGATAGCGCCCGTCGCCTGTTTCCGAGAACTGCGTGATGCGACCCGCGCAGCCCACCGTGTAAAGCGTGGGCAGGCCGACATCCTCGCCCCGGGCCGGGTCGGGCTGGATCATGCCGATCAGACGATCGGTGCGCAGGGCCTCATCCAGCATCGCGATGTAGCGCGGCTCGAAGATGTTGAGCGGAATAAGGCCGCGCGGCAGCAGCAGCGCGCCGGGCAGGGGGAACAGCGGCAGCACCTCGGGCAGATCCGCCGGGTTCATGTAAGCGATGTTGCTGGCCATGCGCGTGTCCTTGAAGGGCGGGGCGCGGGATCAGGCGAAAAGCGTGCTGGAGAGCTGGCGACGGCCATAGAGCGTCGCCTCGTCCATGGGCCCCCAGGCCTCGAAGAAGGTGAGAAGCTGCTTGCGCGCGGCCTCCTCGTTGCCGTCACGGTCCTGCCAGGCGCGATTCTTGCGCAGGATGGCGATGAGCTGATCCACCGCCTCCTCGCGCTGGTTCTTCGCGTTGTGAATCAGGGCGAGATCGAAGCGGGCCTGAAAATCGAGCGGGTTGGCCTCAATCGCCCGCAGGAGCGCGCTGGCATCGCCGAGCGCTGCGGCCTGCTCTGCCAGTTCCAGCGCGGCGAGCGCGCCGGTGATGGCCGGGTTGTTGACGGCATCGGGCGGGACAGTGCCGAGAATCGCGCGGGCGGCCTCCAGATTGCCGCCCAGAATTTCCACGCGCGCCATGCCGGCGAGTGCCTGCGGCTGCGCCGGATCTTCGGAGAGAACAGCGGCAAAACCTTCAGCGGCGCCGACGGCATCCCCCGCCTCAAGCTTGGCTTCGGCGCTGGCGAGGACCTCGGCGGTATCGGCACCAAGCGGGCCGACCAAGCGCTCGATGAAGGCCTTGATCTGGCTTTCCGGCAGGTTGCCGACAAAGCCATCGACCGGTTGCCCGCGCTGGAAGGCAAAAACGGCGGGAATGGACTGCACGCCGAGCTGCTGGGCGACTTCCGGGTGCTCGTCGATGTTCATTTTGGCAAGCGCGACCTTGCCCTTGGCGGCCTTGACCACCTTTTCGATGGTGGGGCCAAGCTGCTTGCAGGGACCGCACCACGGCGCCCAGAAATCCACCAGAACCGGCACTTCGAGCGAGCGCTTCATGACCGCATCACGGAATTCGGCGGTGGTGACATCAAAAACGACCGGGGCGCTCATCACTCAATCCCTGCTGGCTTGCCAATTGACCGTGCCTATTTGGGGTCGCGGCACCATTTGCGCAACGGTCACGGCGCAAATTCATCCCCCTATTGTCGATCCCGCCAACCTTATTCCTGCCGGTAGGGCAGCTCAGTGATGAGCGGGGGATGGCCGGTGGCCGCGAGAACCGCGAGGAGCCGGGCAGGCTCCAGCGCGGTGGTGCGGGTGTTGATCAAGGGATGCACGTTGATGAGCTCCGCTTCCAGCAGCTTTTTCTCGATGACAAAGCGCACGGCGCCTTGCTTCTCGTTCACCAGCGCCAGCGGGCTGACACAGCCGGGCACAATGCCCAGATGCGTCATCATCTGGTCGGCTGAGGCGAAGGAGAGGCGGCCCTTCGCGCCGATCACCTTGTCCATGGATTTCAGATCGAGCGGGGATTCGGCCTCTGCCGTGATGAGATAAAGCTGGCTCGCCTTGTCTTTCACGAAGAGGTTTTTCGTGTGCAGCCCCGGCATCAGGTGATGAGCGAGGCGTGACTCGGCTACCGTGTTGTGGGGCTCATGCTCATAGGTTTTGGCGCGAATTTCGAGTTTTTCGAACAGATCGAACACCGCGGTGGAGGGGTCGTCAGAAAGGGGGGCCGAAAGAAGAGTGATTTTCATTGAAAAAAGTTCTTGTCATCCACGTCGGCTTTTGGCATAGAGCCGGCCTCCGGCGAATTCAACCGGTCTGGACGCGGGTGTAGCTCAGGGGTAGAGCACAACCTTGCCAAGGTTGGGGTCGAGGGTTCGAATCCCTTCGCCCGCTCCAGTTTTCTCCCGGAAAACCAACGGTTTGAACCTCGCGAAGCTCGCGAGGGCTTGGTGACAAAGCTCTCGGTGTTGATCATTGTCACCACATTGTCACCAGCGTGAAGACTGCTCAGGGCATCTCGGGGAAGCTCAAGGCGAGAGCTTGAAAATTTCCGCTACACTTCGGGCTTAGATCAAGCGGCAGCGCAATGGCGCTTCATTCGCAGTGGCTCGGTGACTTTGGCGTGAATCGCCGTTCGGTGCATTCCAAACCAACAAACTCATGTCAGCAACGGCTAGCGGCCTTGCCGCCGCAGAACCACTCGCTCGCATAAGCCGCTGATCCCTAGGCGCGAAGCCTGTCCTCTTTCAATCAACCCGTGAAGGGTCCGCTACGCATGCGCGTGCGGCCGCAGCGGTGCTGCGGTGAT
This sequence comes from Pseudomonadota bacterium, assembly GCA_020161475.1. GTDB lineage: Bacteria > Pseudomonadota > Alphaproteobacteria > Rhizobiales > Beijerinckiaceae > Rhabdaerophilum. The sequence goes on along the minus strand of JAIUNQ010000012.1, from coordinate 31,735 downwards.
TGCGGCCAGGCCCCGGCCTGTGGGGCGACTGTCGAGCGGGGTGGTCCCGCTCCAAGGCAGGAGCCGCAACATGCCACTGGCAACCGCACAATCGCTTGGCTGGAACCTCTCCCGAACGCTGATGACGGTTATCGTCCTCATCGAAACCAACCAGGGCTACTTCGTGATCCCCGCTGACGAATTTGATGGCGACCCCGAACAGGTGGTTCGCGAATATGATCCCTTCGCCCGCTAGTCTCCGGCGAATGCTGCCTTTTCGGCCTGCACTCTGCCGTGCTATCCTTGCACCGCAGAATGCGCTGAGGTGGTGGTGGCGAGCGCGTCCAGACAAGGGACGCTTATGACCTTTCTCCTCATCCTCGGGGCCGTCGCCGGTCTCTACATGCTTGCGCTGCTTTTCCGCCTCGCGAGCTATGCACTGCCAGTCTATGCCGGCATCGGTTGTGCATTCTTGCTGCTCCGCCATGACTATGGGCATCTCGCCGCCATTGCTGGCGGTCTGTCGGCCGGCATTTCCACCCTACTGCTCGGCCAATACCTCATTGCCCTTATTCGTTCTCCCTTGCTGCGTTCCGGGATCGCGCTTCTCTTTGCCATTCCGGCAGCCATTGCAGGTTTTCAAGCCGCACATGCCCTTGGATCGCTGGCAACGGACGACGGCGCGCTGCTGGTAGTTTTCGGATCCATTGCTGCCCTGGCCACATCCTTCTCGGCATGGCGCAGCGTAACGATGTCTGGGCATGATACGCGCGTTCCAGCGAATACGAACGATCCGGTGAGTGGCGATGCTCATGCAGGCCGATCGATGTCGACCGAATGATCGCGTGAGGGGGCAATCCTGCTGGTCCTGGAACTCGTTCTTCGTTGCCCAGCTTGGTTTGCAGATTCCCGTCAGCGGACACCCAAACATTTGCATGCGATCAGCATCTGGCATCCATTCCGGCAGAACCGACCAGTGCGGCCTCTTTCGATCCGCGCCCATGTCAGCAAGACGCTTCGCTTGGCAGGCTTGCCGCAACGGTGCCTGCCGAACTTTCTTCCCCCGGCGTACCGCCGTTCCTCGCGAGACAAGAAAGTCCGGCCACACCGTCCTCCGCTAAAGCTGCGGGCTAAAGCTGCGGCGCCTGCCACTGGCTGACCTTCATCCGCGCATCGAGGCCGCACTGGAGCGGTCCGACCAACGGAAAGGAAACACCAATGGCAAAGATCGGCAACTTCAAGAAGGTTTCGGGAGAATTCCGTGGCCAGATCGCCACGCTTGCACTGCAAGCCAAATCAGTCCGTATCGCAGCAGAAGAAAGCGCCAGCTCGAATGCCCCCAGCCACCGCGTATTCGTCGGCAATGTCGAAATCGGCGCGGCATGGGAAAAACGCACCCAGGATGACCGGCCTTATCTCTCGATCAAGCTCGACGATCCGAGCTTTGTAGCTCCCATCTTCGCCCAGCTCTTCGAAGCCGAAGACGGCAGCTACGATCTGGTCTGGAGCCGCCCCGCACGACGCAGCGAAAGCTGACCAAGCAAAGTCATCGCCCGGGTAAAACCGGGCGATGACGAATCCCTAGTATATTGGGTGGCAGTATATTAGGGTTCCGCCGACCCACGAAGCATGAAGCTTCGGGAGATTTTTGCGACGAATTTAAGGCGAATGCGTCACGCCAGTGGGCTTTCGCAGGAGGAACTAGCGCACCGTGCTGGGCTTAACCGCAACTATGTCGGTCTGCTTGAACGCGCAGCGAATTCGCCCACGCTCGACACGGTTGAGCGACTCGCAGAGGAACTCGTCGTCGACCCTGCCCGATTTTTCGACAAGGCTGGCGAACAGTGACCGCAATCTAGCGCCCGTTCGCAGATTCGACACTCCAACTTTACAATTTTTCAACGACAGCAATCAAATGCTTGTTACTTCGAGGTGGTTTCCCGACCACAGTCCGTCTCAGCTTATGCGGCTAAGCGCATAATGCTCTGCGGATTTAGGGGGAAGTGTGGACTACTTCACCGCTCGTGTTGCGGAGTTACTGCGAGTATTATCGCTCAACGCTTAGGAGGGACCCATGACGGCTCCTGACTTCGAAGATCAACCACCGCAGACGGACCGGCTTAGCGCTTATGACGAGCGACACCTCGTCACCTATTTGCGTTTGCTGGACGCAGAGAAAGACGGTGCGCATTGGGAAGAGGCGGTGGCGATCATCTTCTCTATCGATCCCACCAGGGAGCCCGAGCGCGCCAAGCTGGTTTACGATGGCCACCTTGCCCGTGCCAAATGGATGACAGAGAGCGGATACCGCCATTTGCTAGACAACCGTACGAACTAAACTCCGGACGATCCATCATTCCAGGGCAATCGATTGTGCTGGTATCGCTGATAGCGCGCCACTGACTCCGGCACTTCTCGGACCTTGCCAGTAACATGATCGTCCGACTCCAAAAAACCTCACAGGAGAGCTGTGATGGAGGAGAAGCCCGACTGGCGTTCGGAGAGTTACGCCAAAGCCTTTGAAGCACACGACCGTGCGGACTTCGCGCAGGAATTCCTGCGCCGCAATCCTGACTATCGCGACCAATATGCTCGTGCCATCGACGCAGCGCCCATAGCGCGCAAACGTCTGGCCAAGCACTGGGGGTTGGTCTTTCGCAGTTGACCCTGAACATACCGCCACGCACAGCCCCGCCATCTGGGACCCTTCCACCTCCGCTTCAATAATCCGGCTGCAACCGGAATCAGCCAAGATTGGCAGGTTCAACAAGCTTACCGTTGGCAAAGGTGCGACACTGATCGCCTGCCATATCACCGAGCAAGCGTCACATCTGGTGCTGACGTTGGGCGGACGACGCTATCGGCTAACCATCCCAACAGAAGCATCGGATACTGACCCGCTCACCTATATGTTGCCTGCGGATACCTTCTGGGAACTGCGCCGGGCCGCAATGTCGGCCTTCCATGAACATATTCATCTTGGTCGGCTGCGGCAGCGACCAGTTTCTCTCGAGCCCGGGCCATCCGAACGCTGGCGCTTGGTACAATGGTTGAGGCTGCTCGATGCATTGCCTGAAGGTGTCAGCGCACGTGAACTCGCAGTTGACCTGATTGCCCGCGATGCGCGCCACTACTCGGCAGCTGAATGGGATGGCTCAAGCGAACGCAAGCGGATTGCCCGCTGGCACCGTCAAGCGCTCGCAGCACGCGACGGCGGCTACCGTCGCCTGTTGAACGGCATCTGATCGGGACATTCCAGACAGTCTCGGTATGTCCGTTCACCCAATCCTCTGAAAATCCGATCTCTCGCCTCCTGCTCGCCGGTCCACCCCCGTGTGTCCGGCACTTCACAGGAGGATCATCATGGATGGAGAATTTGTACCCGTCGTTCCGCGCTACGTCCGAACGCCCGACGCAGCCGTTCACCTTGGGCTTTCCGCGCGCACCCTGGAAAAGCATCGGTGCTACGGCACAGGGCCAGCCTTTCACAAGCTGGGGCGCCGGATCGTCTATGCCATTACCGATCTGGACGCCTGGGCACAGAATGGACGCCGGAATTCGACGTCGGACCCTGGAAAAGGCATCTGTCTGTCCGCCCGGCCGGTGCGCCGCTGATGCGAGCTTCGGGCACTACAGCGCAGCTTGAGCTGTTCCGCTCGGCTCCAGGTGAAATCGCCGCACGGGATGCGCAGGATCTCATGGCATGGCCCTTCTTCAGCCTCGCCAAGACACGGCGCTGCACACCTATCGATTTCACGATGGGAGCGACGTGGATTTCGGTCGAGGCCGTGCCGGAGCATGGCATGGCAACAATTTGGGACGCCGATATCCTCATCTGGGCAGCCAGCCAGCTCGTCGAGGCCCGCGATGCAGGAAGACCCACGTCGCGCCTTATTGCAGCTCGACCGCACGAAATCCTGACCTTCATCGGACGGGGGACCGGCAAGGACCATTATGAGCGGCTGCGCGCAGCGCTGGACCGGCTGCAATCCACCACCGTTGCGACGTCAATCCGGCAACAGCACCAACGTCGCCGTCACCGTTTCTCCTGGATCAACGAATGGCGGGAGACATCCGACGACCATGGTCGCGCGACCGGCATCGAGATGATCCTGCCAGACTGGTTCTATGCAGGCGTGCTCGACAGAGGGCTAATCCTGACCATCGATCGCGCCTATTTCAGCCTGACTGGCGGCGTCGAGCGTTGGCTTTACCGGATTGTGCGCAAGCATGGCGGGCATCAGCGTGGTGGCTGGAGCTTTGACGTTCCGCACCTCCATCTCAAATCAGGCTCGCTCTCGCCGCTCAAGCAATTCGCGTTCGAGCTGCGCACGATCGTCCGGCAGCAATCGCTGCCGGGCTACCATTTGAGCCTCGAGCACAGCTTCGGCCGCGAGCGGCTGATTTTCAAACCCGTCCCCGTCGACTCGTTCATCGCTGCAGCCCGGCGCGTTGGCTTGCCTGTGGAGAAGTTGCCATGACGCTCGGCCTATCGAAAACCGCCAGACTCGGCCCATCGGAAACCGGATCCTCGGCCTATCGGAAACCGGATTGTGCCGGAAGCCCCCGGAAATCTGCGAAAAATCGGATGCTCTCTAACGATGCTAATAGAAAAGAATCCTCCGGATTCTTGCTAACGGCTTGGCCGCCTGTGGAAAAAGCTGGCGCAGCGCCGACGCTTCCAGGCCTCGGGATCGCCGCTTTGCGCTCAGGGTCGGGACGGCAATCATGAGCAGTCCGGCATTGCAACGGTCTGCCGCCAGACCGCAACCACGCAGCGCATTGACCGAGGTCGAACTGACCTGGATTGAGAAGCGCTACGAGCAATGGATCCGCTTCGGCCGCATGGCGACGGATCGGATCATCAACCGCCGCACACGCATCGTCGGCTTCCGTCCTGGGACAACCTTTGCATTTGTGCGCTGGTTGTCGAACGACTTCGGAACGGTTCACTCCAGCATCGACATCGTCACCGCCGTCACGCCCGGCGAACCCTACACGACGCTGCCCTTCGTGCGCCCGGGCGGTGAGATCCTGTTGCATATCGAAGGCTGGCCCAAGGTCGCCCAAGTGCTCCAGGCCATTGATGCCGTAGAAGCTGCCGGGGTCGATCCGTGCGACGCATCACCCGATCATTGGCGCCATGTCTGCAACCGCTTGAGCGCCGGAATGCCGGCTCGCGCCTATACGGCTGAGCGCCACGCAGCCTGGCTTCGGCGCAAGGCGCTCGAAGCGTGAGCCGCCGTCCGTATCTGCGCGCGACGATGCTGTCGGCAGGCCTGTTCAGCACCGGATTTGCCGCCATCGCTGTCCTGTCACCGCGACCGCAGTTGATGTGGAACGCGAGCGCCAGCGCGCCCATCGGCCTTTACCGGATCGACAGCGATGCGCCTGTGACCCTCGGCCAGCTCGTCGCCGTCAAGCCTAGCGCCGAGATCGCCCAGTTCCTCAACGACCGCCGCTATTTGCCGTCCGGCGTGCCGCTCATGAAGCATGTCGCGGCTTTGCCGGGTCAGCAGGTCTGCCGCGTCGGTGCAGTCGTCACGATCGATGGACGGCCAATGGCCGTGGCCAAACTGCAGGACCGTATGGGCCGCGCATTGCCTGTCTGGCGCGGCTGCCATCGGGTCCGTGCCGGTGAAATCTTCCTCCTTAATCCTGCCCCCGACAGTCTCGATGGGCGCTATTTCGGGGTGCTGCCAGCAGCAGGCCTGATCGGCATCGCGCGCCCGGTCCTCACACGCAATGCCCCTGGGGAGCCGCTGCGCTGGCGCATGCCGAACAGACCCGCCGCTTTCCCCAACACCAACCAGGAGATCAAGCCATGATGATCGGCGACTTTCAATCCACGCAGGACGGCTTTGCAGGCCGCATCAGGACGCTCATACTTGATGCTGCTGTGACACTTGTTCCAGCGCCTGCAAACGACAGCGAGAATGCGCCCGACTGGCGCGTTCTGCTTGGCGATGCGGACACCGGCATCGAAATCGGTGCGGGATGGAATCGCACCGGCGAGCGCGCCGGCGCCTATGTCGCGGTGCAGATCGATGACCCGGCTTTTGTCCAGCCTTTGCGCGCCAATCTACTGCGCTCGATAGGTCGGCATGACGAGCATCACCTGCTCTGGTCACGTCCGACACATCGTGATCGGAGATAACCATGGATCGTCGTTCGCGCTCCGCGAGCAGGCGGCGTCCATTGCGGATCGCATATCGCCTGCACCGCTATCTGCTCCTTCCCGGTCTCTGCGTCGCACTAGGTGTCAGTTCAGTGGCTGCACCTCAGGCAGCGTCTACTACCGGGCCAGACCAGTTCATGGCCCATCCCTATGCACCGCATGTCGCGGAAGCCTCCCAGCGCTTCGGGATACCCGAACTCTGGATCTGGGCGGTCATGCGGGCTGAAAGCCGGGGCAATTCACGCGCGGTTTCGCCAGCAGGAGCGATGGGCCTGATGCAGATCATGCCAGGCACTTGGGCAATGCTCACCGAGCGCCACCGGCTTGGCTCTGATCCGTTCGATGTCCGCGCCAATATTCTCGGCGGAACGGCCTATCTGCGCGCCATGTGGGACCGATACGGCGACGTCAGCCTGATGCTGGCGGCCTATAATGCCGGGCCGGGCCGGGCGGATGATTATGCAAATGGCCGGCGACGGCTACCGGCAGAGACAGTCAGCTATGTTGCTCAGATCACTCCAAGTCTTGGCATAGCCAGCACTGCTGCCCCTGCTGCGAATCCGGCACCAGCTGTGCAATCTTGGCGTCACGCGGCTCTGTTTGCGGCGCGTGACGATGGCGACGCAGAAGTCATGACCGATGCAACTGCCGTGCAGCCGGAGCGCGCGATCAGCGCACCACCACCGGCTTCTCCGCAGCCCAATGAACCGGCTCCCCACCCCCTGTTTATCCCGCTTTCTCCGCGGATCCCGTGATGGTGTTCTCAGTCGCAGTTCTGACGATTACGGCGATGTGCGGGCTAGTTCCGGCGGTTTGGCAGGCATGGGAGAGACAGGTCAGTTTTGGAGGGCAAGATGAAAGGACTGCCAGCATGCAGGTCCTATGTGGCTGGGATGATTGGCAAATATTGTATGGCAAGAAAGCAAGCCGGCCATACGCTGCTTTGAATTCGGCTTTGTTTTCAAAGAAAAACTGTATGGCACCCCGCCCATGAGCGGGGACGACATTGAATTTCGTGTCCGGCCGGGAAGGGGGAGGGACAGCGGCAAGGGCGCAGGCCAAAGAGGCCAGAAGCTGGCGGCACAGGTACGCCGTGCTGCAGCACGATCAGGCCAAACGCGCCTACGCAGAGGCGGGTCGCGAACCGGTCGAAGCTCTGGCAGAGTGGGTCGAGGCCGGCTTGCGCTTGCCGCTATGCGACACCGCTCGCCAGGTCAGCGGCGCGTTACTGTCCTAGCCCGTATCGTCCGGCACAAAGGCGCGCAATTTCGCGCCGCGCCGCTCGCTCGCCATATCTCCTATCTCGAACGCGACGGGGTGACCCGCGACGGGCGCGATGCATTCATGTTCGATGCCCGCTCTGAGGAGAGTGATCGCGATGCCTTTGCTGAACGGTGCGAGGATGACCGGCACCACTTCCGCTTCATCGTCAGTCCGGAAGATGCCGGCAACATGCAGGACCTGCGGGACTTCACCCGCGAATTGATGACCGACATGGCCAAGGATCTCGGCACCAAGCTGGACTGGGTGGCGGTCGACCATTGGAACACCGACAATCCGCACATTCATATCCTTGTGCGCGGTGTGGCTGATGACGGCACCGACCTCGTCATCGACGGCGGCTATATCAGTGACGGCCTGCGCCGCCGCGCCGAGGAGCGCGTAACGCTTGAACTTGGACCGCGCAGTGAACTCGATATCCGGACCGCGCTTGAACGCGAAGTCGATGCCGAACGGTGGACTGGTCTTGACCGCCAGCTCGTGAAGCTCGGCGAGGATATGGCAGGCCGGGTCGACCTTCGCCCTGGCAGCGATGGCGAACCCGGCATGCGCCGTCTGCTGATCGGCCGTGCCGCCAAGCTAGAACAGCTCGGGCTTGCCTCCCGCGAAGGTCCTGCAGTCTGGACCATGGATCCGGGTGCTGAGCGCGCCTTGCGCGATCTTGCGGTCCGCAACGACATCATCAAGACCATGCACCGTGCCATGACCCGGGACGGCGGACGCTTCGATCCATCTGCCCTCGCGCTGCACTCAAAGACGCCCAGTGACCCCATCGTCGGGCGCCTCGTCGAGCGTGGCCTGCAGGATGAACTGGCGGGCAGCGCCTACGCCATCGTCGATGGCACCGATGGCCGCACGCATCATCTGCGATTCGACGACATGGACATGACCGGCGATGCGAGACAGGGATCAATCGTCGAGCTCAGATCATGGGAAGACGCCAAGGGCCAGACCCGGCTCTCGCTGGCAACGCGGTCGGACGTCGCCCTTGGGGACCAGATCACATCGCCAGGCGCAACATGGCTCGATCGCCAGCTCGTTGCGCGCGAACCGGTCACCACTGGCAATGGCTTCGGGCTTGAGGTGCGCAATGCGATGGAGGCCCGCACGCAGCATCTCGAAGCGCAGGGACTCGCACGGCGGCAGGGTCAAAGGCTGATCCTCGCGCAGGACCTGATCGGCACGCTCCGAAACGAAGAGCTTTCATCGACCGCGCAGGCGATCGCCACACGGACCGGGCTTGAGCACAAATCTTCGACGTCGGGCGAATATGTCAGCGGAATCTACCGCGAGCGCGTGACATTGGCGTCCGGGCGGTTCGCAATGATCGACGACGGCATGAGCTTCCAACTCGTGCCGTGGCGACCAGCGCTGGACAAACATCTGGGACAACACATCACAGGCACCATGTCGCCCGGCGGTTCGGTCGATTGGAGCTTGGGGCGCGGACGGGGGATCGGCCTGTGACGACCATTCCCGACAGGACCAAAGCCTATGAATGATAAGATCCTCTGGGGCCAGATTCTGGCTGTGTTCGCGATCATCCTGCTCACCATCTGGAGCGCTACCCAGTGGACCGCCGCAGCACTCGGGTATCAGCCGGAACTGGGAGAGCCCTGGTTCTGGATCGGCGATCACCGCATTTACCCGCCTCCTGCCTTTTTCTGGTGGTGGTTCGCATTCGATGCCTATGCGCCATCTGTATTCGAGCGCGGTGCCTTCATCGCTGTATCCGGCGGATTCCTGTCCTTCATCGTCGCCATCGCCATGTCAGTCTGGCGCGCACGCGAACGCCGGAAGGCCGAAACCTTTGGTTCAGCGCGGTGGGCCGATGCGCGCGAAGTCCGCAGAGCGGGGATGCTGGGCGATACTGGTGTGGTGCTCGGACGGTTCGCTGGCTCCTATCTCCGGCACGACGGGCCTGAGCATGTCCTATGCTTTGCGCCGACACGATCAGGCAAAGGTGTGGGCCTGGTTGTCCCGACACTGTTGACCTGGCCCGGCTCGGCTATTGTCCACGATATCAAGGGCGAGAACTGGCAGCTGACCGCAGGTTTCCGCGCAAAGCATGGCCGCGTCCTGCTGTTCGATCCCACTAACCCGGCGTCTGCAGCCTACAACCCACTGCTCGAGGTCCGGCGCGGCGAATGGGAAGTGCGCGACGTGCAGAATGTTGCCGACGTCCTGGTCGATCCGGAGGGTAGCCTCGATAAGCGCAACCACTGGGAAAAGACCAGTCATGCCCTGCTGGTCGGTGCGATCCTCCACGTTCTGTATGCCGAAAAGGACAAGTCCCTCGCCGGGGTCGCCGCATTTCTGTCCGATCCACGTCGCGGGATCGAAACGACGCTGCACCGGATGAAAGTCACCCGGCATCTAGGCGACAAAGGTGTGCATCCGGTGGTGGCCGCCGCGGCGCAGGAGCTGCTCAACAAGTCCGATAACGAGCGGTCCGGTGTCCTGTCGACCGCCATGTCCTTCCTCGGCCTCTACCGGGATCCGGTGGTAGCGAAGGTCACCAGCGCATCCCATTGGCGCATCGCCGATCTGATGTCCGGTCCCCAACCTACTTCGCTGTATCTTGTCATTCCGCCAGGCGACATCAGTCGGACCAAGCCCCTGATCCGGCTCATCCTCAACCAGATCGGCCGCCGACTTACGGAAGACCTCACACCTGGCAACCGACGTCAGCGGTTGCTTCTCATGCTCGACGAGTTTCCTGCACTCGGCCGGCTCGACTTCTTCGAGAGCGCTCTCGCTTTCATGGCTGGCTACGGGATCAAGGCGTTCCTGATCGCTCAATCATTGAACCAGATCGAGAAGGCCTATGGCCAGAACAACGCCATTCTCGACAACTGCCACGTCCGCGTGAGCTTCGCGACCAATGACGAGCGCACGGCCAAGCGGATTTCCGACGCCTTGGGAACCGCCACGGAAATGCGGGCCATGAAAAACTATGCAGGGCACCGGCTTTCGCCGTGGCTGGGGCACCTCATGGTGTCGCGCTCGGAGACCGCCCGGGCCTTGCTAACGCCTGGCGAGGTCATGCAACTCCCGCCCGACGATGAGATCGTCATGGCCGCCGGAATCCCGCCGATCCGTGCGCACAAGGCCCGCTATTTCCTTGATCCGCGTTTCACCATGCGTGTCCTCGATCCGCCGAAGCCACTACATCAAACCATCGCGAAAGGTGCAGGAGATGATTGGTGTGGCCTGAAGCCCGTTGAGGCCGAGCAGCTTCCCCAGGTTCGCAAAGCCAATGGAAAGTCGAAAGCCGAAAATCAGGCCGAGAACAGCGGCATTCGCCAGGAACCCGGTATGCCCGAGCATGAGAATATCGCGCCAGAGCCAGATCGCCCGTTCAACCCGTTCGATCCCGACGCCGACTCATCCCCGGATGAGATTGCGCAGAACCGGCAGGCCCTTGACCGGGCCATGCGGCGCAATGCGCGGAATGCCTCGCTCGATCCAGATGATGGAATCGAGCTGTGAAGAAACCTGATCGCCAGAAAATGACATTCCGGATCGATGCCCACCTGGCGCGACAGCTTTCGGAGCGTGCGCGGTCCAGACGGGTCTCGCAAACGGAAGTCCTCGAAGCCGCGCTCGCTTCGATGCTCACGCCTGACCATGAGGAACGGGTCGAGGCAGTGCTGACCAAACGGCTTGACCGCATCTCGCGGCAGCTTGAGCGCCTTGAATGGCATGTGGAACTGTCGAATGAAGCGTTTGCGATTTTCGTGCGGTTCTGGCTGACCAGCAATGCTCCGTTGCCCGACGAGGCAATGCGAGCGGCACAGGCAACCGGAAAAAAGCGGTATCAGGCCTTTGTGGAGTCCTTAGCGCGGCGAATGGAGGCTGGGCCGAAGCTGCGGGAAGAGATGGAAGGGTAAGAAACCGAACCTAGCGATAGCCATTGGTCTGTGGTCAGCCTCTCATCCGACTTTATGCCCACAACATCATCGTGAGAGTTATTGCCGTCGCATCCGCGTGTCGGCAGTGCCTCTGCAAAAATGTTGCCTGACATTTGGTGCTGCCCGGCACATATTCATGCTTCGTATGGCCGGAAATTCCAGAAATTGGTGATGTATGCTCGTTCTGGTTGAAGACAAAAAGGCGAAAGACAAAGCCCAGAAGGCTATGGAAGACGTCCTGACTAGATCTTTGCAGTGCATCGGAAAGCGCAACATCGGCTTTCCCAGCGGAAATCTAGACGAAACCATGTATGCCAACAGCGACGGCACTTTGTGGGCAGCGTTCTCGCATGCCAGTGATGCCAAAATACCGAGGCGCTGGAATGCCTTCGGGGTCTATGACAGCAAGCGGCATACCCAGATGATTACCGTCGAGATTAACGTCCCGACCACTACGAATTCCGCATCTGTCGCAGGTTTCTTCGCTCACGACCCATCAACGGGCGCCACCTATCTCATGCACGATGGAAGCGTGGGCGGCGGGAAAAAGGGCGTTGGACGCGGCGCATTCATGAGTTGGTCAGACAGCGTCCTAGAGGACGTCGAACGAACGACAGGCGAGCCAAGATCAGGGATCGTCATCGGCCGGGTAGATGATCCCGATCTGGCCGGCCGAATCTGGAACTTCGTCTGCACCGTCCGCGAATTCAAGGACGCAGTGAAGCGAGGAGACCTTGATAACGTCGCTGCTCGTAAGAAGATCGCTGAATGGGATAAATTCAGAGATGAAGCTTCAGGCCGCCGGAAAGGACGGCGACGTCCTGAGTTCGATTATTTTTCTTACCACGGCGATGTTGTGAGGGCGCTTCGTGATGAACGCCAGTCAATGGCCGCGAAAGAAGAAGTGGTCGTAAACAGCCTGCTAGTTGACCTCATGGTGAAAATCGGAAGCAGGATGACCGAAATTTATGAGGTCAAAACGGATTGCGGGCGCCAGTCTCTCTACACAGGCATCGGTCAACTCTTAGCCCACTCAGTCCGCGAAGGCGCAGAAGTCAATCGGACACTCGTCCTGCCCGAAGGGGACCTGCCAGAGGGGATGGATCTCTGCTTAGCAGAACTCGGAATCAAACTGCGCCGCTTCCATCTAACGCCAGCACCGAACCGCAAGGTTGTATTGGTCTAACCATCAAATCCCCGGCGTAAACGTCGCAACCTCGCCGGCTGCTACAGGTCGCAATCTACGCTCAAGCCTGTTTTTCTGCGCCCGAGTACTACGACGCTAAATCCTTGTTGAATATCGCCCTTTTCTGCGTCTCTTAATCGTCCCCGTCGAGCAGGGTGATCATACCCCGCTCTCATAGCGGGATATCCGATGGGCGCTGAGCCAGTCAAATTCGAAGCACGTTCACGTGGGGCACGCATGCTGCGCACCGCGATGGGTGCGTCGATAGCAACCTGGCTTGCCGACCCGCAGGTTATCGAGATCATGCTCAATCCCGATGGGCGGCTCTGGGTCGACCGCTTGGGCGAAGGTCTCGCCGACAGCGGTGAGCTGCTGACTGCTGCCGATGGCGAGCGCATCATACGACTGGTCGCTCATCATGTCGGAGCCGAAGTTCACGTCGATGCTCCCCGCGTGTCGGCAGAGCTGCCGGAAAGCGGAGAGAGGTTTGAGGGCTTGCTGCCACCGGTGGTGACCGCACCAACCTTCGCGATCCGCAAACCCGCCATCGCAGTGTTTCTGCTCGAAGACTATGTGGGTGCCGGGATCATGTCCATTCCAGAGGCTGCAACGCTTCGCTCCGGCGTGGCTGACCGCCTGAACATCCTGGTTGCGGGCGGAACCGGTACCGGCAAAACCACCCTGACAAATGCTCTGCTCGCCGAGGTCGCCAGAACCACGGATAGGGTCGTGCTCATCGAAGACACCCGCGAGCTGCAATGCTGCGCGCCGAACCTCGTGGCGATGCGGACAAAGGATGGCGTGGCGTCGCTATCCGACCTCGTCCGATCCAGCCTCCGTCTGCGCCCCGACAGAATCCCGATCGGTGAAGTGCGCGGCGCCGAGGCGCTCGACCTCCTCAAGGCCTGGGGGACTGGCCACCCCGGGGGGATCGGGACGATCCATGCAGGAAGCGCCATGGGCGCACTCCGGCGGATGGAGCAATTGATCCAGGAAGCGGTCGTCACCGTTCCGCGCGCCCTGATTGCCGAGACCATCAACCTCGTCGCCGTGCTGGTGCGCGAGGGCAAAGGGCGACGTCTCGCCGAACTGGCCCGCGTCGACGGGCTCGACCCTGTCACCGGTGATTATCGCCTGATTCCCGCCACCCAAACTCAAGGAGACTTTCAATGACCCGTACCCTCCGGCGTGGCACCGACCGTGTTTCGCTCGCAGCTGCCGCAGCATTTGTAATGGTGGCGACCTCTACCCCGGCCCTTGCTGGTGGATCGTCGATGCCGTGGGAAGCGCCACTGCAATCGATCCTTGAGAGCATCGAAGGGCCGGTCGCCAAAATCGTTGCGGTGATCATCATCATCGTCACCGGCCTCAGCCTTGCGTTCGGAGATACGTCCGGTGGTTTCCGTCGGCTGATCCAGATTGTCTTCGGACTGTCGATCGCCTTTGCCGCATCGAGCTTCTTCCTCAGCTTTTTCAGCTTCGGCGGTGGAGCGCTGATCTGATGCCACCCGCTGACGACATCCCCGGCTTCTACGCGCCGGTACACCGCGCACTGGCAGAGCCGATTTTGTTGGGCGGTGCCCCTCGTGCTCTGGCCATCGTCAATGGGACATTGGCGGGCGCGATCGGCCTCGGCTTGCGGCTGTGGCTCGCGGGCCTCGCGATATGGGCAATCGGACACGCGCTCGCTGTCTGGGCTGCGCGGCGCGATCCCCAGTTCGTCGATGTTGCGCGCCGTCACCTCAAATATCCGACGTGGGTGCAGCCATGATGTCGCTCCGCGAATACCGGGCCAAATCCGCCAGTCTGGCCGACTTCCTCCCCTGGGTCGCACTGGTGGGGCCGGGCGTGGTGCTCAACAAGGACGGATCGTTTCAGCGCACGGCGCGCTTTCGCGGTCCGGATCTCGACAGCGCCACGCCCGCAGAGCTGGTCGCCGTGACATCACGCCTAAATAATGCCCTGAGGCGACTGGGCTCGGGATGGGCCGTGTTCGTCGAAGCGCAGCGTGTCCCCGCACAGGCTTACCCGCACAGCAATTTTCCCGATCCCGTTTCGGCCCTGGTCGACATGGAGCGTCGTGAGCAGTTTCGCGAAGAGGGAGCGCACTTCGAGAGCAGCTACTACCTCACCCTATTGTGGATGCCGCCGCCGGAGGATGCGGCCCGCGCCGAAAGCTGGCTCTACGAGGGAAAGGCGGCCACTGGTGTCGATCCAAACGAGCTGGTTAAGTCCTTCGTTGATCGGACGGACCGCGTATTGCACCTTGTCGAGGGCTTCATGCCCGATGCGGGCTGGCTCGATGATCGCGCGACGCTCACCTATCTGCACAGCACTGTTTCCACCAAAATCCAGCAGGTCCGCGTTCCTGAAACGCCAGTCTATCTCGACGCCTTGCTGACCGACGAGCCGCTGACCGGCGGTCTCGAACCGAAGCTCGGGCAAGCCCATCTGCGCACGCTCACCATTACCGGTTTCCCGACTGCAACTTTTCCCGGACTGCTCGACGAACTCAACCGGCAGGCATTCCCATACCGGTGGTCGACCCGTGCGATCATGCTCGACAAGACCGATGCAACCAAGCTGCTGGCAAAAATCCGTCGCCAATGGTTCGCCAAGCGCAAATCGGTCGCCGCCATTCTCAAGGAGGTGATGACGAACGAGCAATCGGTGCTCATGGATTCGGACGCTTCGAACAAGGCAGCCGACGCCGACATGGCGCTTCAGGAACTGGGCGCGGACCATGCCGGCATCGCCTATGTTACGGCAACGATCACCGTCTGGGACCGCGATCCAGCGCTTGCTGCCGAGAAACTTCGCCTGGTCGAGAAGGTCATCCAGAGCCGCGATTTTACCTGCATGATCGAGGGCATGAACGCGATTGAGGCGTGGCTGGGATCGCTCCCCGGCCACGTCTACGCCAATGTCCGCCAACCTCCAATTTCCACTCTCAATCTCGCCCACCTGATCCCCCTGTCAGCTGTATGGGCGGGAGCGGAACGGGACGAGCATTTCAGTGACGCCCCCTTGCTTTACGGCAAGACCGAAGGCTCGACCCCGTTCCGACTTTCCCTTCATGTCGGCGATGTCGGCCATACCCTTATTGTGGGACCAACAGGCGCGGGAAAATCAGTTCTCCTGGCGCTCATGGCGCTGCAGTTCCGACGGTATGCTGGTGCGCAGATTTTCGCCTTCGACTTCGGTGGGTCGATCCGGGCGGCAGCGCTCGGCATGGGCGGCGACTGGCAGGACCTCGGCGGTGCACTCGGCGGGGAGAACGAGGACAGCAAGGCCGTCGCCCTGCAGCCGCTCGCTCGCATCGACAACATAGGGGAACGCGCCTGGGCCGCCGAATGGCTGGCCGCGATGCTCGCCAACGAAGGCGTCAACATGGATCCGGCGGCAAAGGAACACATCTGGTCGGCGCTCACATCGCTGGCGTCCGCACCGCCGTCAGAGCGCACCCTCACCGGACTGGCAGTTTTGCTGCAATCGCAGGAATTGAAGCAGGCGCTGTCTCCCTATCTCATTGGCGGTCCATGGGGCCGACTGCTCGATGCCGAGCAGGAGAGACTGGGGGAAGCCGCAGTACAGGCGTTCGAGACCGAGGGCCTCATCGGTGCGTCGTCAGCTGCCGCTGTGCTCGCCTATCTCTTTCACCGGATCGAAGGTCGGCTCGACGGATCGCCAACCATGATCATTATCGATGAAGGCTGGCTTGTGCTCGATAGCCCAGCCTTTGCCGCGCAGTTGCGCGAGTGGCTGAAAACGCTGCGCAAAAAGAATGCCAGCGTCATCTTCGCGACCCAGAGCCTTGCCGACATCGAGACGTCGGCCATCGCGCCGGCCATCATCGAAAGCTGCCCAACGCGTATTTTTCTTCCCAATGAGCGGGCCGCCGAACCTCAAATTGCCAAGGTGTATGAGCGGTTCGGCCTGAATGACAGACAGATCGAGATCCTCAGCCGCGCCACGCCAAAGCGCGACTATTATTGTCAGTCACGACGCGGCAATCGCCTTTTCGAGCTGGGTCTTGGCGAAATCGCGCTCGCCTTCAGCGCAGCCTCTTCCAAGTCCGATCAGACGCGCATCGCCGAACTCGTTGCCGACCATGGCAGCGACGGCTTTGCAGCGGCCTGGCTCCGGCACCGCAGCCTCGAATGGGCGGCCGAGCTGCTTCCTCCCCGACCGCCCGCACCACATGAGAAGGAACCCAGTCGATGAAAATGTCCCTGTCTTGCCGCACGGCGATCGCCGTCGGCCTTGCCACCGCGTTGGTCACTGGCACGCTGACAGCTGGCCCGGCCCATGCCCAGTTCGGAGGAATCGTCTATGATCCTTCAAACTATGCCCAGAATGTGATGACGGCCGCCCGGTCACTTCAGCAGATCAACAACCAGATTCAGCAACTCCAGAACCAGGCCACCAGCCTGATCAACGAAGCGCGCAACCTCACGAGTCTGCCGATTTCCACGATCCAGACACTGCAAAGCCAGGTCGACCAGACCCGGCAGTTGCTCAACCAGGCACAGCGGATCGCGTACGACGTGACTGACGTCCAGCAGGTTTTCAACGGACGCTACAAGGGCACGGCTCTGTCAGCAGGACAAGCTCAGATGGTCGCCAATGCCAATGCGCGCTGGCAGGACAGCGTTGGTGCCTTCGAAGACGCAATGAAGGTGCAGGCTGGCATCGTGGGCAATCTTGGCGCCACACGCAGCTCGATCACCACTCTGGTTGGCGCCAGCCAGTCAGCCACCGGTGCGCTCCAGGCTGCACAAGCCGGTAACCAGCTGTTGGCGCTCCAGACCCAGCAGCTCGCCGACCTGACCGCAGCCATTGCAGCGCAAGGGCGCGCCCAATCGCTCGAAGCCGCCCGCAATGCTGCGACTGAGGCCGAAGGTCGCGAGCGGTTCCGGCGTTTCCGGACCCGCAATTGAGATGAGCCGGGTGGTCAAACTTGCGGCAGCAGGAGCATTCGGTGGCTTGCTCGCGGCGGTCGCGGTTGTTTCGGCTACCCGGCCGTCAACGCCACCTTCGACGCCGATCCTCGTCGCTGATGAGGTGCCGCACCGCAATTCCCATGCTGCTGAACTCAAGCGCTGCCGGACGATCACCGTGCCGGAATCGAGCTGCGACGCCGTCTGGGATGGCGAGCGTACGCGATTTTTCCATGGAAGGGAGCGTCAGCCATGAATGACACCGGCGTGATCGACCAATTTCTGGCGGTCTTCTCCCAGTATATCGACAGTGGCTTTGGTCTTCTCGGCGGCGAAGTAGCGTTCCTGTCTTCGACCCTGATCGTGATCGACGTAACCATCGCGGCGCTCTTCTGGGCCTGGGGCACGGATGAAGATGTGCTGCAGCGGCTGATCAAGAAGACACTCTACATCGGGACCTTTGCCTTCATCATCGGCAATTTCTCCAACCTCGCCGGGATCATGCTTCAGAGTTTTGCCGGGCTCGGCCTTCAAGCCAGCGGTAGCGGCATGGGCATCGGCGATTTCCTGCGCCCGGGCGTCGTTGCTGCCACCGGACTCGACGCCGGCCAGCCACTGCTCGATGCGACCGCAGACTTGGTTGGCCCCGTCGGCCTGTTCACCAACTTCGTCCAGATCCTGATCCTGCTGATCGCTTGGCTCATCGTCGTGATCGCGTTCTTCGTGCTGGCGATTCAGGTCTTCGTCACGATCATCGAGTTCAAGTTGGTCACGCTGGCCGGTTTCGTACTGCTGCCTTTCGCCTTCTTCGGACGCACTGCTTTCATGGCTGAACGCGTCCTCGGTCACATCATTTCCTCAGGCATCAAGGTGCTCGTGCTGGCTGTCATCACCGGCATCGGAACAACGTTGTTCGCACAGTTCATCAACGCCGGATTGGGGGTTGAGCCTGACATCCAGCAGGTCATGGCCATTGCCCTTGCCGCCTTAACACTTCTTGGCCTCGGCATCTTCGGACCCAGCATCGCTAACGGAATCGT
This sequence comes from Pseudomonadota bacterium, assembly GCA_020161475.1. GTDB lineage: Bacteria > Pseudomonadota > Alphaproteobacteria > Rhizobiales > Beijerinckiaceae > Rhabdaerophilum. Next base: position 13,217 of record JAIUNQ010000012.1, on the reverse strand, counting down.
GGCGGGAGGCCCACAACTCGGCGCAGGCGCAGCCGCCGGGACGGCGATCGCTGCTGGCGCAACCCTCGCTGGCGGTGTCGCGGGCGCGAAACTCGCCGCTGGTGCGACAGGAACGGCCATGGCTGGAGCTGCCACCGGAGGGGCTCGCGCCGCTGGCAGTGTTTCGGCGGCTTACTCTGCCGGTTCCGCCGGGAAGTCAGGCCACGCTGCCGTTGCCTCAGGTCTCGCCAATGTCGCGAAGTCTGCAGCAGGCGCAGCAACGTCACCTCTCCGGCGCGCAGCCGAAAGCCTCAAGGCAAACTATGCTGCTGCAAGAGGAAGCGCCCCCATAGACAGGACCGCAATGTCGCCTTCCGATGGCCCGCCGGCTTGGGCGGCTGCCATGCGTCGGCGGCAAACCATGAGCCAGGGAGCCTCGATCGCGGCGCACACGCTGAAGGGCGGCGATAGTCATGCCAGCGGTCAAGGCCCCGACATCACCGACAAGAGCTGAAACCACTCAGGAGGTCCCTCCCATGTTTCGACGCCCATCCATACGCTACGGAACCAGCCCCGAACCTGTCACCCCCTATCAGCGCGCAGCGCAGGTTTGGGATGATCGTATTGGCTCTGCACGGGTCCAAGCGAAAAACTGGCGTCTCGCATTCTTTGGCTGTCTCGCGCTCTCGGGAGGGCTTGCGGGAGCTCTGGTCTGGCAATCCGCCCGCGGAACGATCACCCCTTGGGTGGTTGAGGTCGACAAATTGGGGCAGGCACAGGCCATCGCTCCGGCAAATGCCGATTATCGGCCCACCGATCCGCAAATGGCCTTTCACCTCGCCCGCTTCATCGAGCAGGTGCGCTCCATTCCGGCCGATCCCATTGTGTTACGGCAGGACTGGCTGAGAGCCTACGATTTCACCACTGACCGCGGCGCCCAGGCCCTCAACGATTATGCGCGAAACAACGATCCGTTCGCCCAAGTCGGCAAGATCCAGGTCGCGGTCGATGTCTCGAGCGTTATCCGCGCGTCGAATGACAGCTTTCGCGTCGCATGGACGGAACGGCGATACCAGGACGGGGCGCTGGTTGAGACTTCTCGTTGGTCCGCGATTCTGACCACGGTTGTGCAGCCGCCGCGCACTCCGGACGCCCTGCGGAAGAATCCGCTCGGCCTGTTTGTCAACGCCATCAACTGGTCAAAGGAGCTCAGCCAATGATCCCCCATTTGCGCGTGCTGCGCGCGTCGTTCCTGCTGTCGGTAGCCGCCCTCGGCAGCATTCCCATCCCTGTCATTGCCAGCGGGACTCCCGTCCGAGCTTTTGCCCAGACACCGGTGCCCACGGTAGAACCTTCAGACCCGCGAACACGCATTGGTCGCGCAAATGCTGCGGCGCGCGTGGAACCGGAGCGGACGAGCTACTTCAACGCAATCCAGCAATATGCCTATGTTGAAGGTGCGCTGTTCCAGATTTACACTTCGCCTGGGCATGTCACCAATATCATGCTCCAGGAAGGCGAGGAGCTGGTTGGGCCGGGACCTGTTGCATCCGGCGACACGGTGCGCTGGATCATTGGAGATACGGTAAGCGGCACCGGGCTTACGCGCCGCGTCCACATCTTGGTGAAGCCGACGCGGTCCGACATCAGCACCAATCTCGTCATCAACACCAATCGCCGCACCTATCACCTGGAGCTGAGCGCCACGACGTCCACCTATATGGCTGCGGTTTCATGGACCTATCCCCAGGATGCGCTGATTGCTTTGCGCAGCGCTGCGACCGAAGCCGAGCGCAGCGCCCCTGTCGCTGCTGGGATCGACTTTTCGGCCCTAAGCTTTGCTTACCGCTTGGCTGGTGACCGGCCGCAATGGCGACCGTTGCGCGTATTTGATGACGGCCGCCAGGTCTTCATTGAGTTTCCCGCGAGTATCGCCAACGGCGATATGCCACCTCTGTTCGTGATCGGCGCCGACGGTTCGGCTGAACTCATCAATTACCGGGTACAGGGGCGCTACATGGTCGTGGATCGGTTGTTTGATAAAGCCGAGCTGCGCCTGGGTTCTGGCCGCAACGCCCGTCAGGTTCGCATCATACGCGAAGTTCCCCGTAGCAGGGGGCGGGCATGAACACCTCATCCCAGATCGTTCAGCCTTCGGCCGACGTGCCGCACGAGGCCGAGCCAGAAGAGCTGAACGAAATGGCCCCGGTGGCTCCGTCCAGCCCAGACGGCTTTCGCCTTGGCGGAGAGCCTCCGAGCGTAATGCGGCTATCGCGCAAGGCCCTTGCAACGATCGGCGTGGCTGCCAGCATCGCTATTGGTGGTTCGCTGATTTACGCTCTTCAACCCAAGGCGCCTGTACCGCCGGAAAACCTCTACGATACCAACAGTCGCAATCGCGCTGATCAGGTGACAGGAGCGCCAGCCAACTATGGCGACGTACCCAAACTCGGACCTCCGTTGCCGGGTGATCTGGGGCGACCGATCGTTTCGGCGCAGCAGGAAGGCCAAAATGTTCCGATCCCTCCAATCGGATCGCCAGCCAATGGGACACCGACGTCCGATCCGAGGCTTGCTGCGGCCGAGCAGGCACGAGAACGAGCAGCGCAGGAGCGAGACAGTGCACGAACGAGCCAGCTTTTCCTGGCTGGCAGCCCTGGCGGCAGCGACAATCGGATATCTTCCGCGGGCAATCCGCAACCAGCAATGGCGAACGATATCTCAACCGCTGCCCAAGCGCTTCCGCCGACGCCGACGTCCAACCGCCGCGCATTTCTTGAGCAGCGCGGCAACCGCGTGACGGAGAGTCCGGAACGGATCATGCGTCTCGGCTCTCCCCATGTCGTGCAGGCCGGTAGCATTATCCCTGCTGCGTTGATCACGGGCATTCGTTCGGACCTTCCGGGTCAGATAACAGCGCAAGTCACCCAGAACGTCTATGATAGCCCGACCGGACGCATCCTGCTTATACCGCAGGGGGCCCGTCTGATTGGCGAGTATGACAGTGATGTCGCTGCCGGACAGAACCGTGTGCTGCTGGCATGGGAACGGCTTATCTTCCCGGGTGGCCATTCAATTCTGCTCGACCGTCTTCCGGGTGCCGATACCGCTGGCATGGCCGGGCTCGAAGACCGCACCAACTATCATTGGGGCAACATGCTCAAGGCCGCGTTGATATCGACGCTGCTTGGGGCGGGAACCGAGCTCGCGACGAGCGACGACAGTGACCTTGTTCGCGCGCTGCGCTTCGGGACGCAGGACACGGTCAATCAAACCGGTAGGCAGGTGGTGCAAAGGCAGCTCAACATTCCGCCAACCCTGACTGTGCGACCGGGGTTCGCCCTGAGGATTGTGGTCACTCGCGACCTCGTTCTCGAACCATTCCAGCAAGGAGTGCCCCGATGACCCGGCTTAAGCTGGCTGACCTGGCTAATGAAAAACCTGTCCGCCTTACCCTGGAAATTCCGGCGCGACTGCATCGGGATCTGACTGCGTACGCGCTGGCAGTGAACGGCGGTGATTCCAAGGGCGCACCCTCGGTGGAGCGTCTCATCCCCGCCATGCTGGAGCGCTTCATCGCCACCGACCGAGCCTTCTCCAAGGCTCGAAGGTCTTCTCAAGCAGGGTAACGTTCGTTGATGAGCGTGAAGAAGCGCTGCAATGCCGGGTTTTCATTGTCGTCACGCCAGTAGACGGAGAATTCCAGTCGGGCCGTACCGCCCTGGTCATGGATTTCGCGGAAATGAAGATCAGGCCATGTCACGCCCTGCGACGCTTCTGTAGCGATGGTGACGAACCGGCCGACCGAAACGATGCTAAGCACGCTTTCGAGGCTCGTGTCCTGGACAATAATGTTCGGGCGATACCCCTGTTCGGTCAATCGCGCAGCCAGCAGATTCGAGATGATCGGTCCGATCCCACCGCCGGGAACGACAAACACTTCGCGCCGCAGGTCCGGCCAATAGATGCGTTCGTTCTGCAACAAGCGGTGGCCGTCGAGCAGGGTCACCATCAGACGATCCGACCAGACTCGTCGCGACCGTATTCCAGCCTCCTCCATTCCCGTCGGAGCTACTGCGACATCGATCGTTCGGGCTTGCAAGCGATGGAGCAAGCGTTCGGGACCAGCTTCGACCCCATCGAATTGAACGTCAGGAAACCGCACCAGATAGTCCGAGAATGTCTGTTTCAGGTTTCCGGCCATCAAGGATGAACTGTAGCCAACCGCAAGTCGGCCCTGTTCGCCGTAACTGACCGCCCGCGCCGTAGTTTGCAGGTTGTCGATATCGGTAATGATGCGCCGGGCGGATTCGATGAATACCTTGCCCATTTCGGTGGGTTCAGCGCCGCGCGTAGATCGAGTGAAGAGCTTGATGCCAAGCTGATCCTCAAGCTGCGTCACCCTTTGGCTCAGCGTCGCCTGTCGCATGTTGAGCGCTGCGGCGGCCCGGGACAAACTGCTCATGTCTGCCGTCAGCACTGCGTAACGCAGCTGCCGGATCTCGATTGTCATGCGCCCGCCCCCAACTCACTCAATTTTGCCAATTGAGCAAAGTTCCTGATGCGTGGGCAACGAAAAAATGGCGTCACCGCAATGTAACTTAGAGAAAAGCGAGCTTGAGCGTGAATTTTACAATTTGGCAGGCGATCCACGCATTGCTCCAAACTGGAGAAATAGGTGGATCGCCCTATTAGAACTACGAGCTGGTTCTACTCTACGGATTTTTCTGCAAAGCCAAGGGTGTTGGCATTCTCAATAAGCGTGCGAACTTTGGCGCGATCAAGGCCGTTGGGCACTTCTGCTTCAATTTCGAGCCGCAGAGTCACCTTGCTGCCTTGGAGCGTCGTCAATTGCTCGACTATCGCCTCGACAATCTGATGCATGTCACGGGCTGGGCGATCGGGTGAGATCATGACCGTTCCGCTGAACCGTGTCGGATTGCGTTCGACGGGCGGTATCGGCCCCTGACCTGGCGTCTGCTCACCCGGTTCGGCGGGGTCGCCAATGGGTGGCGTTCCCGGGCCAGGTTCGGTGGGCTGTGAAGGTACCGGTCGATGCGCCTCCGCAACTTCTGGTCTGATGATCACGCTATCGCCGTCGATGACGATCATCGCGCTGCTGGCATGATCAATCGCCAGACCGAGATACCTGTCCGTCGATTCTTCCCAACGTTCCGCATAGGCAAAAGGCCCCGGCAGCATTCCGCTCACCGCCGACTGCACGGACCTGATCAGCACGTCCTGATTTTTGAGGCGCGGCAGGTAAATGTAGCGGTTGAGGTACTCGCGCAAATCCCTGAGCTGCAGGTGGGGCCGGTCGTTCCAGATGTATTTCTGCAAATCCCGATCAAGCCGCGTCGGGCCAAGCTCGGTCAACAGCCCTTCCTCGCCGATCAGCTTCTTGCTGGCGCGGGCGAGCAAGCCGTCTTGGGCCGGGATCTTGCCGGAGACCCATTCAACATCTGCCTGCGCACTTTCCTGCGCAGGATAGTGAAGGTAGCACCACGCTTCCTTGAGCCGCGTCTTCACGGTTTCGTTGGCTTCGGCGAGCTTTGCCTTGGCCAGAGCGCTGTCGCTCTGAGTGAGGTTCAGACGGTCCGTATCGCGGACGATTTCACTCCAGGCGAGAGATGCACGAACAGCATCCTTAAGATTGTCGAGCTGCTTTGCATCGGCTGCAATGAATACCAGCATATTCCGGTACACGCGCGGCGTGCTGCCGCGCTGCATGAGAATTTCCTTGGCTTCGACCAAGGCTTCCGACCCCTCCCGACCATTGTGCGGATGCGCGACACCCAGCACCACCGCCCGTACGCCGCCAGCCTCATCCGGCACCTCGGCCGAACCTGAAGGCGCAACCTGCACGGCGTCGAAATGTCCTCGATCCGGCAGCGCGTTGACGTACTTGGTCAGCTCGGCATCAATGGTGACATCGACGAGCGCACCTTCGATCTGAGCGGCTCGGTCCGTCGCGATGCGGTTGAGGCTGGCAGCCATCGAATACCAGTAGCGCCCAAGGTCCGAGTGCATGAACTTGGCCTGGTTGGTCAGACGCCGGAGGGCGTCGCCAAAAATTGCTGGCCGCTCGCCCGGCTGTACGACGCCCAGGTTGATCTGCTTGTCGTCGAGGCCCGTGTTCTGTTGCTGGTGGGTCGGCGCCGTGCCCATGAAGATGGCGCGCGCGACACGGCGCGTTGCCGAGTATCGGTTGAGGTTGGGCGCCGATTGGTCGATCTTGTAAGGGGTCGACGCCGTGCCATCGACGTCACCGGCGATGATCGACTGCCAGCTGACATCGAGATAATGCAGCAGCTCAGGCTCCACGCGCGGCGAATTGATGGCGACGCTGCCCGGCATGATCATGACCGAGGGATCGCCGCTCATCCACAACTCGTGGATGGCCTGCGCCATCAGCCGCAGAACGCCGCGCGTTCGCTGGAACTTCTCGAGCGATCCCCAAGAGGTGTAGAGCTGGTCGAACAGTTCGGGATGGATCGGGTAAGCCTTTTCCAGCTTGCGCCGATAATCTTCATCGGCGCAGCCTTGCGGAAAATCATTGGCGTTTTCGCGGTAGAGCTTCGCAAACTGCTTCAACGTATTGTCGCGGTGGTGGAACCGGTCGCCGGGAATTTCCTTGAACAGGCGCCGACGGACGATCTCGTAGCTCTCTTCCTGGCTGGCCGGACGCCACGAAGATTCAACGCGGCTGAACGTCTGCTTGAGGCGGGCCAAGGCTTCTTGACCGCCTTCGCCGCCGACCTCGATCTGCGACGCCGGCAAGGACGCTACCAGCAGCGTGCCCGGGCTGGCTTTAACTGCTTCGGTCAGCGCCTGCACAAACGACAGATTGGCATCGAAGGACCCCGATGGCAGTCCCTCGACCTTGTAAATCTGGCGCAAATAAGCGACCCATTCGTCGATCAGAATGAGGCATGGGGCGCACTTCTTGAAGATCGCCTCGAGGAGGTTCGAGCCAGGTGCGATCCCGGTCGCGTCATTCTCCGCAACCATGTCGAACGCGTCGGCACCGCCCAGCTGCCAGGCAAGATCGCCCCAGGTGGTCCTGATCTTCCGGCCGCCATCAGCATTGAGCACGTCCTGCGGCCCGCGGGACGTGCCGACCAAGACAGCCCGGTTGATGCCACTTGGCACCGTCAGGCCGTTTGTCTCAAGCAGCTGATCTAGGCCCGACAGGTCCTGCACCGGTGTCGTGCCTGCCATGTGGTAGAGCGCCAGCATCGAGTGGGTCTTGCCGCCACCGAAGTTGGTTTGCAGTTCCACCACCGGGTCGCCGCCAGTTCCGGACAGGCGCTTGGCTGCGCCGACCAGCAGAGTGCTCAGGCCCTCCGTCAGGTACGTGCGGCTGAAGAACTGCTTCGGGTCGCGATATTCTGCGGGAGCGCTGCCCGAATGGACCTTGGCGAGATCTGCCGCGAACTCCGCCTGCTGGAACTCGCCTGTCGCCACATCCTGGTGAGGCTCGACGACTTCACGCCATGGCTTGAGGCCCGCAACCGTCTCGACCGAAATCTCGAGCCGCTGGGTCTTACGCCTTTCCTCGTTGCGCTGAAGCTCGGTGAACTTGGTGCGCAGGATCGTATCGCGCATCCGGCTTAGCTGCTCGGCGGCGTCGCCGGCGCTGATCGATTCCATGAGGCGACGCATGGAGTCGAGTGCGCGGTCGGCATCGTCGTAGGTGAAGGTCTCGTTGTGCGAGAGCTTGTTTCGGACATCGAGCAGTTCCGACACGTAGGACCGTTCCGGGTGGCCGAGGACCGTGGCGAAGGCGTCTTTCCAGAACGCCATCATGGTCTTGAGAAGACCTTGCTGGTCCCAGCCCACGTCGCCCGTCGAGTTCGGGCGCAGCCCTTGGACGCGCTGGACTACCTCAAGCTGCCAATGGCCTTTGATCGAGTTTTCGAGGCGCTTTTCCACGAACGGGATCAACGCGGAAGGCAGCAGTTCCATGCCTTCGAACACATACTGGCGAGTGCTTTTAGCCATTGTCGTTCCCTTTAGACGTCGAAGCGCATCTGGCCGTCACGGCGCGTGTCGTGGACAGCGGCTGCCTGCCGCGTCAGCTCGGTCCAGTCGGCGATGAGGCCGTTGTAGGCCGTCGCTTCCTTGGCATCCTTCCGTTTGTTGGCGCAGATGTCGTAGAGGCAATAGGCGAGATCCTTGATCGCCTCGGCCTGGGTGTTGAGCTTTTTGAGCAGCACGGCGGTGTCGTGCGAGATGCCATCTTTCTCATGCAATCGGACAAGATGCTGAAGGCACTCCCACACTGTCAGGTGTCGGTCCTCTTCCGGATCCCAATCCTCGTCGAGCTCATCCCGCGCGAGGATACGAACCTTGCCGGCAGCGCTTTCAACGATCCCGGCATGCCTGACGCTTTCGACGGAAATGCCTCGCGCGCGGGCAAGATTGTCTGCGGCGCCATATTCGCCTTTCCCGTTTCCATGCTGCTCAAACCACGTGATGGCAAACCGCGTGTCGGCATCGAACTCGCCCTGAATGCCGCCAAGATACTCGTCCAACTCCCGATTGATGAGCTGAAGAGCAGTTTTCACGGCCATCGGGCTGTCGTCCGATTCCAACACTGCTTTGTAGCGCGAGAAGACACCCATTCCTGGGCCAATCGCGGATTGGGGCATGTCGGCCGGTGCGATGTTTGCGGCCTGAAGGTCCGCAATTGCAGGCGGTAGTTCCCGCTTGAGAGCGCGGATGAACTCAGCTCTAGTAATAACCTCGGCAGAAAGCTCCTTCTTGCGGCAGACAAGCACTACCGAATTGGCAAGGGCGTTTGTGCCCGAGGCAATCATGCGGTTGGCCATCTCGGTTCTCAGGGGCCACGTGCCGACCACCGCGTAGCCAGCTTCGACCACGGCCTGCAAAAAGGTAGCCCAACCTGTCGAACTAATCCCTTCTTGCGCCACTTCGCTTTGCTTGAAAGCATAGTAAATGCTGGTGGGAAATTGTTCCGACACTTGGGCAGCCATATTTGCAATTGCTTTACGCATGCCGTCCAAGAAAAATGCTTCAGCTGCGTCAGTTCCGCCGTGCCTGTAAGGCGTCGCAACCAATTCCTCAGACTTCGGCGTAGCCAACACTCCGAAAAGATCGGGAAAAACTGGCCGAATTACGGGCTTTAGCCAACAAAAGAAGAAATCGGAAAGATCTGCGTAGCCAATGTTATCGTAGTAGGGCGGGTCCGTCGAAATCACCACCCCCTTCGGATAAGCGACCGTTTGAGCATCGTGGTTGATCTCAACGCCTACATTGCGTGGCATCAGGTTCTCAAGAGCTTTCCATGTCCATTCGACGCAGGGCTCCCAACTCCCTGTAGACCCCGAGAAGGCATTGCCCTCAGCAAAGTCCCAAGTCATTGGAATCGCTTGACGACCAAAGGTGTTTCGCAAGCTCGAGCGGCTAGAGTCCCATGTGCAGATACTGCTCCCGCGATCAGCCATTTTGGTGATCGCAAATGCAAGGTAGATGCTGACCGCGTCAGCATAGGCTTTAGCCCCAATCCCCTTGTCACGCAGTCTTGTGTCAACATCAGAGATGCCTCTGGCAACCGCATCGCGTTCGATTTGGTTCCGTACTTCAGTGATTAAATCGCTGAAGGTGTTCAACGTCAGCAATTGTCGTTGAGTGAACAGGTCGCCAAAAGTTTCCATTCCGTAAGCTGGCGGGGAGAACCAACGAGGATTGTCTGGTTGTCTTTGCTCCGGCTTCCAACTCGGCGTAGCGGAAAATGCTGCCGCCTCATGGTCAAATGTGGGTGCGACATAAGCGCGGCCGCCTTTTCCTTCAGCCACGATGGCAATTAGGGTCTGTCCTAACTTGCCCGTCTTCCCAGCTGCGGTGATGTGCTTGGGGGTGATAGCGGTCTCAGATAGTACACAGCGAAAGTTGGCACCACGACCAGCCTTCGTTCCTTCCTTCGCCGCCGCGAGTTCAGCTTTGGTCCCGCCTTGCCGGATGCGGTAGGCGATCGTCTTCGCATGCCGGTCCACAATGGGCTCGACCCAAGCCTCTTTCCCAAGCTTCGAACTTAGCAGAAAACTTGACGCAATAGGCACCTGCACGTCTGAGAATGCGGGGTCCGGGCTAGGCACGGTCCGGGCCCAGATCCAAGCGATTACAGTCGCCCTGCCGCCGCCATACTCCGTCGGCAGATCTACCTTCGGGTAATGGTGCCCAATGCGCTCACACGCTTTCGCGCGCATCCACTCACCATAGAATTTGACGTCTTCCGCCAGCCCTTCAGCATTGCGATAGAACTGCCGGTCCCTCGCACCAGGATGGATCGGCGGCATGTCCTTGAACTTGGGCGGGATCTCAATCATCGCCTTGCCGATCATCACTGCCACGGGGTTCAAGTCAGACCCATAGGCCGGCAAGCCAAGGCGCTGCGCTTCGAGCGGGATGGACCCACCGCCCGAGAACGGATCATAGACCGGCGGCAGCTCGCCACCGCAGCTCTTGCGGATTTCCGCCCGGGCCTCCTCCAGAACTTCTTCGTTGGTGGAGTTTTCCCACTTCACCAACCGCTCGATGATCGCGAACAGTCGCTTGCGCTCGTCCTCCTGCTCCTCATGCGTGGGGAACTTGTCGGGGTGGCTCGATGGGTCATCCACCAGCTGGGCGAAAAGGACCGCCCGGCAGGCAGCCAGCGGCCGCCGCGCCCACCACAGGTGCAGCGTGGACGGATGGCCATGACGTATCGACTTCTCGCGCGCAGAAGCCTCGTTGATAGCTTCCAGCGGAATGGCGACCTCGATCAGCTTCTTTTTGTAGGGAGTGGTCAATCGAAGTCTCCAATCAATCGGTATTTCAAATTCAACATGTCGGGTTACCCAAGGCGCACACGATAGCGGTAGGGACCAGTCTCATCGATGATGACACGGTCTCCGGCCTTGGCTCGGTTCTGCTTGAAGAAGGTCCCGATCCAACCGCGGGCACGGAAGAATTTCTTCGACCCATCAAGGTCCGTCTGGACGGGCTCGCCGCCACCCCAATCCACCGTCAGTTCACGGCGGGCCAGAGCCGCCTTGTTCGAACCGCCGACAGCATCTGCCGGGAACCGGTCGAAGAATGACCGCAGGTAGATATGGTTGTTGACGATGTTTCCCTCGGTGAGCACAACCTCACCAATGGTTCGGCCGCTGGGCGACACCCTTGTGGGCGATGCAGCTGCGGCAGGCGTTGATGGCCTCGCGGCGGCCTGGGGCATAGGCGCGGTGGCCACCGCTTTGATTTTGGGAGCAGGTTCAGGCTCGCCGTCATCCCACTCGACATCGATGTAGAGCTTGCTCCCGCGCTGCCGCATATCGACTTTGATCTCATCGCTCGTATCATTGCGGGCGGGCGAGGATGTGTGCGGCAAATATGCGGGCTGGCCGGTTCCAGGGAGCTGCTTCGCGAGGCCGGCGATGGCCGCCTCGTCGAGCTCTACCCAGGTCACCGCGCCGCTCTTGTGCCGGTAGGGCACAGGACGCGCCAGACGCTGCACATCAGCCAGCTTCCAGGGTGTGTTCCACTTCGCCACCTCGCCCGACCGGATCATGGACTCCGGAATACGATGGTGCGCAAAGCTCGCGATCATCTGCTCCGGCGTCAGCGGCGCACCGACATCAACCAGTCGAGCCACACCATGCACGGCACCGCTACCCTTGCGGATGAGCCCGAACCAGCCACGGTGGGATGCGCCGGACGAACGCATTTCCCAGTCTTTCGTGCCGTTGAGCAAATACTCGATCCAGGGATCAGCAACGATCAATGCCTTGGTGATTCTCATGCCACGATCCCGTTGTCGCAAAGCTTGAGCATCTTCTCGCGCACTGACGCCTCGTTAATCGCCCCCAGAAGATTGGCGACCTGGATCAGCTCATTGTTATATTTTTGGTCGTGCATCGGGTTCTCTCTTAATCAGGTCGCGCGAGTATCAAGGTGCGATGGCAGCCAGCCGACGAGCACATGCTGATCCTCATCCATCCAGGTGAAATAGAGCCTGAAACAGAAGCGCTCTTCTCTGCTGTTCCCTTTCTTCAAGTGACGGTCGAGCAGAAGGCGGCTTTTCCCCCACCGGACGAGGTAGGTATCGCCGTGCTCTCCCCAGCCTGCCCCAGCAAAGGACGGTTGCTCATCCAGCCCCAGGCGCGCGCATTCGGCATCGTAGGCAGCCTTGGCCTCATCCCCACCGTTGCGGCGCATCGGAACGTAAAAATCCCGCAGTAACAGCAGTGATCGATAGATAAGTTGGACATCTTCGAACTGGGATTTCTTGATCCCCTGAAATGCCCGGCTGTGCAATTCAACGGAACCAGACAGATGTTCCCGACACCAGCCCTCAAAGTCGTCAAGGTTGTCCGGCAGGTCGACCTGAGGCTGCGAGGATTGGGCCAGACGGTTTTCGAGCAATGCGATCCTGTGTCGCAAAAACACATTGCTTTGCCGTTGCTGTTCAGCCTGTTGCTCGGCTTCCTCGCGCTCTTGGTCGGCGAGAGCTATGTAGCCGTCTTGCTCTTCCTTGAGCTGCTCAAGCGCTGCGGTCAGGTCACGAATTTCCTGTTCAGCAAGTGCAAGCAAGTCGCGGTCTGACTCGCCTTCAATACGCGCGGTCTGGCGACGAAGCTCGCCCGCCACCCTCTTTACCTCGAGGAACGGCGGCAGTTGTCGCTGGCTATCTCGGCCACTGACGGTTCGGCTCAGTGTCTGGTTGACGAGGAAGGACCGATAGGCTTGCGGGCCTCCCGCCCAATTCGCAATTCTGCTGGGAAGCCCCAAGGGATGAGCTACGGCCTCATCGACTGAAGGATCGAAACCCGGTCGATAGGTCCGTACCGCCTGTCGATAGACCGACAATGCCTTGCCAACCTGATCCGTCAAACGATAACTCGCCGCTTGAGACACGATTGCCACATGTGCGGCGCCCGCGAGACGGCGCGCTACCTCACGAGCCGGGATGATGGTCTCAGACCAGTCATTCGAACCCTCGGGCAGCGAAAACACGATGACGTCACTTCGACGCCCCTTATTCCAGAGCAGCTTGCAGAGCTCGTCAGCATCATTCTCGGTTTCAATGAGCATCGGCTCAGAAGCGATTTGAACCGCCCCGGGTTTGCCGGAGGCCATTTGGTTTAAGTTATGCGGCCATAGCTGGCTGGTCCAGCGTGGCGTAATAGCGCTCCTCGGCCTCAGCAGGCGGGATGTTGCCGATCGGCTCCAGCAAC
>JAIUNQ010000225.1 GCA_020161475.1 Pseudomonadota bacterium | reverse complement strand
TGATCCGCCGCTTTACGGGCGGAACGATCCCTGATGCGGTGCTGCGTGAAGCCACCAAGGCTGCTTATGCCAGCTTCGCGCATGAGGCGACGACGCCGCTTCAGCAAATTGCGCCGAACCGCTTCGTCCTGGAGCTGTTCCACGGGCCGACGCTGGCCTTCAAGGACGTGGCGATGCAGCTGCTCGCCCGCCTGATGGACTATGCTTTGGCCGCCAAGGGCGCGCGCGCCACCATCGTGGGCGCAACCTCCGGGGATACGGGCGGTGCGGCCATCGAGGCTTTCCGTGCTTCCACGCGCACCGACATCTTCATCCTCTTTCCGGATGGGCGCGTTTCGGATGTCCAGCGCCGGATGATGACCACGCCCAGCGAAGCGCATATCCATGCGCTGACCGTTCCCGGCACCTTCGATGATTGCCAGAACCTCGTCAAAGGACTGTTCAATGATCTGAAGTTCCGCGATGCGGTGTCGCTCTCGGGTGTCAACTCCATCAACTGGGCGCGGATCGTTGCGCAGGTGACCTATTATTTCGTGGCGGCTGTGGCGCTGGGCGCACCGGCCCGCAAGGTCAACTTCGTGGTTCCCACGGGCAATTTCGGCGATATCTTCGCCGGCTTTGTCGCCAAGCGCATGGGCCTGCCGATCGAAAAGCTGGTGATCGCCACCAACTCGAACGACATTCTGGCGCGCACACTGGCCACCGGGCGCTATGAAATGGCTGGGGTGGAGGCGACCTCCTCGCCTTCCATGGACATCCAGATCTCCTCCAATTTCGAGCGCCTCCTGTTCGAGGCCTCGGGCCGGGATTCCGAGGCCGTGGGCCGCATGATGGGCTCGCTGCGCCAGTCCGGTGCCTTCACACTGCCCGAGGCAACGTTGGCCGCGATCCGAGCGGAATTTGCCGCCGAGCGTGCGTCCGAGGCGGAGGTGGCAGCGGCCATCCGTCATGTGTGCGACACCTCTGCCTATCTGATGGATCCGCACACCGCGACGGCGCAGGTTGCCGCCGACAAGGCGGGACTGGATGCTTCCATTCCGCTGGTGCTGCTCTCGACTGCGGCGCCCGCCAAGTTCCCCGATGCGATGAAGGCGATTGCGGGCGAAGATGCCCCACTGCCACCGCGCCTTGCGCATCTGTTGACCGACAAGGAGCGCATGGAGCCTGTCGCGAACGATCTTGACGCGTTGCAAGCCTATATCCGCCGGCACGCCCGGGCCGCGCAGGGCTGACCCCTGATGCTGGGGCGCCTCTTCTCCCTGTTTGGCGGAGGGGTCGGCGGCCAGCCGGGGATCGATTTCGGACCCTATCGCCTGCGCATGCCGCGCCTGACGGATTTTCCGGAGTGGGCCAGCCTGCGGGCGGCCTCACGCGGGTTTCTCCAGCCTTATGAGCCGACGTGGCCGGAGGATGACCTGACCCCGCAGGGATTCCAGCGACGCCTGCGCTCGGTTTATGACGAAGCGCGATTTGACCAAGGCTATGCCTTCTTCATCGTCGAGCGCGGCGGCGACAAGGTGCTCGGCGGGGCGTCACTCAGCCATGTCCGACGCCGCGCGGCCCAAAGTGCCATGCTGGGCTACTGGATGGGCCAGCGCCACGCAGGCAGCGGCATCATGAGCGCCGCCGTACCCGCGCTCTGCCGCCATGCTTTTGCACATTTGCAGCTTGAGAGGATCGAAGCGGCCTGTCTGCCCGATAACGCCGCCTCGATCCGGGTTCTCGAAAAATGCGGTTTCCGCCTTGAAGGGCATGCCCGCGACTATCTCTCGATCAACGGAATGCGCCGTGATCACCGTCTTTTCGCCCTTTTGCCAAGCGATCTATCCCCGCCCCGCTGAAACAGCGCGACACTCCGCGCTTGCCCCCGTCCGTCCTGCCCGTTAGTGCTCTGCCCCATGTTTGCATCCGCGCCTCGCGTTTCTTGCCAGAACTGCCTGCGCCGCTTCGGCGGGGGGGCATTGCTGACCTGCGTGCTGGCGTTCGTGTGGGCGTTGATGCTGCTGGCACCTCCGGCGCAAGCGCTTGATGCCGTTCGGGTTTTGCCTCAATCCAAGGCGATTGATCTGCTGCCGGCGTTGCAGGCCCAGCAATCGCGTGATGATCGCATCGAAATCCAGACCGCGCCGGACGCCAATGGCATTGTGCGGCGAATCGAGGTCCAGTCGCGCGAGCCTGGGTCGCGCCCGCGCTGGATCGCCTTCGCGTTGTCCAATGAAACCAATGATGTGATCGAGCGCATTCTGGTCGCGCCGCGCTTCAAGCTGGCCGGTTCGGGCGTGTTCTGGCCCGATATGGCCACCGTGCGCATCGAGGCAATTACCGCCAGCCATGGCGAACGCCCGCAGCGCGAGGATGGCCGCGAGGCAGACCTCTACACCATTACGCTGGAGCCGGGGCAGGTCGTCACCTATGTGGCCGAGCTGAAAAGCGATCGCCTGCCCGAACTCACCCTGTGGGACCCGGACAGCTACAAGGACAAGCTGAACGCGCTGACGCTGTTCCGCGGCATTCTCACCGGTATCGCCGCGCTGCTTGCGACGTTCCTCACCATTGTGCTGGCGCTGCGCGCGGCGCTGATCTTCCCCGCCGCCGCCGCGCTGGCCTGGGCAGTGCTGGTGTATCTGGGCATTGATTTCGGCTTCATCGGGCGCTTTTTCGCGCTGAGGCCGGAGATCGAGAACATCTACCGCGCGGCGGCCGAAGCCGTGCTGGGCGGCACCTTGCTGGTGTTTCTCTTCGCCTATCTCAACCTCAACCGCTGGCACGCGCGCTATGCGCATATCACGGTCATCTGGGTGGTGCTGCTGTTCGCGCTGATCGCGCTGGCCTCGATTGATCCGGCTGTGGCGGCAGGCATCGCACGGATCTCGATGGCGGCGATCGCGGTACTGGGCTTTGTGCTGGTGGGCTTTCTCGCCGGGCATCGCTATGACCGCGCCACGATGCTGCTGCCGACGTGGTTGCTGCTGCTGATCTGGGTGATCGCGGCGGGGCTGATCGTCTCCGGGCAGATCAACAACGAAATTGCGACCCCGGCCCTGCTGGGCGGGCTTGTCCTCATCGTGCTGCTGATCGGCTTCACGGTGATGCAGAACGTGTTCTCCTCCTCGGCGGTGGCGACCGGCGCGGTGCCCGACGCCGAGCGCAAGGCGCTGGCCTTTGTCGGCGGTGGCGATTTCGTCTTCGACTGGGATGTCAGCGACGATCACCTGCATGTCTCGCCCGATTTCGAGACGCATCTGGGGCTGGAGCGCGGTGAACTCGAGGGGCGTGCCTCCGGGCTGATGGACGTGATCCACCATGTCGATCGTGACCGCTATCGCACCGTGCTCGAAACCATGATTGAGCAGCGGCGCGGGCGCATCGCGCAGGATCTGCGCTTTGTCGCGCGCGATGGCGCGATCAGCTGGTTCCGGCTCAAAGCCCGCCCCGTGGTGAACCGCGAAGGCGAGGTGGTGCGCATTGTCGGCTCTCTGATTGATGTCACCTCCATCCACCGCGCGCAGGACCGCCTGCTGCATGATGCGATCCATGATCGCCTGACGGGCCTGCCGAACCGCCGCCTGCTGCTCGACCGGCTCGAGACAACCATGGTGCCGCTGCGTTCCGGCGTGCAGGGTGCCCCGCGCCCCACGCTTGTTGTGGTGGATGTAGACCGCTTCAAGCAGATCAACGAGCAGATCGGCTTTTCCGCAGGCGATCTCGTGCTGCTGACCATCGCGCGGCGCCTGAGCCGCGTTGTGCGCCCCGGCGATACGCTGGGCCGCCTCTCCGGCGACAGCTTCGCGCTCATCATCACCTCCGAGCAGAATACGCAGCGACTGATGGCTCTGGCCGATCTCGTGCGCCGCGCCGTCTCCACCCCCATCACCCATGGCGAGCGGCAGATTTACCTCACCGGCTCTGTCGGTGTGGCACTGGTGGACGAGGCGGCGCTGGCGGATCGCGAAGCCTTCGT
>JAIUNQ010000224.1 GCA_020161475.1 Pseudomonadota bacterium | reverse complement strand
GAGCGGATCGGGCGGGACTGGCCCATCAGGAAAATCTCGTTCATGCGCACGGCGAAGATCTGGCCAGTGACATCCTTGGCGGCATCCGCCAGCAGATAGACCGAGAGCGGGGCGATCTTCTCAGGCCCCATCGCCTGCATACGGGCAACGCGCGCCTTCTCCGCTTCCGTCTCGGTGGGGATGGTGCCGATGAGGCGCGACCAGGCGAAGGGCGAGACGCAGTTGGAGCGCACGTTGAAGCGGTTCATATCCAGCGCGATGGACTTGGACAGGCCCACGATGCCGAGCTTGGCCGCAGCGTAATTGGCCTGCCCGAAATTGCCGATGAGGCCCGAGGTGGAGGTGAAGTGCACGAAGGCACCGCTTTCCTGCTTGCGGAAAATCTTGCCCGCGTGGTGCGACATGTAGAACGAGCCCATGAGGTGCACCTGCACCACTAGCTCGAAGTCCTCCACCGACATCTGGTGGAAGATCTTGTCGCGCAGGATACCGGCGTTATTCACCACGCCATCGAGCCGCCCGAAGGTATCCATCGCCTGTTGAATGATACGCCCGGCGGAAGCCGCATCGGCCACCGAATCCGCATTCGCCACAGCCTGCCCGCCAGACTGGCGGATTTCGCCGACCACATCATCCGCCGGGCCAGAGCTGCCGCCTGCGCCATCGGCCGAGCCGCCCAGATCATTCACCACCACTTTCGCGCCCTCGCGCGCCGCCAGCAGCGCGATCTCGCGCCCGATGCCGCGCCCCGCGCCCGTGACGATGATGACTTTGCCTTCCAGTGCCCCGGCTCCGGCCATGACGTCTTTCTCCCGATGTTTCTTCTGAGCGCGCGTTTCGCGCCATTCTTTCAAATCACACCCAGACCCTGCCACGGGCACGCAGAGGCGTCAAGAATTTCGAAACAAGATTTCACTTGACGAAATGACGCCTGCGTTCAGAGTGTTGCAAAGCCAAAATCCGGAGGAAGCCATGCCCTTGCCCTACACCGAGGAACATCACGCCTTTCGCGAGGCCGTGCGCCGTTTCGTGGCGCGCGAAATCGCCCCCCACCATGCCCAGTGGGAGGAGGACGGTGTTGTTTCCCGCGAGGCTTGGAAAAAGGCGGGGGAAGCGGGCCTGCTGCTCACCAATATCCCGGAGGAATACGGCGGCGGCGGTGCGGATTTTCTGACCAGCGTCATCATGATCGAGGAGTTCATGAGCCACGTCTATTCCGGCCCGGGCTTTCGCCTGCATTCGGATATCGTGGCGCCCTATATCCTCCACATCGGCTCGGAGGCGCAAAAGAAGGACCTGCTGCCGCGCATGGCGCGCGGGGAGATCGTCACCGCCATCGCGATGACGGAACCGGGCGCGGGTTCGGACCTGCAATCCATCCGCACCACGGCGGTGCTCGATGGCAACCACTATGTCATCAACGGCCAGAAGACCTTCATCACCAATGGGCAGAATGCCGATGTCATCATCGTAGCCTGCAAAACAGACCCCAACGCAGGCGCCAAGGGTGTCTCGCTCATCCTTGTCGAGGCGGATCGCGCAGGTTTCTCGCGCGGGCGCAACCTTGAGAAGGTCGGCATGAAGGCGCAGGACACCTCGGAGCTGTTCTTCGACAATGTCCGCGTGCCCGCCACCAACATGCTGGGCGAGGAGGGCAAGGGTTTCGCCTACCTGATGCAGGAGCTGCCGCAAGAGCGCCTGCTGGTGGGCATCACCGCCGTCTCAGTGATGGAATCCTGCCTGCGCTGGACCGTGGATTACACCCGCCAGCGCAAGGCGTTCGGCAAGACCATCGCCGACCTTCAGGTGCCGCGCCACGTGCTCGCGGAGGTGAAGACCGAGGTGACCGTGGCCCGCACCTTCCTCGATGAATGCATCGCCCGCCACATGCGCAAGGAGCTGGATGTCCCCACCGCTGCCATGTGCAAGTGGTGGCTCTCCGATCTCGAATGCAAGGTGGTGGACAAGTGCCTCCAGCTCTTCGGCGGCTATGGCTATATGCGCGAATATCCCATCGCCCGCGCCTATGAGGATGCGCGCGTGCACCGCATCTACGCGGGCTCCAACGAAATCATGAAAGAGATTATCGCCAGAGCGCTCTAGCGCTCTGGTTTAATATGCGCCCCGAGGCTTCGCCGGGGCGCGATCCCTCGCATAAGCTCGGGCGCGCAGTCGCGCTTGCGAAGCCCGCGAGCGGGCTTCGGTCGTGGCGCGACCTGCCGGAAAGCGTATCATCTGGAATTGAAGCCCGGCGTCGTGCCGCTGGTACGAGGGCGACACCGGATTTGTTAGCCGGATTCAGGCGCCGGGCAGGCCCAGCACCGCCGAGGCGAGGATATTCTTCTGCACCTCGGTCGAACCACCATAGATCGTGGCGGGGCGCGCGAGGTGGAACATCCCCATCGGGTCCACGCTCTCATTGCCGAAGGGGCTCGGCCCCTGCTTGACGCCGATCTCCGAGGCCGCCTCGATTGTGGTTTCCGTAATGCGCTGGTAGAGCCCCGCCGCGAAGGCTTTGAGCACCGAGACATCCGGCCCCAGCACGCCGCCGCGCTTCAGCTCATCCGCAAAGCGCGAATAGAGCGAGGCGAGATGCGAGACATCGAGGTTGAACTGCGCATAGCGGTCACGGAAGGCTTCCTCCTGCATGGCGCCGGTGGCACGGGCCACGACCTCAAGGCGCGAGAGCGCCGTTTGCGCCTGCTTGGGGCTGCCCAGAAAGATACGCTCGAAGCCCAGCAGGGCTTTGGCCATGGTCCAGCCCTCGTTGAGCTTGCCGACGATATTTTCCGCCGGCACCTTCACATTGTCGAAGAAGCATTCGCAGAACTCCTCCTCGCCCGAGAGCGTGCGAATGGGGCGGCGCGTGATGCCGGGCGTCTTCAAATCCACCAGCAGGAAAGAGATGCCCTGCTGCTTCTTGGCCTCCTTGTCGGTGCGCACGAGCAGGAAAATCCAGTCCGCATCCTGTGCCAGCGTCGTCCAGGTCTTCTGGCCATTGACGATGAAATGATCCCCCTCGCGCACCGCCTCACAGCGAAGTGAAGCCAGATCGGAGCCGGAGTTGGGCTCGGAATAGCCCTGGCACCAAACCTCTTCCGCCGTGAGAATTTTCGGCAAAAACCGCGCGCGCTGCGTCTCGGAGCCGAACTTGATCAGCAGCGGGCCGAGCATCACCACGCCCATATCCGGCGCGCGCGACACGCCGAGGCGGTCGAACTCTTCCTGAAACGCGAGAAGTTTTGCCACCGAAAGGCCCATGCCACCATGCTCGGCAGGCCAGCCCGGCGCGATCCATTTCTTCGCCACCAGTTTTTGCGTCCACGGCCAGACCTCGTGGCGGTGCATACGGCGCGAGACATGGCGCAGCTCTGCCGGGCATTCCGCCTCCACGAAATCGCGCACCATCTTGCGGAAGTCGGCGTCATCCATGCTGTTGTAATCGGTCATCTTGATGCCTCCCCTTCAAGCAGCCCGCGCTTCGGTCAGCGCGAGATAGCGCTTGCGATGTACCGCCGAATTGCCGAGCAGCGCGGCCAACGTCATGGCGTGGTGCAGGTAGAGCCCGGCGTCGTGTTCATCGGTGTAAGCAATGGCGCCATGCATCTGGATGGTCTCGCGCGCCACCTTGAGCGCGGCGTCAGAGGCCCGTGCCTTCAGGCCGGAAGCAAGGGCTGCGCGCTGGATAGTATCCGCCTCGCCCCAGCGCTCCAGCGTGGCCGCCAGCGCCGCGCCTGTCAGTTCGATCTCGACGTGCAGATCCACCGCGCGGTGCTGAAGCGCCTGAAACGAGCCGATGGCGCGGCCGAACTGCTTGCGGGTTTTCAGATATTCCAGTGTCATGGCAAAGGCCGCGCGCGCGGTGCCGAGCAGCTCCGCCGAGAGCAGCACGCGGGTGGCATCCAGCGCGGCATCGAGCGCGGTAGCGCCCTCGCCTGCCTTGGTCAGACGCGCGCTTTCCTCCGC
>JAIUNQ010000223.1 GCA_020161475.1 Pseudomonadota bacterium | reverse complement strand
CCGCAAGCGCATCCTCGACATGGCCGCCACCGACAAGTTCCGCGTCTCGTTCTATCACGCCTCCTTCCCCGCCACGGGCTTCGTGGCCAAGGAGGGCGCGGGGTATCGCTTCGTACCGGCCCAGTGGAGCTGAGCCCTCCGCCCGCTCCCCAAAAGGGTATGGGCCGGAACGCACCCAAGCCAAGAAAGTACTCTGGCAAGGCGCACCGCGCCTTGCCTTTCTTTTGCAAACCGTAGCAATCTGCCCTGCCGCGCCCCTTCGCCCCGGCAGAACCTTTGGCTCGTTCCGTGACCATTCCGACCCTTCCCCCCAATCCGGTCCTGGCCTTTCTCGGCTCCCGCGCGCCCGACGCGGAGCTGGCCGCGCGGCGTCTGGCCCGCTTCTACGGCGAGCATGACCCGGACAAGGCGGATGTGATTGTCGCGCTGGGCGGGGATGGCTTCATGCTCCAGACGCTGCATCGCTTCATGGGCACGGAGAAGCCGATTTTCGGCATGCACCGTGGCTCCATCGGCTTTCTGATGAACGAGTTCCGCGAGGATGGCATCATCGAGCGCATTCTGGCGGCGGAGCGCTCGGTGGTGCATCCCCTCGACATGCGCGCCACCAATGCGGCAGGCGTGCAGTTCTCGGCCCGGGCGCTGAACGAGGTCTCGCTCTTCCGCCAGACCTTTCAGGCCGCCAAGCTGGAAATCGCCATCGACGGTCAGGTGCGCCTGCCGGAACTGATCGGTGACGGCGTGCTGGTCGCAACCCCGACCGGCTCCACGGCTTACAATTTCTCGGCCAATGGCCCGATTCTGCCGCTCAACTCGCCTCTGATGGCGCTCACCTCCATTTCCGCCTTCCGCCCCCGCCATTGGCGCGGCGCGCTGCTGCCGGACACCACCAAGGTGCGCATCCGGGTGCTGGAGGCGGACAAGCGCCCCGTCTCCGCCGTGGCGGACCATTTCGAGGTGCGCGATGCGGTGGAGGTGACCATATCGATGGACCGCTCCATCAACCTCGTGATGCTGCATGACCCCGGCCACAGCCTGGATGAGCGCATCCTGCGCGAGCAATTCGGCAACAGCTGATCTCCTCGCGCGCATCGCAACGGCACATTAACCACCCGCATCTATGCTTCCCGATGCCGCAGAAGCGGCAATCGTTGCGGGCCGTATTGCGTCACACCCCGCACCGAAGGGAAGAATCCGTGACGCGACGGGCACAGAATGTTCCGCGTCGATTGCTCTCGCCTGCGTTTCCTCGTTGTTGATGACAACGGCTACATGCGCCGCATCATCCGCACGCTGCTGCACGGTTTCGGCACGCGCGAGGTGTTCGAGGCGGAAGACGGCGCCGCCGGCCTTGAGGCCTTTGCCACGCATCTCCCCGATGTCGTGATCACCGATTGGTCGATGCCCGTGTTCGACGGCATTGAACTGACGCGCATGATCCGCCAGCCGGATACCTCTCCCAACCCCTTCGTGCCGATCATCATGATCACCGGCTATGCCGAGCGTAACCGCGTGTTCGAAGCGCGTGACGCGGGCGTGTCCGAAATGCTGGTCAAGCCGATTTCTGCCAAGGGGCTCTATCAGAGGATTGCCAAGGTGGTGCTCAACCCGCGCCCCTTCATCCGCACGGAAAACTATTTCGGGCCGGACCGCCGCCATCTTGTGAAGGCCGATGCCTACAAATCGCGCGGAGCGGCATCTTCGTTCCTGTCCGGCGGCTTTGGGAATGCGTGAGGGCTAAATGGCACACGAGAATTTTGAAGGCGCGGTTGCGCAGGATTTCGGCGATACCCGTGTTATTCATCTGGGCGGCACCTTGCGGGCCAAGGCGGCCGTGCGCTCTGCCGATGCGGGCGGTGTCGATGAAATGTCGGTGGCCGCAGCCGATGCTGCGATGAAGGACCTCTCCGGCGACTTCCAGAACTGGATGGGCGACGAGGTGAACCGCCTGATCGCCGCTTACGAGGTGTTCCGCGACTCCGACCCCAACCACCGGGATGTCTCGGCGCTGTTTCGATGCGCACATGACATCCGCGGGCAGGCCGCTGTCTTCGGCTATCCCATCGCCTCGGAGATCGCAGGCTCGCTCTCGAAGCTGCTGGACAAGATCGAGCCGGATTATCTGCCGCTTCAGCTGATCAACCACCATGTCGATGCGGTCAAAGCGATCTATCGCAACAACATCCGCGATTATGCCAACCCGGTGGCCATGCAGATCATCCACAACCTGCGCCGCGCCATCGACCGCGTGATCGAGGTGCGCCAGAAGGCGATGATGGCGGAGTTGAAGTTCCGATAGGGTTTGCAAGCGAGGTGGGAACCGGCTCGCGTCAAGCAGACCCGTACACTTGAAGCTCATAGGGTTTGCAAGAAAAGTGGCCTCCACTTTTCGTGAAGCAAACCCGTCCACTTGAAGCTTTCCGCCTCAAGCCGACGCGATTGATCCCGTTTCAAAGGCCGCCGTCAGGCGGCCTTTTGCTGTTGCGCGCTGCCCGCATCATTCACAAGGCGCGCCATGGCTTCGCTGTCGCGCGCGGCATGCTCGGCCTTCCATTCGGCAATCAGGCTGGCAAGATCCGGCGCAGGAGCCGGGGCCGGCTTGGCCTCCTCCCCCACATCCATCAGCAGGTCGGCATCCTCTTCGTCCCAGGCCACGGCCTGGTCGCCGTCAAAGCTCGAAAGGCGCAGCATTTCGGCGCCCAGCTCGCCCGAGGTCAGCGCGGGCAGCACAGGGGTGCTGAGCTTGGCCCGCAGTGTTTCGGCCAGCGCACGCGCCGCAGCGCGGGCGGCATCCGCCTCATAGCGACGCAGAAGCGCCAGCAGGCGCAGGGATTCCTCGCTGTCCGTGCCGATGATCGCGCTCTGCGCGGCGCGAATAACGCCCATATTGAGCCCCTGCCCGCGCTCCGACTGCGGCAGGCGAACCGCCGCCAGCAGAGCACTTACCAGAACAGGCGTCAGAAACTCGGGCAGGCCCGCCTTGCGCACCAGCGCGCCGATGCCCGCTTCCGTGCCGCCAGCCACCAGATGCTCCACGCGCTGCGCAGGAAGCTCGGTCAGTTCGGCCAATGTCGCCGTCACGAAATCGACTGCGCCCATCAACACCGCGCGCAGCAGCAATGAGGGTGTCAGTTCAGCACGGTTGCGCAAATGCTCCACGAAAACGGGCAGATCCTGCGTTGAGCGCCCGGCAATGGCGACGATACCGCCCTCCAAGGCTTCGCTGGTGGCGCGTGCAAGACGCTGCGGCGTGAGGAAACCACCCTTGCCGAGAAAATCACCCAAGGTTTCCGCCACGGCGCGCATCAGGATATGGCGGGCCTCCGGCGGCAGATCGGAGCGGGCGAGCAAAGTCTCGCGCATCGCCGCGTCCTGCCCGAACTGGCTGGCGATATCGACGAGATGCCCGGCGGCGATCTCCGCACCGCGGTTCTTGAGCAGGGAATGGATCGGGTCGCGCTCCGCCCGCAGCACAATGGCCCCGGCAACCCGCGCACTGACATGCATCCGCAACGCGATAGCGGAGAGCGCTAGGCGCTCGGCATGGCTCGCCAGATCCATCAGGTCGGCATCGGTGATCAGCGGCGAGCGCGCGAGCAGCAGCCCCGAGACCTCGGCCTGATCCCGCGCCAGCGACAGCACCAGCGCGCGCGGCGCCTTTTCGGCTTCGGCGAGCGCCATGGCCAGCGCACGGCGCACCATGGGGGAAGAATCATCGAGCACGCTCATCAGCGCGACCTCGACATCCTCAACCGTATCCCCGCCCAGCGCACCATCCAGATACGCCTGCGCCAGCGTTGTGGCCGCCTCGGCACGTTCTTTCGCGTTAGCGGTCGCGGTCCACTCAAAAAAGGCTTGTACGAGCATGGGAAATCAACGCCTGTTCTTGGTGAAGCGGGTCAGATCGAGCGGCGCATTGCCCCCCGTCGTCAGATGGGCGGGGCGCTGCGGGGGCAGCGGCAGATCAACGGCCTCATACGGGGCCTGCGCTTC
>JAIUNQ010000222.1 GCA_020161475.1 Pseudomonadota bacterium | reverse complement strand
GCTCCGGGCCGGGATCATCCGGAACGATGGGCCGGATCTCGCCGGTTTGCGCATCAAAGAACGGCAGCGGTTTTTCTGTCACCGGTTCAGCAGAGGGGGGGGGCACCGGCTCTGCCGGGCTCACAACAGTCGTCTCCTGAAGCGCCGGGGAAGCGGAAACTGCCTCCAGCAGCGGAGCATCGATAACCTCGGCTTTCGGCTCGAACGGGGCCACGTCGATTCTCGCCCGCAGATCCTGCTCCGGCGCCTGCGGGGGTTCTTTCCATTCGAAGCCCCCGATCTGGCCGGTGAGCGGTGAGACGGGCGACCAGTTCTCGGAGACGATGCCGTCACCCACCCAGATCGGGTCGCGCGGGGCGCGCGAAGCCCGTGCCAGCCACGAGCGGACGAGACCCTGATTGCCGGTTTCGTTCTCTTCCAGCTCCGCCATCATCAGGCAGGCGCGCACCGTCGGCTTGGCCAGCACCAGCGCTTCGAGTTCCTGACGGGCCACCGCAAATTCACGGGCATCGAGGGCGGCACGCGCCACCACGAATTTCGATTCGCGGGCATCGGGTACCATTTTGGCGAGATAGCGCGCCCGCTTGAGGCGATCGAGCGCGGAATCACCATGGCGCACCAGCAGGTAAGCCTCGGCGATATCGGGATGCGGATTTTCCTTGTAGGCGGCCTCGAGCACCTTGGAGGCCTTGGCGAAATCCCCTTTGGCCGACAAACGCCGCGCGGCAATTTCCGCCGCCGGCACCAGCCCCGGTTCGGATTTGAGGGCCTGCGAGGCCAGCTCAAGCGCTTCGTCCGGATTTTTCTCGCTAGCATCGCGCGCAGCGGCGGCCAGCATGACCGCGCGCTGACGACGCCCTTCGGTTTTGTCGATGCGGCGACGCGAGACACGCTGATCGATGAGCGCGATGGCCCCGCTCCAGTCCTGTTCCGCCGCCTTGAAAGCCAGCATGGCATCCCCGGCCCAGGCCGAGTCCGGCTCGCGGCGCAGGGCTTCCTCGGCGAAGAGGCGCGCGGAGGATGCGTCACCCCGGCGCTCGGCCTCGATGAAGAGGCCGCGCAGGCCGAGATCACGCGTCTCAGGCTTGTCGAGCATGGCCTTGAAGCTCAGCTCGGCCTTGTCCGCATCGCCCGAAAGCTGCGCAGCCTGTGCCTGAAGCAGCAGCGCCAGCGGGGCCTGCCCCAGCAAGCGGCGGGAGTCGCGGGCATGGCGCTCGGCGGCGCGGGCATCGCCTGTGCCGATGGCGATCAGACCACGCGCAACAGCCTCCTGCCCCTTGGCATGGCGGCGAATGCGGTTGTAAAGGCCGATGACGCTGGGCAGGCGGAACACGAGGCGCAGCACACTCCACACCAGCGTGATCAGCAGGGCAGTGGTGAGCAGCGCCATGATGCCGACGAGCAGCGAGACACGATATTCGGTTTCACCCCACTGAAGCGTGACATGGCCGGGGGTATCGGCCAGCGTGCTGATACCGAAGGCAACAGCGAGCAGTAGCGCAAGGAAGAGCACGGAGCGAAGCATGGGTCTCTCCCGTTATTTCGCGCTGGCGGCGGCGCGGGCCAGCGTAACTTGCGCGTCCTTGCGCAGCTGCACCACAGCTTCACCGGCCTTGATGCGGGCCTCGAGACGCGCGCGCCAGGGCGCGTAAACCGGCGTGGCCGCCGGGCTGAGCGCCGCGCTGGCGGAGAACGCCGTTGCGAGATCGCCGCGTACCAACGCCTGATCGACACGGGCCAGCACGGCTTCATCGCCCTTGCCGGTCACATCGCCGACCTGACGCACCTCCACCAGCGAGAGCGCGGCCTTCTTGGCACGGTCCATGAAGCCGCCCTCGGAAGCCGGGGCCACCGGGGCTTTCGGCTTGAGGGCGACAAATTCGTCGCGAAGGGTTTTGGCGCTCGGCGCGCCCGTCTCGGCGAAGGGCTTGGCCAAACCGATCAGCACGGGGTTGCCCCCGGTGCGGGTGATCAGATCAAGCGGTTCGGCATAGGGTTTGGCGCTCTGGAAAGCCTCTTCGAGCAGGCTCTGGGCGGCGAGGCGGCCATTGGCCAGCGCAAGCGCGTCCTTGGCCCCGACAGCCGCAACGCGGGAATTGAGCGTTTCGACCGTCTTTTCCAGCGTTTCCAGCTTGGGCTGCAATGTGCCGACCTTGGAGCCGAGCGCGCCGATCTCCTTGGGCACGACCTGCGCTTCGCCCTCAAGCTTGCCGAGACGGCCCTTGAGCGCGTCAATGTCCGGACTTGCTTGCTGGGCCAGCGAAACTGCCTTGGATTCCAGCGTTTGCAGGGCTTTTCGGGCGCTCTCGCCCTCACCGGAGAGTTTGGAGCCGAGCGAGGCGATTTCCGCACGCAAGGCGTCTTCACGCGCCTTGAAGCCGCTCAAGGCTTCCTCCGCCTTGGCAAGGCGCTCGGTAACGGCACTGTCGATGCGCGCCGGCGCGGTGCCCATGAGGCTGCCGAGCTGAGGGGCAAGGGTCGCACCACCGACGCCGCCGATAAGGCCCGCCACCAGCCCCAGCAGGGCCGGCACGGCGCGCGAGGGGCTCGCCGCAGGCGGCGGCGCTGAGGGCGCAGGTTCTTCCGGGGTGGGCTCTGCGGGCTTCTCAGGCTCGGCCTGAGCAGCAGGCTCCCCAACTGGCTCAGGCTGCGCGGGCGCTTCCGCTGCAACAACGTCGGACACCGCTTCGGTCGCCGGCGTTTCCACCGACACCTCGCGCACATCAGAGGCGGAAAGATCCATCTCCGGTGCTGCCTTGGCTTTCCGGCCGCGTGCGCGGCCAGACGGCGGGGTGTTGTCGTCGCTCATGCCCAGAATTCCCGTCCTTGGATCTCTCCTGCCGCAAAGCCTAGAGGCTCGCGGCGTCAAAGTCGATCTATCGCGTCAAAGGTAAAACAATGATGGCTTCAGGTGCTCTCCAGTAAGGCGAGCAAGGCGTCTTCTTCTGCAATCTTGGCCGTGAAAAGGCGAAACCCCGGCGGAAAGACCGCCGCAATCGCCGCTGAAAGGCAAAGATGCGGAATTTTTTGCGCTTGGGGCAAAAGTCCATCCGCCTCGACCAGCGTCAGAAACGCCCGCGCGCTTTCCGCCGAATAATGCAGCGCTGCATCCAGCGCACCGGCCCGAAGGGCTTCGCCCGCTTCATCGGGCAGGCGCGTGACGCGAACCATGGCGTAACGAGAATGTACCGTGACGTGAAAACCGCAGGCGGCGAGCCCGTCTTCAAGGGCGCTATGACGCGGTGAGCCCGCGAGATAAACCAGGCGCGCGCCCTTCGGCAGGCGCTCGGCCAGCGCTGCGGCAAGGGCAGCGCCATCGCCGCCCAGCGCTTCGGCATGGTGAAATCCCGCGTGCCGCGCGGCCTCCGCAGTGCGCTGGCCCACACAATAGCAGGGCAGCGCCGAAAGCCCCTCCGGCAAGGGCTCGCCCGCAAAGGCATGGCGGCTGGTGGCCAGCATTGCGGCATAGTCCCCCGGTGGAACGGTCCCGGCGACGGATTCGCAATGACGCAACGGGGCCAGCACGGGCACATGCCCGCGCGCCTGAAGCTTCAGCGCGGTGCGTTCGGCGTCCTCGATCGCGCGGGTGACAAGGACGCGCATGGCTCAGGCTTTCGCAGGCGGCGTGCTCAGAAAACCTTCCGGCAGCTTGGCCTTGATCTCGCGCCCCAGGCGCTCCCCCAGCGCAGCGGCTTCGGCTTCCGGCGCCTCCCCCGAAGCCTCGAAGGTGATGGTACCGTCGGGCGAGAGCACGAGACCGCGGAAGGTGATGCGGCCATCCTTGAAGCGGGCAGAGCCGCCGATGGGCGTGCGGCAGGAGCCATCGAGCACCTTGAGGAAGGCGCGCTCGGCCTTCAGCTCCACCTGCGTCGGCGCATGGGCGAAGCGGGCGATGGCCTCCAACGTGCGGGTGTCCTCCGCCCGCGCCACGAGGCAGATCGCGCCTTGGCCGACGGCGGGCAGGAAGCGCGCGTCATCGAGCGCCTCGGTGATCTCTCCGGCAAGGCCAAGACGCTTCAAACCCGC
>JAIUNQ010000221.1 GCA_020161475.1 Pseudomonadota bacterium | reverse complement strand
GCGCCGACGCTGTACCACCTCGATTCCACCAATCCCTACGCCCCGCGCGCGCGCCTGCTCAACGAGGAAATCGCCCGCGTCGTGCGCGCCCGCGCTGCCAACCCGCGCTGGCTGGCCGGCATGATGCGCCATGGGTTTCGCGGGGCGGCTGAAATCGCGGCAACGCTGGATCATCTGGCGGCCTTTGCGCAGCTCACGCGGGATGTGCCCCATCTCCTTTTCGATCTCTATTTCGAGGCCACGCTTGATGCTTCGGAGGTGCGTGATTTCCTGTCGCGGGAGAACCCCGCCGCACTTGAGGCCATGCAGCGTACCTTCGCCGCGCTTGCGGAGGCGGGCCTTTGGGTGACGCGGCGCAACTCCATCCGCGCCGCGCTGGAGGTGAGCCCATGAGTGCGCCCGTCATCCAGGGGTGGTGTCCCGGCGCGCTGCGCCCCATGATGTCCGGCGATGGTCTTGTCGTGCGCATCCGTGCGCATCTGGGCCGGTTGACGCGCGCTCAGGCGATGGAGATCGCGCGGCTCTCGCGCGCTTTCGGCAACGGGCTGATCGATCTTTCCGCCCGTGCGAACCTTCAATTGCGGGGTGTGCGCGTGGATAGTCACCCTCCGCTGATCGAGGGTCTTGCGGCCCTTGGCCTGATCGATGCCGATGCAGCGCGCGAGGCCCGGCGCAACATTGTGCTCTCCCCCTTCTGGCGGGAGAACGATGCCACGCCTCGCCTCGCACGGGCCTTGGAAACGGCGCTGGCGGCCCCCGATGCGCCCGCGCTGCCGAGCAAATTCGGTTTTGCCGTGGATTGCGGCCCAGCACCTGTCCTGCGCGATATTTCCACCGACATCCGCCTCGAGCGCGACGCACAAGGTGACCTTCTCGTCATCGCCGATGGCGCACCCCACGGTCTCAGGGTGAGCGAGGCAGAAGCCATTTCGGCGGCTATCGCGCTGGCACGCTGGTTTCTTGCCTCGGGCGGTGCGCCCGAGGGACGTGGGCGGATGCGCAAGCATCTGGCCAAGGTGAGCCTGCCGGAGAATTTTGCCCGTCATGCGCGCAACCCCGATAGCCTCACCCCGCCGCTGCCCGGTCTTCACCCGCAAGGCGCACTCATTGGCTTTGCCTTCGGGCAAATGCAGGCGGAGACGCTTGCAGCACTGGCGCACCTGGGAAATCTGCGTATCACCCCATGGCGGATGCTGCTGGTGGAAGGAGCAACCACCCTGCCGGATCTGCCGGAGATCATCACCCGGGGCGATGACCCCATGCTGCGCGTCATCGCCTGCACCGGAGCGCCGGGCTGCGTGCAGGCGCATCAGCCGACGCGCGCGCTGGCCCGCGCACTCGCGCCCCTCATTCGCAAGCAGGGGTTGCTCCATCTCTCGGGCTGCGCCAAAGGCTGCGCCCATCCCGATCCAGCGCCATTGACACTGGTGGCGACACCTGAAGGCTTTGATCTGATCCGCGATGGGAATGCCGCCGCACCTCCCGCAATCACCGGGCTTCCGCCTGATCCAAACGACATCCTGAAAGCGCTTTGATGCCGCACCTCTACGAAAAGAACGGCGCCGAGATCTATCGCCAGTCCTTCTCCATCATCCGTGCGGAGGCGCGCCTTGCCGCCTTCACGCCTGAGGAGGAACCGGTTGTCGTGCGCATGATCCATGCCTCGGGCATGGTGGGGCTGGCCGAGCATGTGCGCTTTTCGCCCGATTTCGCGAAGGTCGCCCGCGCGGCACTGCAAGCCGGTGCGCCCATCCTCTGTGATGCGCGCATGGTGAGCGAGGGCATCACCCGCCCGCGCCTGCCTGCGAACAATGCCATTCTTTGCACGCTGCATGACCCCGTTGTTCCCAAACTCGCCGAGGAGATGGGCAACACGCGCTCTGCTGCTGCGCTTGAACTCTGGCGACCGCATCTTGAAGGTGCGCTGGTCGCCATCGGCAATGCGCCCACCGCCCTGTTTCACCTGCTCAATATGCTGGAAGACCCGGATTGCCCCCGCCCCGCCGCGATTATCGGCTGCCCCATCGGTTTTGTCGGGGCGGCGGAATCCAAAGAGGCGCTGATGGCGGCCCCGCCGGTTCCCGCGATGAGCGTGATGGGGCGGCTTGGCGGCTCGGCGGTGACGGTCGCGGCGATCAACGCGCTGGCGAGCCTGAAGGAATAAACGATGGGCAAGATGATCTGCGCGGGCCTTGGCCCCGGAAACCCTGATCTGATGAGCGTGAAATCGCACCGCGCGATCACCTCTGCGCACCATATTGCCTACTTCCGCAAGGCGGGACGCCCCGGTCAGGCGCGGCAGATCGTGGAGGGGATGCTCCGGGCGGATGCCATCGAGCATGCCATGGAATACCCCGTCACCACCGAGTTGCCGGTGGAGAGCGCGGAGTACAATGCGGCGCTGGCCGGGTTTTATGACGATTGGGCGGAACGCCTCGCCACACTGGTGAAAAGCGAGGATGTGGTCGTGCTCTGCGAGGGCGACCCCTTCTTCTATGGCTCCTTCATGCACCTTTACGAGCGCCTCAAGGACCGCATCGAGATCGAGGTGATCCCCGGCATCACCGGCGCTTCGGGCTGCTGGACGGCCTCGGGGGTGCCGATGGCCTGGGGCGATGATGTCACCACCATTCTGGCGGGGACGCTGCCGGAGGAGATGCTGGCGCATCACATGCGTCAGGCGGATGCCTTCGTGGTGATGAAGCTGGGCCGCAACCTGCCCAAGGTGCGCCGTGCGCTCCATGCCGCCGGGCGGTTCGAGGCGGCTTGGCTGGTCGAACGCGGCACTATGGCGGGTGAGCGCGTGACCAAGCTCACCGAGGCAGGGGATGCCAAGCCGCCTTATTTCTCGGTCGTGATCGTCCATGGCAACGGACGTCGGCCGATGAAGGCAACGCCATGACCGGCACATTGACCATTGCAGGCCTTGGCCCCGGCGCGCAGGTGCTGGTGACCCCGGAAGTTTCCGCCGCGCTGGGCGAGGCGACCGATATTGTGGGTTATATCCCTTATGTCGCGCGCATTGCCCCGCGCGAGGGCTTGAACCTGCACCCCACCGACAACCGGCAGGAGCTGGAGCGCGCGAAGCACGCGCTGGAAATGGCCGCTTCGGGCAAGAAGGTGGTCGTCGTTTCCTCCGGCGATCCCGGTGTATTCGCCATGGCCTCCGCCGTGTTCGAGGCGATGGAGAAGACACCGACCTATCAAACCGCCGAGGTGCGCGTGCTGCCCGGCATCACCGCCATGCTGGCGGCAGCCGCCAAGCTGGGTGCGCCGCTGGGGCATGATTTCTGCGCCATCAACCTCTCGGATAATCTCAAGCCCTTCGAGGTGGTAGAAAAGCGGCTGCGCCTTGCCGCACAGGCCGGGTTTGCCATGGCGTTCTATAACCCCCGGTCCAAATCGCGGCCGCACCAGTTTGTGCGCGTGCTCGAGATTTTGCGGGAGGAATGCGAGCCAGACCGGCTGATTTCCTTCGCCCGCGCGGTTTCAACGCCGGAAGAGGTGCTGACCACTGTGACGCTGGCCGAGGCGAGGCCGGAGATGGCCGACATGCGCACCGTCGTCATCCTCGGCAACGCCGAGACGCGCCGCGTGGGGGCTTATGTCTTTACCCCGCGCTCTCACGAGGCCTCATGAGCGAGCCAATCCATCACAGCTTCGGGCGTCTCCAGCCGCAGCCGCTCCGGCACGGCGGGACGCTCGATCATGATGACCGGGATGGAGAGCGCTCGCGCGGCCTCCAGTTTGGCGCGCGCCGCGTCTCCGCCCGCGTTCTTGGCGACAAGATGCGTGATGCGGTGCGCGCGCATGACGGCGGTATCGCCTTCCACCGTGAAGGGACCACGCCCGGCAAGGCCGACGTAATCCGGCAGCGGAATAATCTTAGGCGGCTCAATATAGCGCAGAAGATAGAAGTTTTCGGGCTTTCTGGCGAAATCCGCGACGTTCTGACGCCCGGTGGCGAGGAAAATGCGCGCGCCACGTTCGGGCAGGGCTGCAATCGCTTCGGTGATATCGGCGACGGGGCGCCAGTCATC
>JAIUNQ010000220.1 GCA_020161475.1 Pseudomonadota bacterium | reverse complement strand
CCGGTTGAAGCGCGGCTCTATATCACGCTTTTTCGACTCCGCAGCAAAAATCTTGGCAGCAAAAATCTTGGGCGCACACAACGCGGGCACCCAAATCCCGCTCGCCCTGATCTTGGCATCTCCTGCTCTGGCGACACATGATCAATGCTCGCCCTCGCCGGAAAACCTTGGAAGCGCCTGAAACGATGACATCCCGCCAGCGTCCCGCCACCAGCCGCCGCCACATCCTTGAGGGAGCCGGTGCCTTTGTCATGGCCTGCGCCCTGCCCCCGCTGGCCGAGGCGCAAGTGAAGGCCGGCGCGGACAAGCCAATGGCGGAAAAGCCCGCCCCGCGCCGTTTCAGCTTGCGCGCAGAGGCCTACAAGGCGCGCCTCGGCGACGAGAAATCCCCCCTTTCCGATCTGATGCGCCTGACGCAGCCCGATGCCCCCACCGCAAGCTTCCCTGTGCTGCGCCTTCGTGCCGGCACACCCTTTGAGATCGAGGTGGAAAACGCGCTCAACCAGCCCCTTGCGCTGCATCTGCGCGGCATGCGCGGCCCCAACAGCGCCGATGGCACACCGGTGCTGACGCGCGAACCTGTTCCCCCCGGCGGCAAGCAGATCATCAGCCTGCCCGGCACGCAGGCGGGCACCTTCATCCTGCAACCGGTCCTGCCCGAGAGCGTGGCGGAACAGAACGCGCGCGGCCTCTTTGCGGTGGTGATCGTCGAGGAAGCCGCCACTGACACCTCCCTCTTCGACCATGACCTTGTGCTGGCGTTCTCCGATTGGCGTCTGGATGACAAGGGCGCGCTGGCCGGTGATTTTCTCGCGCTGGAGGATGCCGCGCGGCTTGGTCGTCTCGGCAACAAGTTGGCGGTCAACAATGCCCCTGCCCCGGCGCACCTAGATGTGCGGCCGGGCGCACGCATCCGCGTACGCATGGTCAATGTCGCCAATGCCCGGGTGGTGCCGATCAAGGTCGCGGGCTACCCGGCGCAGGTCTTCGCGATTGATTCGACCCCCTGCCAGCCCTTCGATCCCCTCAAGCGCACCGTGATCATGGCACCCGCCACGCGGATAGAGCTGGTGCTTCAGGCCCCGCAGGAGGCTGGCGTGGCCGGGGCCGTGCAGGCCCGCCTCGGCGACGGCCTTCCGCTCTATACCTTCAAGACAGTCGGTACCCCGATTCCGCCGCGCGGCGCCCTCGCCGCCCTGCCCGACCCCGGCTTGCCGCCTGCCATTCGCCTGCAGGACGCCGTGCGGAAGAGCATGGCGATCGAGGGCGGCATCGGCACCGATCCGAAAGAAGCCGAGCAGGATGCCCTGCGCAAGCGCTTCCCCGCCCCCCGCAGCGTCTTTGTGCTCTCGTCCCCGCCCAACGGCTCGGAGATCTTCGGCGGCTACACCCGCCGCCCCGTAGCAAAAATGAAAAAAGGCGCGGTCTTCGTGCTCACCATCGAGAACCGAACGGCATGGCCGCAGGTCATTGGTGTGCATGGCCACGCGTTCCGTCTGCTGCACGCCTATGATGACGGCTGGGAGCCCTATTTTCTGGACACGCTTTACATGGCACCCCGCTCCAAAGCCATTCTCGCGCTGGTGGCAGACAACCCCGGCAAATGGGCCATCCGTTCGACGCTGGCCGAGCATTACGGCACGGGCGTTGCGACATGGTTCGAGGTGACGTGAACCGCGTCGAGCCTTACGCGCGACGCTTGTGATGATTTGTGCAGATTGCCTATTTTTTAGGCGAGACGATCACATTTTCATCTCAACGTCATTTTGCTTGGCTCACAGCCCGGCAAAGCGGAGGCATGCTATTGACGCATTTCCTTCTTTCGTGGTGAGACAACGCGGATCAGGCACGAGGGTGCCTGCGGGAGGCCGGATATGAAGAAAATCGAAGCGATCATCAAACCCTTCAAGCTCGACGAAGTGAAAGAGGCGCTTCAGGGCATTGGCGTGCAGGGCATCACCGTGATCGAGGCCAAGGGTTTCGGCCGCCAGAAAGGCCATACCGAGCTGTACCGCGGTGCCGAATACGTCGTCGATTTCCTTCCCAAGGTGAAGATGGAAGTCGTTCTCAACGATTCCCTCGTCGATGAGGCCATCGAGGCGATCAAATCCGCCGCCCAGACCGGCCGTATCGGAGATGGCAAGATTTTTGTTTCCAGCATCGAACAGGCGGTCCGCATCCGGACCGGCGAAACCGGGGGGGATGCCGTCTGAGCACGGCGCGACCAGATTTCGTGAAGGCGCCGCGCGGCTGAAGGAGCTTGCGCAGCGCCGGGGTGCCGGAGGGAGGAAACCCGTGCCTCCGGTTGAATGGGGTAGGCCCGGAACCTTGAACGGTTCGGGAATGACCAACAGGGAATTTCACCGGGCAGGTTCGCCTGCTCTTGGAACGTAACGTCGAACACCAAAGGACACGACGCGTTATGAAGACGGCTAAGGATGTTTTGAAGTTCATCAAGGAAAACGACGTGAAGTACGTCGACTTCCGCTTCACCGATCCGCGCGGCAAGTGGCAGCACGTCACCTTCGACGTCACCATCGTTGACGAAGAAGCCCTCGAAGAAGGCATCATGTTCGACGGCTCGTCGATCGCCGGCTGGAAGGCCATCAATGAGTCGGACATGCTCCTGAAGCCGGATCCGGAATCCGCCTGCATGGACCCGTTCTTCGCCGCTTCGACCCTCGTCATCAACTGTGACGTTCTCGAGCCGGCCACCGGCGAAACCTACGGCCGCTGCCCGCGTGGCATCGCCAAGAAGGCGCTCGCCTACCTCGCCTCCACCGGCATCGGCGACACCGCCTATTTCGGCCCGGAAGCCGAGTTCTTCATCTTCGACGACGTGAAGTTCGCCACCACCCCGTACAACACCGGCTTCAAGCTCGACAACACCGAGCTCCCGATCAACTCGGACGCCGATTACGAGGGCGGCAACCTCGGCCACCGCATCGACACCAAGGGCGGCTACTTCCCGGTTCCCCCGCAGGACTCCTGCCAGGACATGCGCGGCGAAATGCTCGCGGCGATGGCCTCGATGGGCGTTGTGGTCGAAAAGCACCACCACGAAGTGGCCTCGGCTCAGCATGAGCTCGGCATGAAGTTCGGCACCCTCGTCACGATGGCCGACCACATGCAGATCTACAAGTACGCCATCCACAACGTGGCCCAGTCCTACGGCAAGACCGCGACCTTCATGCCGAAGCCGATCTACGGCGACAACGGCTCGGGCATGCACGTGCACCAGTCGATCTGGAAGGACGGCAAGCCGACATTCGCGGGCAACAAATACGCCGACCTGTCGGAGACCTGCCTCTCCTACATCGCCGGCGTGATCAAGCACGCGAAGGCGATCAACGCCTTCACCAACCCGACCACCAACTCCTACAAGCGTCTGGTGCCGGGCTTCGAGGCGCCGGTGCTGCTCGCCTATTCGGCGCGCAACCGCTCGGCCTCGTGCCGCATCCCCTACACCACCAACCCGAAGGCGAAGCGCGTCGAAGTACGCTTCCCCGATCCGCTGGCGAATCCGTATCTCTGCTTCGCCGCGCTGCTGATGGCGGGTCTCGACGGCATCAAGAACAAGCTCCACCCCGGCGATGCGATGGACAAGGATCTCTATGATCTGCCGCGCGCCGAACTGAAGAAGATCCCGACGGTCTGCGGCTCGCTGCGCGAAGCGCTCGAGAGCCTCGACAAGGATCGCGACTTCCTCAAGGCCGGCGGCGTGTTCGATGACGACTTCATCGACAGCTATATCGAGCTGAAGATGACGGAAGTGATCCGCTTCGAGCACACCCCGCATCCGGTCGAGTACGACATGTACTATTCCGGCTGATCGCGCGAGCGGACAGCAACACGTCACGGGGCGCTCGCGAGGGCGCCCCGTTTCGTTTCAAGGGACGGATCAGATGGCGAGCAACGCCAGGGCGAGCACCACCACGCCGGCGCAGACCGCCGCGGCGGGCGTGCGGTACCACGGCACGCCATAGACGCCGGAGGCGCGGCGCTCATGGATGATGTCGGCGTAGAACTCGTCCGATGACGAGAACGAACAGGCCAGCGCGCAACCGG
>JAIUNQ010000011.1 GCA_020161475.1 Pseudomonadota bacterium | reverse complement strand
CATCCGCCCCCTCGTAGGAATAGCCCTGCGCCTCCTTGACCTTCACCTCGTCCAGCAGGCGGGCGAGGCGCGGATCGTTCTTCTCCACCGTGACGCCGAGGCGTTCCAGCTCGGCCAGCACGTTGGACTTGCCGGCCTGCGTGGACACCAGCACGAGACGGCGGTTTCCCACCACATCGGGCGGCACATGCTCGTAGGTTTTCGGGTCCTTGATCAGGGCCGAGGCATGGATGCCCGCCTTGGTCGCAAAGGCCGAGACACCGACGTAAGGGCTCTGGCGGTTCGGCACGCGGTTGAGCAGCTCATCGAAGCCGCGCGAGAGCGCGGTGATGCCCTTGAGGGCCTCATCCGAAACCCCAATCTCGAAGCAATCCGCAAACTCCTTGAGTTTCAGCGTGGGGATGATGGTGATCAGATTCGCATTGCCGCAACGCTCGCCCAAACCATTGAGGGTGCCCTGAATCTGGCGTGCGCCCGCGCGCACCGCCGCCAGCGAATTGGCCACGGCCTGCCCGGTGTCATCATGCGCGTGGATGCCTAGATTGATGCCGGGGATCGCGGTTTTCACCGCGCGGACAATGCCATCCACCTCATGCGGCAGGGTGCCTCCGTTTGTGTCGCACAGCACCACCCATTCCGCCCCCGCCTCATGCGCGGTGCGGGCGCAATCGAGCGCGTAATCCGCATTGGCCTTGAAGCCGTCGAAGAAGTGCTCGCAGTCGATCATCGCGCGCTTGCCGGCACGAATCGCCGCCTGAACGCTGTCGCGGATGCTCTCGAGGTTTTCCTCCAGCGTGCAGCCCAGCGCGAATTCGACGTGGTAATCCCACGATTTGGCAACAAAGCAGATCGCACTGGCTTTCGACTGCGTGAGCGCGGCCAGCCCCGGATCATTGGAGGCCGAGACGCCCGCGCGCTTTGTCATGCCGAAGGCGGTGAAGCAGGCGCGGGTAGCAGGCGGATTCTCAAAGAACTTGGTGTCCACCGGGTTCGCCCCGGGGTAGCCGCCCTCGATGAAATCGACGCCGAGCTTGTCGAGCATGGCCGCGATCTTGCCCTTGTCGGCGAGCGAGAAATCGACGCCTGTGGTCTGCGCGCCGTCACGCAGGGTGGTATCGAAGAGATAGAGGCGTTCTTTCGCGGTCTTGCTCGCGGCGTGTTCAGAAGTGCTCATGTCAGGCGTTTCCTGCTGCCTGCGGCGCGCCTTTCGGCAGCGTCTTTTTCATCGTGGTATTGGCCAGCCACTCGTCTTCAATCATGACGGTGTTGCGCTTTTGGGCCTCGTAGCCCAATTTTTCGAACAGCGGCACCGCGACTTCCGACGCATCGACGCTCAAGGCCTCCGCGCCGCGCTTGGCCGCCAGCAGCTCCATCACGTTGACCAGCGCCTTGCCGATGCCTTGGCGCGCGGCGTCCGGCAGCACGTAGAGCATCTTGATGTGCTTGTCGTCCTTGAGGGACGCGAAACCGACGATCTCGCCCTCCGTTTCGGCGACGATGGTGGTGAACCCGGCCAGAAACGCCCCGAAAGATGCGGCATCTTCCCCGAACGTGGCCCAAGCGGCGAGCTGCCCTTCGGAGTAGTGGTCCTCGCCCAGCGTGAGGATGGACTCGGCGAAGAGTGCGGCCAGAGTCTCGGCATCACGCGGCAGGTAGGGGCGGAAGGAGAGCGCGCTCATGACTCGTGATCCGGATGCTGGCGGGAGACAACTTCCGAGAAAATCGGCGCGCGAGCCGACTTTTCCTCGACGCTAAGGATGGGCAGGGCGTTCAGCCTGTTAAACCACGGCAACTGCGATTGCTCGTTGACTTGCACCACAGGGGCGATGTCGGCGGCGCGATCGAAGGCACCGATGGCGAGTTCAACGCCATAGCCGTCAAATTCATAGGTGAGCGGCGTGCCACATTCGGCGCAAAAACCGCGTGACACCTTGTTGGAAGAGCGGAAGCGCTTGGGCTCCCCCTTGGTCCACACCAGCCCCTTGCCGGTCACCAGCGGGCCAAAGGCGCTGCCGAAGGCCTTCTGGCACATGCGGCAATGGCAGATGGAGGCGCGGCCCAGCGTTTCGCAGGAAAAGCGCACGGCGCCACATTGGCACCCGCCGGTCAAATGCGCGCTCATCGCTTCACCTCCCATGTGGTGATGGCATTGCCGTTGGCGTCCTTGCCGTCTTTGAGCTGAATGCCCTTGGAGGCGAGTTCATCGCGGATGCGATCGCTCTCGGCCCAGTTCTTGGCGGCGCGGGCAGCGAGGCGGGCTTCGATGGCGGCGGTTATGTACTGCTCGAAGGCCGGATCGATAGCTTCTTGAAAATCGAGAGCATCCGCCTTCGCCTGATGCGTGCTGATGTCGATCCCAAGAAGCGACAAGCAGTCGAAAAGCTTTGCCGCGTCAGCACGATCACCGCCGCGTGCACCACGCGCAAAGCCATGCATCACCGCGAGTGCCGACGAAATATTCAAATCATCGGCGAGCGCATCAATGAATTCTGCGGGGGCCTTCTCCCCTGCCACTTCCGGCTCAGCAAAATTGCGCAGGATCGTAGCCCAGTTATCAAGAACGTTCTGGCTCTCCTCCAGGCTCTTCAGTGTCCAATCAATCGGCTGGCGGTAGTGGGTCTTGAGCATCGTCAGGCGCACGACCTCACCGCTCCAGCCATCATTCAGCACTTCGCGGATGGTGCGGAAGTTGCCCAAGCTCTTGGACATCTTCTGCCCTTCGACCTGCAGAAAGCCGTTGTGGAGCCAGTAGCGGGCCATGAGCGGGTTGGGCTGGCCCGGCTTGCCGAAGGCGCAGCAGCTCTGGGCGATTTCGTTCTCATGGTGCGGGAAGATGAGGTCCAGCCCGCCCGCGTGGATATCGAACACCTCACCGAGGAGCGCGCCGGACATGGCCGAGCACTCGATATGCCAGCCGGGGCGACCATAGCCCCAAGGGCTGTCCCAGCCCGGTTCGGTCGCGGGATCAGAGGGTTTCCAGAGCACGAAATCCATCGGGTCGCGCTTGTAGGGCGCGACTTCGACGCGCGCCCCCGCGATCATGTCGTCCTTCGGGCGGCGGGCCAGCGCGCCATAGCCTTCCATCGAGGGCACGTTGAACAGCACATGGCCTTCGGCGGCATAGGCATTGCCGTTGGCGATCAGCTTCTCGATGACGCGCACCATATCGAGCGGCTGCTCGCCGTTGCTGACGAAATCGGTGGCGCGCGGCTCGTGGGTGGGACGCAGGCAGCCCAACGCATCCACATCCTTGTGGAACTGTTCCAGCGTGCCGTCGGTAAGGTCGCGGATGGCCTTGGTGAGGCTCGATTTATGGTCCCAGCGCTCGAAAGCACGCTTGTTGATCTTGTCATCCACGTCCGTGATGTTGCGGGCGTAGGTGACGTGATCCGCCCCATAAAGATGCCGCAGCAGGCGGAAAAGCACATCGAACACGATAACCGGGCGCGCGTTGCCGATGTGGGCAAAGTCATAGACCGTGGGTCCGCAGACATACATGCGGATATTCTTGGCATCGATCGGCTCGAACGGCTCTTTCTTCCGTGTGAGCGTGTTGTGCAGATGAAGCTTCGCCATGGTCGTTCCAAGTCTGAAAGGTCCCGCCGGGACCTTCATCTACACGACCTTGGAGGAAATGCGAGACGTTGGGCCAGCGAGCGATGCGCGCTAGCCACAAATCGAGATGGTGATGAGGGTCACATCTGTCTTGTGCATTGCGACAGGATGCTGCATCCGGGCGCCTCGGTCAAGCGCGGGATGATTCCCCGTTATTCTGTGCAGGGCCTGCCAAGTCGCCAAGGACAGTACCCGGCAAAATTTGCCGGGCTACCGCAAATTTGCAACTGACGGATGCAAATTCCTCCCCTGTCAACACATCGTTAACGCAATGCCGCAATGATGCCTTGGTTCGTCTTCATCAGGCTCGCCAAACAAGGCTGTTGAACATGCTTCATCGAATTTCGATCCCCGGCACGGCGATTCTCGCCGCTCTTGTGGTGTTGGCCCCTGTTTGCATGGCCAAGCCGCGCGTGCAGGATTTCATCATCGCCGGAAACGACGGCTATGGCACGCAGGAATGCCTCGGCGGCCAGTCCAGCTGCGGGCGTATCGTCGCCGATGCATGGTGCGAGGCCAAGGGCTTCCGCAATGCCATGTCTTATCGCGCCGCTGCGCCGGACGAGATCACCGGCTCGGTGAGCACCACGGCCACCGCCAAGCCGGCGGATGTCTTCGTGATCACCTGTCGCGATTGATCAACCAGCATACTGAACTGCAAAGGGGCGCCAGGCGCCCCTTTTTTGTTGCTTACTTCACCCAATCGCCACAGCGCGGCGGCTCATGCGAGCCCCAGGGCATGATCGGCACGGTGGAGGTGGAGTTCTGCGGCGAGCCATCAATCAGCTTGTCGGAATAGACCAGATAAACCAGCACGTTACGTTTGGCATCGCAGCCGCGCACAATCTGCATGCGCTTGAACAGGATCGAGCGGCTCTCGCGGAACATCACATCGCCCTGATCGAACTTCGCCTTGAAGCGCACTGGCCCCACCTGACGGCAGGCGAGCGAGATGTCCGACACTTCCTCGGCGAGGCCGAGCGATCCCGCAACGCCGCCCTTTTCCGGCACGGTGTAATGGCAGGCCACGCCTTCCACTTCCGGATCATCGATGGCGTAGGTCGCCAGCTTGTCGTTCGGGGTGAGCAGGCGGAAAACGGTGGACTTCTTGAAGATGAGATCCGGCGACTGCGCAACTGCGGGGCTTGCGCCCGTCAGGGCGGCGGCAAGCGTTGCCGCAAGGATAGCCGGGACAGCAAGGGGGGCGGCGCGCATCGTTTTCCTCCTGAAGTGAAGCACGCCGTGGAGATAAGCATCCCGCGCGACATTTAAAAGGCTGCGCCGCCAAAAAGCGCGGAAATTTGACCTGAACAGGGTTGTTTCGATGCGCTCTCCGCCCCATTGTCCTGCGCTAAACGATTGGGCGCGCTTGACTCGCGCGCTGTTGCTCAAGCGGAGTGAAACGATGCGTCGTCGTGCGGTTCTGGGTGGTCTTTCGGCAGGTCTTGTGGCGGGGGTCGCAGCCCCTGCGGTGGCGCAGTCGCTGCCCGAGATCAAGTGGCGAATGACCTCAAGCTTCCCCAAGTCGCTCGATACCATCTATGGCACCGCGCAGATTTTCGCACAGTACGTGGCCGAAGCCACCGACAATCGCTTCCAGATCCAGACCTTTGCGGCCGGTGAAATCGTCCCCGGTTTGCAGGCGCTGGACGCGGTGTCTTCCGGCGCGCTGGAGGCGGCCCATTCGCCGACTTATTTCTATTACGGCAAGGACCCGACCCTCGGCTTCGGCACCGGCATGCCCTTCGGTCCCAATGCGCGCCTTCAGCATGCGTGGTGGCACTTCGCGGGCGGCAAGGAGATCATCAACGAGAGCCTCGCCAAGTTCAACACCATCAGCCTTGCGTGCGGCAACTCCGGTACGCAGATGGGCGGCTGGTTCCGCAAGGAAGTGAACACGCTGGACGATCTGAAAGGCCTCAAGTTCCGCATCGGCGGCACGGGCGGCAAAGTGCTTGAGCGCCTCGGCGTCGTGCCGCAGCAGATCGCGCCGGGCGACATTTACCCCGCGCTGGAAAAGGGCACCATTGATGCGGTGGAGTTCGTCGGCCCCTATGACGACGAGAAGCTCGGCTTCGCCAAGGTCGCCAAGTATTACTACTACCCCGGCTTCTGGGAAGGCGGGGCGATGCTCCACTCGATCATAAACCTCGACCAGTGGAACAAGCTGCCGAAGTTCTATCAGGCGGTTCTGAACAATGCGGCAGAAGCCGCCAACAACTGGATGCTGGCCAAGTATGACGCCGTGAACGCGCCCGCGCTGCGCCGTCTGCTCAGCCGCGGCACGGAGCTGCGTCCCTTCTCCATGGATGTGATGGAAGCGGCCTATCGCGAGGCCAACGCCTTCTACAATGAAACGGCGGCCACCAATCCGCTGTTCAAGAAGGCGCTGGACAGTGTGAATGACTACATGGGCGAGCAGGCCCTGTGGTGGCAGGTGGGTGAGTATTCGTACGAAACCCTGATGCTGCGCACGCGCATCAAGCGCTGAGGTCGCGCCCCTGACAAAGAAGGCGGGGAAGACCCTTCGCAGGTCTTGCGCCTGCCTTTTTCACGCCGCATAGCTTCCGGATATTCTTTGTTGCGTATTGTCTTCCCTCGGCCTTCAGCCCGCTGACCGGCACTTGTTTTTGCCGGGGCAGGCCCGCCAGCCGCCAGAATGTCCGGGCCTCATGTCACCGTTTTCACGTCTTCTCTTCGTGCTGACACTGGGGTTTGCGGGGGCAACCAGCCTGCCCGCGATCGAGGCACAGGCCCAGTCACCCGCATGCCAGCAGATCCGCGCGGAAATGGCCTCGCTGCCGCGCTCGCGCCCCTCGGGCAATACAAGCGGGTTGCGGCGCGAACTCGGGCGCGTGCAGCTGGCGCTTCAGAGCAATGACTGCTTCCGCTCCAGCGGGTTTCTGGGGCTTGGGGGGCCGCCGCCCGTGTGCGGGCCGCTCAAGGCGCAGGCCGGCCAGCTTCAGGCGCAGATACGCGCGGCGGAGGGCGGGGGCATGGACGAGCGCCGCGCGCAATTGATCGCCGCATGGCAGCGCTATGGCTGTGACGGCAACCAGCGCCCGGAGCCGCGTCAGGCGCGCGGCGGCGTGCTTTATGCCAGCCCGGATGATCGCCCCGGCATTCTCGATCGGCTCTTTGGCAACCGGACGGAAGTGCCGGTGGAATCCTACCCGCGCCCCGGCGTTGCCCCGCCCGGAATCCAGCCGTTCGACGACAGCCTGCGCGGGGAAGACGGCGAGGAGAATGAACCGCGCCGTCGTCGGGGTGGCTCGGTTGCGGTCTGCGTGCGCACCTGCGACGGGTTCTTCTTCCCGGTCAACTTCGAGGGGCTGCGCGCGCGCGACGAATATGAGGACGTGTGCAAGACGCTGTGCCCCGCCGCGCAGACCAAGGTCTATTTCATGTCCTATGGCGGGCAGATCGAGGATGCCGCTGCACGGGACGGCGAGCCCTATACCGCCCTGCCCGCGGCCAAGAAGTATCAGGAGAACCGCGATCTCGCCTGCATCTGCAAGCACCCCACGCAGACATGGGCCAGCGC
Source organism: Pseudomonadota bacterium (assembly GCA_020161475.1). GTDB lineage: Bacteria > Pseudomonadota > Alphaproteobacteria > Rhizobiales > Beijerinckiaceae > Rhabdaerophilum. Next base: position 32,290 of record JAIUNQ010000011.1, on the reverse strand, counting down.
GATGAAGGACAAGCCCGACCTTGTGGAGATGCGCAAGGGCGACATCGTTGTCTCCAAGGAGCAGGCCGAAATCATGAGCCGCCCCAAGGAGCTGAAAGTGCCGGGCACAAATCCGCGCCAGAAGGATGCTCTGGGTAAGCTGGCGGGCGAGACGACGCCCCCGGTGCAGCAAAAGAAGAACTATGTCAGTGCGGAAGACGGTGTGACGCGCGAAACCACCCGTGAGGATGGCTCGCGCGCCATCATCAGGAACGTCGCGCCGACCCTAAACGAGCAAGGACTTCGTCGCGGCTCAGGAGAGGCAAGACAGCCTTGAGTTCCGGGCCGTGCTCGCGCCCGGTCAGCGCGAGGCGCAGCGGCATGAACAGCTCCTTGCCCTTGCGTCCGGTTGCTGCCGACACCGCCTTGGTCCAGGTGGGCCAGCTAAGCTCATCGAAAGGCGCGGGTGGCAGGGCCGATGCGGCAGCGGCAAGAAACGCTTCATCCCCGCCGAAATGCTGCTGCGAGAACAGGATCGCCCACCAGTCCTTGGCTTCTTCCAGCGTGTGCAGGTTGCCGCGCAGGGCGAGCCAGAAGCTTTCCGCCTTCTCCCCCGCAATGCCGAGCGCCGCCAGCCTGTCCGCCACCGCGCCATAGGGCTTGTGGTGCAAAAGACGCGTGGAAAGCTCGCGAATTTCCGCCGGATCGAACTTGGTCAGCGCGCGGGAAATGATGTGCTCGTCCAGCAGGGCCGCCAGCGCTTCGAGGCTCTCCACCTCTTTCACCGGCAGTGCAGTGCCTGTGAGCACCGCCACCAGCGCGACGGCGAGCGGGTCCATCCCCTCTTCGCGGAAGGAGCGCAGCGAGAGCGTACCCTTACGCTTGCTCATCTCCTCGCCCGAAAGCGTCGTGATGAGGTTGTGGTGCGCGAAACGAGGAGGAGCAGCGTGGAAGGCCGCAAAGATTTCCAGCTGCACCGCCGTATTGGAGACGTGATCTTCCCCGCGCAAGATGTCCGTCACGCCCATATCGATGTCATCGAGCACGGAGGCGAAGGTGTAGAGGAAAGTGCCATCCGCCCGCACCAGCACCGGGTCTGACAGGCTCGAAGTCTCGATGTGGCTTTCCCCGCGCACGCCATCGTTCCAGCGCGCGGTATTGCCGGAGAGCTTGAAGCGGTAATGCGGTTTGCGCCCCTCGGCTTCCAGCGCCGCGCGCTCCTCGGCGGTGAGCTTCAGGCCCGCGCGATCATAAACCGGGGGCAGGCCGCGCGCGGCGAGGCGCTTGCGCTTCTTCTCCAGCTCTTCCGGCGTCTCGTAGCAGGCGTAGGCGAGGCCGCGCGCCTTGAGCTCTTCGAGGCCCGCGACATAGCGATCCGCGCGGGCAGACTGATGCTCGACGCGATCCGGCGTGATGCCGAGCCAGGCGAGGTCTTCGAGGATCGCCTCGGCGTATTCCGGGCGCGAGCGTTCAAGATCGGTGTCATCGAAACGCAGGATGAAGGTGCCGCCGCGTTTTTTGGCCAGCAGCGCGTTCCAGAGCGCGGTGCGCGCATTGCCGATATGTAGATAGCCCGTGGGCGACGGGGCAAAACGATAGATAGGAGGCATGGTGTCAGCCGTCATAAGCTTCGCCGATGACCTTGGGCTTCTCCGGCTGGAGCGCGGGATCAGGCACATAAGGCGAGGCAAGCGGGTCGCGGAAAGCGTTGGTGATGGGATAGCGGCGGTCGCGCCCGAAGTTGCGGCGCGTAATCTTCACGCCCGGCGCGGACTGGCGGCGCTTGTACTCTGCAATCGAAAGCAGGTGCTCGATGCGCTTGACGAGCGCGATGTCGTGTCCGCGCGCAACAATCTCCGCGACATGCATTTCCTTCTCGACGAGACATTCGAGGATGTCGTCCAGCACCTCGTATTCGGGCAGCGAATCCTGATCCTTCTGGTTCTCGCGCAGTTCCGCGGTGGGCGGCTTGATGATGATGTTCTCGGGGATCACCTCGCCGTCCGGCCCCTTGGCAAAAGGCGGCTTCCAGCGGTTGCGCAGGCGGCACAGGCGGAAGACCTGCATCTTGTAGAGGTCCTTGATCGGGTTGTAGCCGCCGTTCATGTCGCCATAGAGCGTGGCATAGCCGACCGACATCTCGGACTTGTTGCCCGTGGTCACCACCATCGGCCCGAACTTGTTCGAGATCGACATCAGGATCGTGCCGCGCGCGCGCGACTGGATGTTCTCCTCGGTGATGTTGCGGGGCGTGCCTTCGAACAGCGGCTTGAGCGAGGCTTCCAGCCCCTCCACCGCTTCGGCGATGGGGAGAATATCGTAGCGCACGCCGAGCGCCTCGGCGCAGGCTTTCGCATCCGCAAAGCTCTCTTGAGAGGTGTAGCGATAGGGTAGCATGATGGCATGCACCTTCTCCGCACCCAGCGCATCGGTCGCGATGGCGCAGCAGAGGGCCGAATCCACACCGCCCGACATGCCCAGCACCACGCCGGGAAAGCGGTTCTTGGTCACGTAATCCTTCAGGCCCAGCACGCAGGCGGCGTAATCGGCCTCGTCGTCCTCTTCCACATGGGTCAACTCGCCCTGCGCGATGTGCCAGCCACCGATCTGCTTTTCCAGCGTGATGAGGCGCATTTCCTCGCGAAAGGCGGGCATCTGGAAGGCAAGGCGGCCACCGGTGTTGAGACCAAAGGACGCGCCATCGAACACCAGCTCATCCTGCCCGCCGATCTGGTTGAGATAGATGAGCGGCAGGTGGCTTTCGGTGACGCGGGCCACCGCAATATTGAGGCGGGTATCGGTTTTGTCGCGCTCGTAGGGCGAACCGTTCGGCACCAGCAGCACTTCCGCGCCGGTTTCCATCAGGCATTCGACGACATCTTCCTTCCAGATATCCTCGCAGATGGGGATGCCGAAACGGATGCCGCGCAGCATCACCGGCCCCGGCATCGGACCCGGCTCGAATACGCGCTTTTCATCGAAGACGCCGTAATTGGGCAAATCCACCTTGAAGCGAACCGCAGCAATCCTGCCCGCATCGAGCACGGCGACCGCGTTGTAGAGCTTGCCGTCCTGCCGCCATGGTGTGCCGATGATCAGCGCGGGGCCGCCATCCGCCGTCTCGCGCGCCAGCTCATCCAGCGCCTTGCGGCAGGCCTCCTCCAGCGCGGGCTTGGTCACGAGATCCTCAGGCGGATAGCCGAGCAGGAACAGCTCGGGAAACAGCACAACCTGCGCCCCCTGCCCTGCCGCTTCGGCACGGGCCTGACGGATGCGGGCGAGGTTGCCGGTGATGTCCCCCATGACAGGGTTCAGCTGGGCCAAAAGCAGGCGGAAGGTCATCAAAGCGCTCATGCGCCTCATGTAACGCGCGGGAGGCGGCTTCACAACGGGCACGCACGAATGCTGTTCCGTTTCAGGAAAGGGAAAGTATTCCCCACTTAACCGGGCGGTAACGTTACCGAATTATTGTCGGATGCAGGAATCGCCCGCGCTCGGGCCAGGAGTATCCGCCATGTTTCGTGTAACCCTTCCCCCTGTGGTCGCCTTTGGCCTTCTTGCAGGCCTTTCGACCCCCTCGGCACAGGCGGCTGATTATCTGCGCGGCTCCTATGCGGGTGAAACCACCCCGCGGCAGGTGGCCCCGGCGCAGGATTGGGGCGGGTTCTATGTGGGCGGTTTTGTTGGTGCGAGCAGCACGAACATCAATGCTTCGAATATGGCCAGGCCACTTTCCCAAGCTGCTGTGCCCAACTCAAGTGTGACCAGCTTGGTGCAGCAGACCATCGACTTCAAGGAACAGGCCAAGACCGGTGGCAACTTCGGCTTTTTCGCCGGCGTGAACTACCTCTGGGACGATGTCGTCCTCGGGATGGAAGTCGATTACACGCGCGCCAACTCGCGAATCGGTACCACCAGTGGGCCGAATGGGCTGCTTGAGCGAACAGGCAGCATTGAACTGGCTGCCACGAGCTCGGCCGTCGCGCGGGCGCAACTCAAGGACTATGGCACCATTCGAGGGCGTATCGGTTATGCGACCGGCATGTTCATGCCGTTCCTTTCGCTCGGCATGTCGCTGGGCTATCTTGATGGCCGCGCCACGGTAACCGGTTCCTGGGTTCGTCGGGACATGACGACCCCGGCCACCCCCATTATTCTAGGCAGCGACACCTTTTCGACCTCTGTGGGCAAGCGTTCGGTCGCGGTCGGCTTGGCGTTCGGTGGCGGCATCGAGGCCCAGATCATGCCGAACACCTTCCTGCGCGCGGAATATCAGCGTATCCATCTCGGCGCGGGAGGCCACGCCCCTGATGTTGCGATCCATACGGCGCGAGTCGGCGGCGGCGTGAAGTTCTGACCCATTCGGGGCCAGCACGCTGGCCCGCACAACAAAAAGCCCGGCCAAAAGCCGGGCTTCGTTTGTTTTCAGGGTGCGTGCGCAATCTCAGTTGCAGACCTGCACATCCTGCCAGAACCAGTTGTAGCCGTTGCTGACGCGGCGACGCTCGGTGCGGCAACCGCCGCCACCCCCGCCGTAGCCATAGCCCGGCTGGACGTAGTCATAGTCGCGCTGGCGCCACTTGCGCGAACGGCGGTAGCCGTCTTCCGGCTCATAGCCATCGTTATAATAGCGTGAGGACGGGCCACGCTCAAAATACTGCACCGGGGCAGCATAGCCGTCATCATGGCCATAATACTGCGGGCCGGCGTGCGCCTGAGCGGAGCCCGCAACAATCGCGAGACCCGCGATAGCCGCCAGCGCGCCGACAGCGGCGACGCCGTTGCGTCCGCCACGGGCTTCGGCGGTGCCGGTCTGGGCGGTGAGGCCCGCGCCAAACGTGAGAGCGACCAGCGCCGCCGCGGCGGCCTTCTTGCGCAGCGAGGTGGTGATCATGGCAATGCTCCTGTCCGAAGCCCTTTCGGGGCGTTGACCGGGCTCATCCCAAGGCGTGCCCGGCTTCATGGAGGCTGTTCTAGCGCAGACGAGATAAGCCTGATCTGAACGGCGCTGTTAGCCTCCTGTTCACCTTGAGGGCGAAACCTGGGCGAAGCAAGAAGGTTCCCGAGGTTGTGAAGAGCAAGGCCAAAAACAAAACGGCCGCCCCTTTCTTTGGAGGCGGCCGCTGCAGGCGCAGATTGCGCGTTGTTCGGGCTGCTTACTCGCAGACCTCCACGCGCTTGTAGGTGTAGCTCTCGCTGTCGATCCAGACGCGGCGGCGCTCCATGCGGCAGGTCGGCACATAACGCGGGCGCGGGCGCTCAATCTCGATCTCCGCATCTTCCGCCACCGGCATGGCCCGTGCGGAACGGGTGGAATTCATCAGCAGCGCACCGCCGACAACACCGGCGGCAAGGCCAACGGCCAAGGCACCGTTGCGGCCGCTGCGGGCTTCGGCTTGCGGGGCCGCCATCAGCGCGGCGGCAGCGATAAGGGCAAGGTGAAGACGCATGGGAAACCTCATTTGTGAGGCTCAGGATGCCGCCAATTCCTAACAAAACCCTTATGCGGAAGGTGCGATTGTTGGCGTTTGGTTAATGCTGAAGCAAGCGTTGCGGCACAAAAAAGGCGGGGTTGATGCCCCGCCTTTGGTGTTTTGCACGTCGTGGATACCCGCCCCAAGGGCGGGCATGACGAGGTTCGGCTTATTCGGCCGCTTCGGGCACCACCACGCCGCGCGCGGCCTTCTCCTTCTTGATCAGGTCCGCGACGAGGAAGGCCATTTCGATGGCCTGCTCGGCGTTCAGACGCGGATCGCAGGCCGTATCGTAGCGGCTGCCCAGCCCCTCGGCGGTGATCGCCTTCGCGCCACCGGTGCACTCGGTCACGTCCTTGCCGGTCATCTCCAGGTGGATGCCGCCGGCATAGGTCCCCTCGGAGGCGTGAACCTCGAAGAAGGAGCGCACTTCCGAGCAGATCCGGTCGAACGGACGGGTCTTGTAGCCCGCCAGCGAGATCGTGTTGCCATGCATCGGATCGCAGGACCACACCACGTTCTTGCCCTCGCGCTCCACGGCGCGGATGAGCCCCGGCAGATGCTCGCCCACCTTGTCGGCACCGAAACGCGCGATGAGGGTGAGACGGCCCGGCTCGTTGGCGGGGTTGAGCACGTCGATAAGCTGGAGCAGGCCATCCGCCGAGAGCGAGGGGCCGCACTTGAGACCGATCGGGTTCTTGATGCCGCGGAAGAACTCGACATGCGCATGATCGGGCTGGCGGGTGCGATCGCCGATCCAGAGCATGTGGCCGGAAGTAGCGTAGTAGTTGCCCGGCGAGGTCGAATCTTCACGCGTCAGCGCCTGCTCGTAGCCGAGCAGCAGCGCCTCATGCGAGGTGTAGAAATCCGTCACCTGCATTTCCGGGTGGGTATCGCCGGAAACGCCGATGGCGCGCATGAACGCGAGCGCCTCGGTGATGCGGTTCGCCAGCTCGTGATAGCGCTCCGACTGGGGCGAGCCTTCAACAAAGGCCAGCATCCAGCGATGCGCATTCTCGAGGTTGGCATAACCGCCCGTGGCGAAAGCGCGGATGAGGTTCAGCGTCGCGGCCGACTGGCGATAGGCCGAGACCTGACGGCGCGGGTCCGGGATGCGGGCCGCGGGCGTGAAGTCCGAACCGTTGATGATGTCACCGCGATAGGAGGGAAGCTCCACATCGCCCACCTTTTCCATGGGCGAGGAACGCGGCTTGGCGAACTGCCCAGCCACGCGGCCCACTTTGACGATGGGGGAGGCTGCCGCATAGGTCAGCACCACCGACATCTGCAGGAAGACGCGGAAGAAATCGCGGATATGATCCGCCGAATGCTCGGCGAAGCTCTCGGCGCAGTCGCCGCCCTGCAGCAGGAAGGCTTCGCCCGCCGCCACCTTGGCCAGCTGCTTCTTGAGCTTGCGCGCCTCACCCGCAAAAACGAGCGGCGGGAAGGAGGCCAGCTGATCCTCGGTCATCTTCAGCACAGATGCATCGGGATACTCCGGCACCTGAACGATCGGAAAAGAACGCCAGCTCGCCGGCGACCATGCGGGGCGGGTGGGGTTCGAACCGTTCGTGCTCATGTCTTTCTTCCTGACAGGGACAATTTAAGGAAACCGCCCAGAAAGAGCCGGGCGAAGGCGCGGTTGATACACCAAGTGACGCGGGAAGGCGAGGGAAACGATAGGCTCAGGCTTTCACGCGTCCGTGTGTGGCGGGGTCAGGGGTTTGCTCGCTCATGGCGCGCGCTGCGGGTGCGCAGGGTGACGAGTTCCTCGGCTGCGGTGGGGTGGACCGCCATGGTGGCGTCAAAATCCGCCTTTGTGGCCCCCATTTTCAGCGAAATGCCCAGCAACTGGATCATTTCACCCGCCCCTTCGCCCAGGATGTGAACCCCCACGACCTTATCGCTGGCGGCATCGACCACCAGCTTCATCATGGTGCGCTCAGGGGTGCCCGAAAGCGTAGCCCGCATCGGGCGGAACTCTGTTTTGTAAATATCGACCACATCGAAGCGCTCGCGGGCCTCGGATTCCGTGAGGCCGAGGGTCGCCAGCTCCGGGGTCGTGAACACGGCCGTCGGGATGAGATCGTAATCCACCTTCACCGCCTTGCCACCAAAGGTGCGGTCCGCAAAGGCGTGCCCCTCGCGGATGGCGACCGGCGTGAGATTGACCCTGTTGGTGACATCGCCCACGGCGTAAAGCCCCGGCACATTGGTGCGCGCCTCGTCATCCACGAGAATGGCACCGTCAGCGTCGGTCTTCACACCCGCCTTCTCCAGCCCCAGCCCCTCGACATTCGGGCTGCGGCCAATCGCGAAGAGCACCTGATCCACCTCCAGAACGCTGCCCGATTTCAACGTGGCGGCAAGGCCCCCCTCCGTGCGATCAATGCGCGCGAAGGTGTCATTGAGAATGAAGCGGATGCCCATTTTCTCATAGGCCGAAACCAGCCCGTCGCGCAGATCCTGATCAAAGCCGCGCAGCACCTGCGCGCCGCGATAGACCACCGTGACCTCCGCCCCGAGCAGGCGGAAGATGCCCGCAAATTCCAGCGCGATGTACCCGCCGCCTGCAATGACGACGCGCTTGGGGAACTCTTCCAGATCAAACACCTCGTTGGAGGTGACGACATGCTCGCGCCCCGGCAGCTTGGGGTCGATGTTGGGGCGACCGCCACTGGCGATCAGGATGTGCTTGGCCTTGATGAGGCGGCCATCAGCGAGTTTGACCACGCCGGGGGCTTCAATGGTCGCGCGCTGCTTGACCACCTCGACGCCCGCGCCCTGCTGGCCCTTGGCGTAAAGGCCCTCAAGGCGGGTGATCTCGCCCTCTTTCGCCCCCACAAGACGCTGCCAGTTGAACTCGGAAGCCCCTGTCCTCCAGCCGAACCCGCGCGCTTCCTCGAAGGCGCTCGCATAGCGCGAGGCCATGACATAGAGCTTCTTGGGCACGCAGCCGCGAATGACGCAGGTGCCGCCAAGGCGGAACTCCTCCGCCAGCATCACCGATGCGCCATAGCCCGCCGCGATGCGCGCCGCGCGCACACCGCCGGAGCCGCCCCCGATGACGAAAAGATCCACCTCAGCTGCAAAGGTCATGTCGCCTCACTCGTGTCTGCGCCTTATTTAGGGGGCGCTGCACAAAAGAAAAAGGCGGGCCTGGACAGCCCGCCTTCGCAAATCCGTGAGCCCCGCGCGATCAGAGCTTGTGGCCGCGCTTGAGCATCTCCTGCTGGAAGGTGGCGGTGAGGCGGCCGGTGACTTCCTGACCCCACAGCTCGATGAAGGGCACCACATCCTCGGTGACGCCCGGCAGGCTATCGACATACTTCTTGCCGACCGGCGAGGTGAGGAAGGTCTGCACTTCCTTCAGCTCGGCCTCGCTCATGCGGATGGCGAGAAAGCGCGCGGCGGCCTTCATGCCCTCATCGGTGACCTTTGTGACGTCCGCTTCCACCACCTTGATCGATTCCTCGATGTCCTTCGCCAGCTCCGGACGCATGCGGGTGAAGTTGACGCGGAGCGAACCCACGACATTGGGCACCGCGTTCTGGAAGATCTGGGTCATGCCGGTGGCCTTGAGCACCTGCACGGCGATGGCGATGTGCGAGTCGGCGAACTTGGTTTCAAGCGCCTGCTTCATCATGTTGGAGCCCATGCCCTGCTGCGGGGCCTGAGCCTGCGCCAGCGCGGGGGCGGACAGCAGAGCCAGCGCGAAGGCGGCCGAAACGAGCTTCAGGTGCGGACGAGCCATGGGAAACTTCCTTTGAATTGGGACGCAGGGGCTTGAACCCCGCGCGCTGATGCCTGTTACGCGCTCGGCGTAATCACCGCAACCCCCGCATCGGAGGCGAGATAAACGGCGGAACAAAGGCCGACGAACAGGCCATGCTCGACAAGGCCGGTGATGCCATCGAGCTTGGCCGCCAGTGCAGCGGGATCGGGAATGCCGTCATTGACGCCATCATAGATGAGGTTGCCGTTGTCGCTGACCACCGGCGCGCCGTCCTTGACGCGCTGGCGCACCTCGCCCTTGATGCCGAGGCCGGCGAAAGCCTTCTCGATGGCCTGTGCCGTCACAGAATGGGCGAAGGGAACGATTTCCAGCGGCAGGGAGAAAGCACCAAGCCTTGCCACCTTCTTGCTGGCATCGGCGATGACAACCATGCGCTTTGAGCGCAGCGCCACCATCTTCTCGCGCAGGTGCGCAGCGCCGCCGCCCTTGATCAGGCTGAGCGCGGGATCGAATTCATCCGTGCCATCGACGCAGACATCGATCTCGCCGATCTGGTCGAGCGTGGTCAGCGGAACGCCGAGGGATTCAGCCTGCTTGCGCGTGGCTTCCGAGGTCGGCACGCACAGATAGTGCTCACCCAAGCGGATGCGCTCCCCCACGATATCCACGAAATGCTTGGCGGTGGAGCCGGTGCCCAGCCCCAGTTTCATGCCCGAGCGCAACTCGCATTCGGCGGCTTTTTCAGCGGCAAGACGCTTGAGATGGTCGGACATGGCTCTCTCGCAAGTTGGCGCAAACGGACCGCTTGCGCAGGGCGCCCCTTCGTTACTTCGAAGGCGGCGTGCAGACAACCTCCTGATCCTCGCGCACGTAACATACGCTGACCGCGCCATTGCGCCGGTTGACGCGGAAGATGCCGGCCTCCTGCTTGTGCGAGGACGGCACCAGCGCATATTCGCCCGGCTCACCCGCCTTTGCCCCCTGCCCTGCGGGGTAGCACAGCGTGAGGCCGATGGGGGTGTCATCCTTGACGGCGAACTGGCAGGCGGTCACCTCGCCGCTCGCCACATCAATACGGTAGATGCGGTTGAGATCCTGCTGGGGCGCGGGCGCAAAGGCAAAGCTCTGGGCAAGCGCTGCGCCTGTGGTCAGTGTCAGCACCAGCGCACAGCCAGAAACAGCACGAAATTCACGTTTCATCATGGCATTCCTTCGCTTTCCCGGCACGCCCTTTTGGCGAATCGTTGGGGCCAGTGTAGGCAGGCATCACGCTTTCTCAATCAGGGCTCAACGCCCCGCCTTCACGGACATTCGCTCACCATGCGCACGACGCTCGTTTTCGATCTCGACGGCACGCTCGCCGAAACCGCGCCCGACATCATGGGCACGCTCAACCATCTGCTCGTGCAGGAGGGGCTTGCGCCCCTGCCCGTCTCCAAAGCGCGCGATCTTGTCGGCGCGGGCGCCCGCGCGCTGCTGGAGCGCGGCTTCAAGGTTTCCGGGCGTCCGCTCTTGCCCGAGAGGCTGGAGGCGCTGTTTCAGGATTTCCTTGTCCATTACCTCGATCATATTGCCGACCTGAGCTTCCTGTTCGAGGGAGTCGAGCCAGCGCTTGAACGCCTCAAGGCGCGCGGCTTTACGCTCGCGGTCTGCACCAACAAGCCCGAGCAGCATTCGCATGCGCTGCTTAAGCGTCTGGGTGTGCATGAGCAGTTCGCGGCGATTGCCGGGCGCGAGACCTTCCCGTTCTTCAAGCCCGATCCGCGCCACCTGACGGAAACCATCCGCTTGGCCGGGGGCGAAGGCCAGCGCGCCATCATGATCGGGGATTCGCGCACGGATGTGGACACAGCCCGCGCGGCGGGCATTCCGGTGATCGGCGTGACCTTCGGTTACACGGATGTGCCGATCGAGGCGCTGAACCCGGACAAGGTGATCAGCCATTTCGATGCGTTGGATACGGCGATTGACGCCCTCCTCTCCTGAGAGACGCCGATGACGACCCAACGCCCGCTTCCGCGGGCGCTTTTTTGTGGGTCAGACGCGCCAAAGCCGCCAGAGACTGGCGACGCTAACGTCAAGGTCCGGAGGAAAATGGTGGGCGCGACAGGGATTGAACCTGTGACCCTTCGCGTGTGAAGCGAATGCTCTCCCGCTGAGCTACGCGCCCGGAGGAGCCGCTGATAGGCGAAACCATCTGCCCGCGTCAAGCGTGCCGTCAGGATTTTTTCGCAAGGGCCACATGCGGGCTGTGGCGGCAGCGCAACAACCTGCGAAAGCCTGATACCCTCCCCCGCTGTTTCACGAAGTTGTGCGCAGGGCTGCTTGCAATTTAGAAACCATAACGGGCATATCACAAGTGTTGCGTGACGGGCATTTCGAGCCCGGTCGTGTTTGCTTGCCCGTTTCCAGATTCCAGAGGATTCCACCATGCGTCTTTTCAAGACGATCAGCGCTGCGGCCTTCCTTGGCCTTGCGTTTGCTCCGGCGGCCAGCGCCGCTTTCCTGTTCGACCCGATCACCCGCCAGCCGCTGCAGGTTGAACAGGATGGCCGCGTTCAGGCCACCCCGATTCCGCGTGAGGAAGTCGATTACACCGGCAAGCTTGCACCGGGCACCATCTGGGTGAACACCGTCGAGAAGCGCCTCTATTTCATCCTGCCCGGCAACCGCGCGATCAAGTACGGCGTGGGCGTCGGTCGTCCGGGCTTCGCCTGGGCCGGCACGCAGGTCATCTCCCGCAAGGCGGAATGGCCGGCCTGGACCCCCCCGCCCCAGATGCTCAAGCGTCGCCCCGATCTGCCGCGCCACATGGAAGGCGGCGAGGGCAACCCGCTCGGCGCGCGCGCCATGTACCTTGGCTCGACCCTCTACCGCATCCACGGCTCGAACGAGCCGGAGACCATCGGCCAGGCTGTGTCCTCGGGCTGCATCCGCATGCTCAACGAAGACGTGATCGACCTCTACTCCCGCGTGAAGGTCGGCACCCGCGTGGTTGTGACCCGCTAAGGTTTTGGGCGTATCGCCCAGAATGCAACCGGCCCCTCGGGGCCGGTTTTTTTATGCGCGCCAAACGCCAGACCGTAAAAATCAACCCGTAAGGGGTGAAGTTATGTCTTTTATGCCCAAAATAATCGGAGGAGCGGTGAAGCCGCTTTCACTTGTTTTTCTGATGGATTATTTTTTCTACAATCATGACCTGTTCGACTGGGTAGCGCTCAAGGTCGGCGCTTACGAATCCCGTTTCACAAAAAATCAGGGTTATGACTTCGCCATCATCCGAGATACGGGGTTTGCTGGATACAACTCCAGCACCGTATTAGTTCGGTCTCACAAAACGGCGTCACCAGACGCACGCATTTTATCTGCGCATGATCTGGCTGAACAAATCAGCTCCTTTCACGTCCACTCCTGCGTAAACGCGATAAAGGGCGTTGCGGCCAAGACCTACAAGATCACTAGTACTTGCTGATGCGGGACTATCTCTCCTGTCACATCCGGAGCATTGTGATTGCTACCTCTCGCGGCTCCAGCCGCGACGTGCGATCTCGGCCTCATAATCCGCCTGCCACTGCGGCCCCTGCACCACGAAATCGCGCAGGAGCGTCCATGAATAGATGCCAGAGGCATGGCCGTCATCGAACACCAGCTTGACGGCGTAATTGCCGATGGGCTCGATGCCCGTGATCATCACGTTGCGTTTTCCCGCGAGCAGGATCTTCTCATCCGGGTTATGGCCCTGAACCTCGGCCGAGGGACTGTTGACGCGCAAAAGCTCGGCGGAGACGCTTCCCGCGACGCCATCCTCAAACGCGACGGTGAGGCTGCGCTTGTCGGCGGCAAGGCGGAGTTCGGTCGGCCAGATCGTTTCGGACATGGTTTTCTGCTTTTTCGGTTTCGGTTCGCGCGGCAATTGATCCGGATCGGAGACGGTATCGCCGCGCCGCACTAAGGCAACGGAACCCATATAGGGCAGCGATGGCACCAAAGCACGAGGCGGATGCGGAAAGCCCCCCTTGTCATTCTCACGCGCGGCGTCACATTTGAGCCAAGAACAAAACAAACGTCGAGCGAAACCGCCCATGACCCACACACCGGCCTCTTCCGCTCCCCTCATCGATCCCTTTGGTCGCGCCGTCACGTATCTGCGCGTATCCGTCACGGACCGCTGCGACTTCCGCTGCAATTACTGCATGAGCGAATCCATGACCTTCCTGCCCAAGGGAGATCTGCTCTCGCTGGAAGAACTGGACAGGGTGTGCTCGGCCTTCGTGACGCGCGGGGTGCGCAAGCTGCGCCTGACCGGGGGCGAGCCCTTGGTGCGCCGGGGCATCATGACGTTGATCCGCTCGCTCTCGCGCCACCTCGAAACCGGCGCCCTCGATGAGTTGACGCTGACCACGAACGGCTCGCAACTCGCCAAATATGCGCAGGAGCTGGCTGATTCAGGGATCAAGCGCATCAATGTCTCGCTCGATACACTCAACGCCGACAAATTCCGCGAGATCACCCGCTGGGGCGATTTCAACAAGGTGATGGCGGGGATTGATGCCGCGCAGGCCGCCGGTCTCAAGGTGAAGCTCAACGCCGTCGCCCTGGCGGGCTTCAATGAGGATGAGATCGTGCCGATGATCCAGTTCGCGCATGGGCGCGGCATGGACATCACCTTCATCGAGGTGATGCCGCTCGGCGAGATCGAGACGCAGCGCGCAGACCAATATCTGCCGCTGACCCGCGTGCGTGCGATGCTGATGGACCATATGACGCTCGAAGAGAGCAGCCACAGCACGGGCGGCCCGGCGCGCTACTTCACCGCGCGCGAAACGGGCGGACGCATCGGGTTCATCACCCCCCTGACGCATAACTTCTGCGAAAGCTGCAACCGCGTGCGCCTCACCTGCACCGGCACGCTTTACATGTGCCTGGGGCAGGAAGATGCCGCCGACCTGCGCAAGCCCCTGCGCGAGAGCGAGAGCGACGGCCCGCTGCTCGCCGCCATCGACCGCGCGATCGGCCTGAAGCCCAAGGGGCATGATTTCGTGATCGACCGCTCAACGCGCAAGCCGGCCGTGGGCCGCCATATGAGCCTGACCGGCGGGTAAGCTTTAGCAGCCCACGGCTTTTCTTCTCGCAGCCGTTAGTCTGAAAACCGGTACCCACTTTTCAGACGGCTGCATGGGCCGCCATATTAGCCTGACGGGCGGGTAAACGCCCACGGCCCACGGCTTTTTCTCGCAGCCGTTAGCCTGAAAACCGGTGCCCACTTTTCAGACGGCTGCGTGGGCCGCCACATGAGCCTGACAGGCGGGTAAGCCCAACCGGTGGCTGAGCCTCAGATTTTGTAGCCCATGCGCACACCGCCCCAGTGGCGAGCGCCGATGAGCAGCGGTGCATCCACTTCCTTCATCGCCGTGCGGTTGCCGTTGCCCATGTCGCGGTAATAAGACTGCACCAAATAGGGCTGCATCAGGCGCCCCGCCAGAAGCCCTGCGCGATCATCGAAAATACGCCGGTTGCGCGAATGGCCCATGTTCCATTCGCGGTCCCCCTTGCGCTGCGGCTGGCTCGCGGCCTTGGTATGCACGGGGATGTAGGCGTTGCGATCCACCGCAATGGCGAAGACCATGCGCGGGTCCATGGCCATGTAGCGCTCGATCAGGGTCGGCATGAACACCTCGAAGCGATCCAGCGATGCCGTTGTCATCTGCACCGGATCGGTTTCCGGGATAACCTGATAGCTCGTGTCGAACAGCTTGGAGAGCGTGAGACGCCCGGCAGACAGCTCGGCCTCCAGAGCGCGCGTCACATCCGAGGCGAAAGCCTGGGCACGTTCGATCAGCGGGCGATGCTCGATGTGGAATTGGGTCACCACATCCGCCAGCGCAGCACGCGCCTCGGACGAAAGCCCCTCGAAAGCACAGTGAATACCCAAGGGCGAAACATTGACGACCCGCAGGCGCACGGCACCGATGCGGGAAATCTCGGCCTCGTGCATGCCGCCGATATGCGGCACAAGATCGGGCTGCGCCTTGATCAGAATGCCGCCCTCACCGATATCAAAGGTGTGGCAGGCGAGTTTCTGGCCCGCAACGGAAAGACGCAACGGCAGATCGATAGGGTAGCGCGGCGCGGCGCGACGATCCGCCGCGGGCATGGTGCGCAAAATCGTGACGACGCGGCGGCCCAGTTCGCCCGCCCCCGAGGCCGAGACCTCGCTGCGATCACCCGCCTCCTTCGACTTGATCAAGGCCTGATCGGTCATCGATTCGACGGAGCGGACGGAAGCCGCCACTTCCGACATCGCGCCCTGCGCGGATTGCATGCGCGTCGCCAGATCCTGAATGGTGGCCCGCTGTTCCTGCGCCGCCGAGGCAATGGTGTCGCAGACCGGCGTCAGCCCGCCGATTTCTGCACGGATGCGATGCATGTTGGCGATGGAGTTGGTGCTGGCGACCTGAAGCTTGTCCATCTGCGCGCGAATGGCGGAAACGGAGGAACTGGCCGCCACCGACAGCGCCTTGACCTCGCCCGCCACAACGGCAAAGCCCTTGCCGGCTTCCCCCGCCCGTGCCGCCTCGATGGTGGCATTGAGCGCGAGCAGATTGGTGCGGGTCGCGATTTCGCTGATGGCGTTGAGGAGCTGGCCGATCTCCGAAACAGCAGCCCCCAGCCCTTCGATTTCGCGGGTGGAGGCATCCGCCGAGGCCAGCGTCGTGTTGGCGCGCTCTTGCACGGCAATCACGGTCTGGGAGATTTCACGCGCCGCCACCGCAAGGGTATCAGAGGAATGGGCGATGCCGGTCACCTCTTCGTCAACCTGGTGGGCTGACTGGACGAGCACCTCCATCGAGCCGCGCACTTCTTCAAGGCTGGCGCAGGCCTGACGGGACTCATCGCGCGCGAGCAGGATGTCGCGCGAGAGATCCTTGACGATGCGGGAGACATCCTGCTCGAAAAGATCGAGCGCAGCCGTCACCGACGCGTCCTTTGCGAGGGCGGGGTCAGCCGAAACGGCTGGGGCAGTTCCATCTGCCGTGGCAACGAGCGACGGTTCAAAAGTCGTGGTCGTCGCTGCCTGGGATTTGAAAAAGCGCGAGGCAACAGAGCGCATCATCGTCTGCAATGTCCTATTGGAACGAATTGCAACCCAGAGTGCGCGTTGCTGCTTAAATTACTGTTAAGCCTAGCAAATTGCAAAATAGACCTAAAATGCCCGTGTGCAACACGAAAAATGAGGCAAACCTCGGACCAAATATTTTTTTTGGCCCTTTTTTGCCGATTTGCGCATCGGTGATCCGCTCCGATGCATAACAGCCTGTGCTGGAATTTTCTCTCTACGACCAAAGGACTAGACAGAATTCCAGCGGACGGTCACGATGCAGCAAAACACGCATTTTCGCATGGGCGTTATGCGCGTGCGTCAGGCGTGATACGGATTGTCAACGTTTGAACCACGTGGCAAAGGTGCCCTGTGTGCCAGAATGGTAAAATATTTTGGCCGCTGTGTTTGAGCCGGTCCAGACGACCTCTGCAGGAGGTCGGATCAACAAGACAAACAGGGGCACTAAAATGCCCCGGTTCAGCCCGAGGGAGGGCAGGTTGAACAGCTTACTCAAGGTTTCAGGCCTGATCGACGCGATCAATGAGCGTGTCGGCAGCGTCATCAAGTGGTGCATTCTCGCGGCTGTGGTGATTTCCACGGTCAACGCGATCATCCGCAAGGTTTTCAACAATTCCTCAAACGCCTGGCTGGAGGCGCAGTGGTACCTCTTCGCAGCGGTTTTCATGCTCGGGGCGGCCTATACCTTCCTGCGTAACGAGCACATCCGCATCGACATCGTGACCTCGAACTTCTCCAAGCGCACGCGCGACTGGATCGATGTGATCGGTCATGTGCTGTTCCTGCTGCCGTTCTGCTGGATCATGATCTGGCACGGGATCCCGTTCTTCCTGCGCTCGTACTCGATCGGCGAAGCCTCGATGAACGCGGGTGGCCTTGTGCAGTGGCCGGCGAAGGTTCTGATTCCGGCCGGCTTCATCCTGCTGTTTGCGCAGGGGATCTCCGAGCTGATCAAGCGCATCGCCATCATCCGCGGGCTCATCGAAGATACCAGCACGGCGCTGGGCGGGCATGCTGCCGCCGAGGCCGAAGCCGAGCGCCTGCTCCAGCAGGCGGCCGAGCTCAACCTCGCTGATCGCAAGTAACGCCCCGGAGAAGAACACAATGATTTCTCGTCGCTTTTCCGTAGCGGGCGTTGCCGTGTGCAGCCTGCTCGCTCTCACCCTCCTGCTGGTTGCACCAGAGACTGCGCTAGCCGCAACCACTTACGAGCCGGGTTTTGCCGGCTGGCTCAAGCACTACATGGCGCCCGTAATGTTCGCCTCGCTGGTGGCCATGCTGCTGCTCGGCTACCCGGTGGCCTTCGCGCTCGCGGCCTGCGGCCTGCTCTTCGCCATCATCGGCATCGAGCTGGGTCTGTTTGTGCCGAACTTCCTGCAGGCACTGCCGGAACGAATCTACGGCATCATGAACAATGACGTGCTGCTGGCGATTCCGTTCTTCACCTTCATGGGCCTCATTCTAGAGCGCTCGGGCATGGCGGAAGACCTGCTCGACACGATCGGCCAGCTGTTCGGCCCGGTGCGCGGCGGCCTTGCCTATGCGGTCATCTTTGTGGGTGCACTGCTCGCGGCCACCACGGGCGTCGTTGCCGCCTCGGTGATCTCGATGGGCCTGATCTCGCTGCCGATCATGCTGCGCTACGGCTATGACCGCCGCGTGGCCTCGGGCGTCATCGCCGCCTCGGGCACGCTGGCGCAGATCATTCCGCCCTCGCTCGTGCTGATCGTCATGGCGGACCAGCTCGGCCGTTCGGTGGGCGATATGTACGAAGGCGCCTTCATCCCGGGCATCGTTCTCTCGCTGCTTTATGCCGGTTACATCTTCCTCGTCTCGATCATCCGTCCCAACTACGTGCCGGCCCTGCCGATCGAGGCACGCACGCTCGGTGGCGGTGTCACCTCGCTCGGCGTGATGGTGCTGCTGGCCGGTGGTCTCACCTATGTCCTCTCTCACGCGCTCATCGGGCACACAGAGAAGGGTTCAGAGACGATCCTGGCCGCCTTCGCCGCCATGATCATCGCCTATATCGTCGCGCTCTTGAACAAGACGATGAAGCTGCCGCTCCTCTCGCGCCTCGCGCAGGAGGTGATCATGGTGCTGATGCCGCCGCTGGGCCTCATCTTCCTCGTGCTCGGCACCATCTTCATCGGCCTCGCCACCCCGACTGAAGGTGGCGCGATGGGTGCCGCCGGCGCGATGATCATCGCGGTGGCCAAGCGCCGCCTCACCTTCGACCTGATGAGCCAGGCGCTGGAGTCCACCGCCAAGCTCTCGGCCTTCGTGGTGTTCATCCTCGTCGGCGCGCGCGTGTTCTCGCTCACCTTCTACGGCGTGAACGGCCACCATTGGGTGGAAGAGCTGCTGGTGTCGCTGCCGGGTGGCCAGACGGGCTTCCTGATCTTCACCAACATCATGGTGTTCCTGCTCGCCTTCTTCCTCGACTTCTTCGAGCTGGCCTTCATCGTGGTGCCGCTGCTCGGGCCGCCGGCGGAGAAGCTGGGCATCGATCTGATCTGGTTCGGCGTCATCCTCGGCGTCAACATGCAGACCAGCTTCATGCATCCGCCCTTCGGCTTCGCCCTGTTCTACCTGCGCTCGGTGGCGCCCAAGGTGCCCTACCTCGACAAGATCACCGGCAAGGAGATGGCGCCTGTCACCACCGGCCAGATCTATTGGGGTGCGGTTCCCTTCGTGGTTATCCAGTGCATTATGGTCGCGCTGGTCATCATCTTCCCGCAGATGGTGATGGTGTACAAAGGCCAGCAGGTGCAGGTGGATCCGGCCAAGATCGAGCAGCAGCTCAAGAACCTGTCGCTGCCAGGGCTGGATGCGCCGGGCGGCGGTCTGCCGGGTCTGGGCGCACCTCCGGGCCTTGGGGCACCTCCGGGTCTCGGAGCGCCTCCCGGCCTCGAGCCGCCGAAGCAGTAAAGACAACAAAGGCCCGGGAAACCGGGCCTTTTTCTTTGCGTTCTCGCCAGCCGCTTCGGCACATTCCGGCGCGGTGCATCCGCCCATAAAAAAGGCGGCCCCGAAGGGCCGCCTCAATTCTCATTCCGGCGGTGGGTTTTCAGCCGCCGCGGGCGCGGGCGCGGATCATGTAGTTGTCGTAGGTCGCCTCGGCCACCTGCCACCACAGATACTGGTCCGCGCGGAAGGCCATCATGTTGTCATAGACCTTCTTGAACTTCGCATTGCTGGCCGAGGTTTCCGCATAAAGTTCCTGCGCGGCCTTGTAGCAGGCATCGAGCACTTCCGGCGGGAAGGGACGAAGCTGCGTGCCCGCCGCCACCAGCGCCTTGAGCGCCGCCGGGTTGCGGGCGTCATACTTGGCCTGCATGTCGGTGTTGGCATGCTGGGCGGCGTTTTCGAGCACCGCCTTGTAGGCCTTCGGCAGGCCTTCCCACTTGGCCTTGTTGATCATGAACTGGAGCGCGGCGCCGCCTTCCCACCAGCCGGGATAGTAATAGAACGGGGCGACCTTGTTGAAGCCGAGCTTCTGGTCATCATAGGGGCCAACCCATTCGGCGGCATCGATCGTGCCCTTTTCGAGCGCGGGATAGATGTCACCGCCGGCGATCTGCTGCGGCACAGCCCCGAGCTTGGTCAACACGCGGCCAGCGAAGCCGCCGATGCGCATCTTGAGGCCGTTGATGTCGGCAGCGGTCTTGATCTCCTTGCGGAACCAGCCACCCATCTGGCAGCCGGTGTTGCCACCGACCAGCGCGTGCATGTTGTAATCGGCAAAGAACTCGTTGAGGAGCTTCATGCCGTCGCCATACATGAACCAGGCGTCCTGCATGCGCGAGTTGAGGCCGAAGGGAACGGCGGTGCCGAAGGCGAAAGTGGGATCCTTGCCGACGTAGTAATACGGCGCGGTGTGGCACATTTCGACCGTGCCGTTGGTCACAGCATCCGCCGCCTGCAGGCCCGGGACGATTTCGCCCGCCGCAAACACCTGAATCTGGAACTTGTTGTCGGTCATCTCGGCGACGGCTTTCGCCAGCACTTCCGAGGCGCCGTAGATGGTGTCGAGCGACTTCGGAAAGCTCGAGGTGACACGCCATTTGACCTCCGGCATCGACTGCGCGATGGCCGGCGCGGCGATGGCGGTTCCTGCCATGCCGACGCCTGCGGTCTTCAGAAACTGGCGACGCTTCATTGTGTTTCTCTCCCTGATGCGCGACCTGCGCATCTGCTCGATTGCTTGTTTTAGCTGCCCGCCCCGTTTTCGGGGTCAGGTCTGCCATGCTCGCAAGGAACATCGGGAAAGACAACAGCCTAACGCGGGTCTTGGGCATATTTTCTGACCAAGACGGCGAAGGCCGTGTGCCAAAAGAAAAAGCCGGGCCTTTCGGCCCGGCTCTGATGCTCAATGAACCTTTCGGTCCGCTCGCGGTGGATTACCCGCGGGCGCGGGCGCGGATCATGAAGTTGTCGTAGGTGGCTTCCGCCACCTGCCACCAGAGATACTGGTCGCCACGGAAGGCGGTCATTGCGTCGATGGCCTTCTTGAAGTTGGCGTTCTTGGCCGAGGTTTCGGCATAAAGCTCGCCAGCGGCCTTGTAGCAGGCTTCCATCACGTCCATCGGGAACGGGCGCAGCTGGGTGCCGGCCGCCACGAGGCGCTTGAGCGCGACGGGGTTGCGGGCGTCGTACTTGGCCTGCATGTCGGTGTTGGCATAGGCCGTGGCCGCCAGCAGCGCCGCCTTGTAGTGCTTGGGCAGCGCGTTGTACTTCTCGAGGTTGAAGAAGGAGTGGACGGCCGGGCCGCCTTCCCACCAACCGGGATAGTAGTAGAACGGCGCGACCTTGTTGAAGCCGAGCTTTTCATCGTCGTAGGGACCGACCCACTCGGCACCGTCGATGGTGCCCTTTTCGAGCGCCGGATAGATGTCGCCGCCGGCGATCTGCTGGGGAACCGAGCCGAGCTTCTGGAGAACCTGACCGGCGATGCCGCCGATACGCATCTTCAGGCCCTGCATGTCCGCAACGCTCTTGATCTCCTTGCGGAACCAGCCGCCCATCTGCGCGCCGGTGTTGCCGCAGGGCAGGCCATAGACGTTGTAGTTCTTGTAGAACTCGTTGAAGAGCTCGTTGCCGCCGCCCGAATAGAGCCAGGCATTCTGCATACGGGCATTGAGGCCGAACGGCACCGACGCGGCGATCGCGAAGGTGGGGTCCTTGCCGACATAGTAATAGGAAACGGTGTGGCAGGACTCGACAGTGCCGTTCGAGACGGCATCCAGCGCCTGCAGGCCGGGGACGATTTCACCCGCCGCGAACACCTGGATCTGGAACTTGCCGTCGGTCAGCTCGGAAACCATCTTCGCCATGACTTCCGCAGCGCCGTAGATCGTGTCGAGCGACTTCGGGAAGCTGGAGGTCAGGCGCCATTTCACTTCCGGGTTGCTCTGGGCCACAGCCGGCGCGGCAACGGCGGAGGCAACACCAGCCCCGGCTGCGGTCAGAAATTGACGACGCTTCATCGCGTTTCTCCCAATATGTTCTAGGCGTACGCGGCCTTTTCCGCACACGTCCCTGCGGTGTTTTAGTGCCTTGATGGACGGACGCAACTGCGAGAACGCGCAATTTGCACGGTTTGGCAAAAAAAATTGTCCAGACCTGCCGCAAAACGAGGCACCGGGCGACAAGTGCCTTTTATTCGAACACGATACGCGGCGCCTGCCGCGCGCCCTGCCCGCCTGCCAGCGCATCGCGCACCTTGGTCGCAACGGCAATATAGGCCGCCGCATGCGGGCCATCGGGCTCCGTCAGGACAATCGGCTTGCCGGCATCCGCCGTCTCGCGGATCGGCATCGCCAGCGGAACAGCGCCCAGAAACGGCACGTTGATGCGCTGGGCTTCCTTTTCCGCGCCACCATGGCCGAAAATGTCATAGCGCGTGCCGGTGTCGGGGGCGACGAAGTAGCTCATGTTCTCGACGATGCCGAGGATCGGAATTTCGACCTTGCGGAACATGGCGACGCCGCGGCGCGCATCGATCAGCGCGAGATCCTGCGGGGTGGAGACAATCACGGAGCCGGCCAGCGGCACGCTCTGCGCTAGGGTAAGCTGCGCATCGCCCGTGCCGGGCGGCATATCGACCACCAGCACATCGAGATCGCCCCAGTTCACCTCATAGAGCATCTGCCGGATGGCGCTCATCACCATCGGGCCGCGCCAGATCATCGGGGTCTCCTCCTCCACGAGGAAGCCGATAGACATGACCTTGAGGCCATAGGCCTCCAGCGGCTGGAGAATGCGGCCATCCAGCAGCGTCGGCTTGCCCGAGAGGTTGAACAGGCGCGGCATCGAAGGGCCATAGATGTCAGCATCGAGCACGCCGACCTTCAGGCCAAGGCGATGCAGCGCGACGGCGAGGTTTGCCGCCGTGGTGGATTTACCCACCCCGCCCTTGCCCGAAGCAACGGCGATGATGTGCTTGACCCCGGCGATTTCCTGCTTGCCCTGCGGTGCCGGGGTGGCCTTGGGCGCTCCGCGCGCCGGAGCACCGGCCTCCTTTTCCGCCGTGAGCGTGACAACGGCGGAGGAGATGCCTGCCACGGATTTTGCCGCTTCTTCCGCCGCGCGGCGCATCCCCTCGGCGGCGCGCACATCCGCCGCCGGAACTGAAATCGAGAAATAGGCCTTGCCCTGATGGATGACGATTTCGGAGAGCGCGCCGGATTTGGGCAAGGGGGTGCGTCCATCGAGCGAGATCACCCCCTCGAGGGCTTTGAGAACGGCAGCGGTATCAGACATGGCTCAGGCCTTTGCAAATCAACGCTCCTTTAGAGAGGGCGCGACAGGCAAAGGTCAATGCGGTAATGCAACAAGCGCCATTGTCGCGCCTGTCGGCGCGCTGTTACATCGGAATCATTGCGCTGATAGCGCTCTCAGAAAATTGCAGGGAGGATAGATGTCCAAGGTTGCCTTTCTCGGCCTCGGTGTCATGGGCGGCCCCATGGCGCGCCATCTCGCCACCAAGGGCGGGCATGATTTGACCGTTTTCAACCGCACCTTTGCCAAGGCGCAGAGCTGGGTGGCTGCCCATGGTGGCAAGGCCGCGCAGACCCCGCGCGAGGCGGCGGTGGGACAAGAGTTCGTCTTCGCCTGCGTGGGCAACGACGATGACCTGCGCTCGGTGACGCTGGGCGAGAACGGCGCGTTTGCCGGCATGGCAGCGGGCTCGATCTTCGTGGATTGCACCACGGCTTCGGCGGAAGTGGCGCGTGAGCTTCACGCTGCTGCAAAAGCCAAGGGCATCGCCTTCATTGATGCACCGGTGTCCGGTGGTCAGGCGGGCGCGGAAAACGGAGTGCTGACCGTGATGTGCGGCGGCGATGCCGAGGCTTATGCCAAGGCCGAGCCGGTGATCATGGCGTTTGCGCGGGCCTGCCGCCTGATGGGCCAATCGGGCGCGGGCCAGCTGACCAAGATGATGAATCAGATCTGCATTGCCGGGCTGGTGCAGGGGCTCGCCGAGGCCATCCACTTCGGCCAGAACGCCGGGCTCGATATCGAGGCGGTGCTGGACGTGATTTCCAAGGGCGCCGCCGGGTCTTGGCAGATGGAAAATCGCGGCAAGACCATGAATCAGGGCAAATTCGACTTTGGCTTTGCCGTGGACTGGATGCGCAAGGATCTCGACATCGTGCTCACCGAGGCGCGCCGCAACGGCTCGACCCTGCCGGTGACGGCGCTGGTGGACCAGTTCTACGCCGAGGTTCAGACCATGGGCGGCAAGCGCTGGGATACCTCTTCGCTGATCGCGCGCCTCAACCGCAAGTAAAAGCGCGCCTGCAAAGGCTGCATACCCATCACAATGAAAAGGCCGGGAGCGATCCCGGCCTTTTTTGGTTTCAGCAGCGTCCCATCGCCCGCAGTTGCGGCGGGCACGAGGGCGCGGCGGGGCGCGGCGGCGGGGCCGAGGGCCGTGCCATGGGCGGGGGTGCGGAAGGCCGCATCATGGGGGGCGGCGACGGCCGCGCCATGGGCGGGGGAGCCGAGCGCTGGACCGGCGCGGGCCGTGCCATGGGTGGCGGCGCGGAAGGCCGCATCATCGGCTGGGGCCGCTGGACGGGCACTGGACGGGCCATCGGCGGAGCCGGACGGGCCATGGGGCGCGCAACGGGCGGCGGCGCTCCGACATTCGGCCTCGGCTGACGCATGCCGGGTTGCGGCACAGTCGGCGGCGGCTGGCGCACCAGCGGCGGGCGACCGATCATCGGGCCGGGCTGCTGCGGTGCCGTGACCGGAGGCTGGCCCACGGGCCGGTTGGGCTGGGTTGCAACGCCCGGCATCGGCTTGGCACCGGGCTGGACCGGCGGCGGCACCACAGCGGGACGTGCGCCGGGAGGCGGCGGAGCGCCCACCTGCGGCGGCGGGGTGGGCGTGGCGACGGGCGGCGTTCTTCCGGGCGGGGGCAAGGTTGCCGGGCCGGGCCGGATCGCGCCCGGAGGCGGTACCGGCAAGGCACCGGGGCGTGCGCCGGGCGTCCCCCCCGGCTGCATGCCGACACCGGGCGGCTGACCCATACCGGGCTGGCCGCCGATAGCGCCGGGCATGCCGGGGCGACCGGGCTGGCCCATGGCCCCCACAGGCGCGCCGGGGCGCGGCGGCAGGGTGGCCGGAACGGGCGGCCCCGGCGGCAGCACAACCGGCGGACGACCGGCCCAGCCCCCGGCGGGACGCGGCGGGCGCGGCACGGGCGGCGCGACGACCGGGCGCACCGGCGGCGGCTTGCGCCACATGCGATTGGCCAGAATAGCCGCACCGACCCCCAGCCCCACGGCGGGCAGCACACGCGCCCAAGGCGAGGGCGGCGGCGGAGGCTCAAGATCGATCAGCGCGACGGGCGGCGGCGGGATATAGGCCGGGTAAGCCACGGGCGGCGGCAGGGCGTGCCAGCCGTCATCCACCACCACCTCGTCATAGATCACCAGCTCTTCCGGCGGTGGCGGCGGCACATCCGCGTAAATCACCTCGTCGAAGGTCGGCGGCGGCATGATCGGCGCGGAAAGGCGCGTCAGACGGGCCTCCGCATCGGCGGCATGCGCGCCCTTGGGGTAGCGCTTGAGATAGGTCCAATAGGCACGGTCCGTATCGGAGCGGCGGGTCTGCTGCCAGAACAGCGCCTCGCGCCGGGCCGCGAGCAGCGCGCGCACGCGCTTGGCCTGAGGCGCCTGCGGGAAGGCTTTCAGAAAGTCCTGATAGCCACGGATAGAATCGAGCGCGAGCGCGCGGGCATAAGCATCCTCGACGCTCACCTGCGCCATCGGCTTGTCCGGTTCGGGGATCGCGGAGGTGATGGGGGCGGCACCGGCCACCGGCGCATTGAGCACCACATCGGCCGGAACAGAAACGCTGTCCCACGGGGTTTGAAGGCCCGCGCTCAGATCGTGCACGCGCAGGCGCACCCGCTCGAACATGGCGTTCACGTTCAGGCCCGGCTCGCGCAGGGCTTCGGCCAGCGCCATGGCATAAGCACCGTAATTCGACTGCGGCATCGCCACCGACAGCCCCGGCGACTGGTTGTAGGAAATCGCCAGCCCCGGCATCGGCTCGGTGATGGAAAGGCCGCGCGCGCCTTCCGCCACCAGCTGGCCATAAGGATGGGTGTAAGCGGTATCGACCATCATCAGCCGCGCCTTGGCCGGGGTGGCCCCCAGCGCGCGGATGAAATCATTCATGCGCAGGCCTTCGAGCGCGAGATCTGTGCGCTGGCGCAGGTTCGCACCGGCGGGGATCAAGATATTCTCACCGCCATCCTGCAACGAAACACCCGCGATATAGACCGCAAGAACGGCATCCGGCCCGGCCTCCGACGCCTTCTGGGTGAATTCGCGGAAGGCGGCGCGGAACTCGTCCTGCCGCAGGTTGGCGGCTTCCTGCACCTCGAAGCCCGCGCCCTTGAGCGACTGGGCGACAAGGCCCGCATCCTGCAAGGCAGTGGGGTGGGCGGTAGCACCATATTCGGACATGCCGACCACGAAGCCGAGGCGCTTCTGCTGCGCTTCGGCCGTGCCGACGCCTGCCGCCAGCACAACCAGCGCCAAGGCGTAACGGGTTTCCCGTCCTCGACGCCAGAATGAATATCGCATGGCACCCTCCTGTCTCTGGGTTTGCCTGAAGGTTGCCCCTCAACCAGAGGAGCGCTGCGCGCGTGAACGCGCTGTGAACGGGATAAAGGGCGTTGGCGCGCGCGAGAGCAGATCATCGCAAGACCAGCGCTTGCCGCCATCATCATGGTTGTGCGGATTGCCGGTCTCGACACCGGCGATGCCGTTGAGGCGGCCTGACTCCGCCACCTTGAGGCGCAGGCTCTCGCCCACCTTCTCCACCGTGAAGCAATACGTGCGGCGCTTGCCGTAAGGGCCATAATGGTAGCAGATGTGGTCGCCATCCGTGTTCCAGCAGGCGTCCACATTCAACCCGAAGCCGGAGTCACCGAGCGCGCGGCCATCGGGCGCGTGATACTCCGAGAAGGTGCGCCCGGTGGTGTAAACGCCGGAGATGGTGTTGCCGGAAAACAGGTTCTTGATCTCGTTGCCCTTGAGGGGCTCGGCAGCGGCAAAGCCGCCGAGCACCAGAACAAGGCCAAGCCCCGATACAATGCGCACCGTGCTCACGCCCCCGCAGACGGACGGGCCGCAACGCGCGCATACCAGTCCTTCAGGTAGGTCATGGCGTCGGGCACGGCCAGTTTGGCCGGTTTGAGGAAATCCACCGTGATGAAGGCGATGATGTCGGCGATGGAGAAATGGTCCCCCGCCAGATAGGGCACATGCGACAGACGCGCATTCAGCGTCGCCATGCCGGCCAGCGCGCGCGGGCGGTTCGCCTCGCCCCACTCGCTCACCTGCTCCTCGAAGTCGGCCATGGCCGGATGGAGGTGGCGGAAGGCATAGGCCACCGGCAGGTAGAACTCGAACTCGGCCTTGCGCAGCCACATCACCACCATGGCCTGCTCCAGCGGCGTGGTGCCGAAGAGGGCGGGCGTGGGGTGCAGCGCCTCGAAATAGCGGCAGATGGCCACCGATTCCGTGATGATCGTGCCGTCATCGAGTTCCAGAACGGGCACACGCCCCGCCGGGTTCTTCTTCAGAAAGGCCTGGGAGAGATGCTCCTTGGCCCCCACATCCACGGGCACGGTGTCCACCGTGATCCCCTTTTCGGCCAGATACATCCGCACGCGCCGGGCGTTGGGAACCTTGCCACCGTCATAAAGCTTCATGTTGTCCTCCCGTTATGCCGACAGGGCAGCGCCAAATTGCGGTGACGTCAAGGCCGCTTGATCAAGGCGGAGGTGCAACAGCAGGTTTATTTGGTGGACGGGTTTCGGGCTGCCTCGCCCGAATTGGAAAGCGGGCGGCGGTTGCCCTCCCCGCTTTCGCGCAGGCGGCGGCGATAATCCTCCGGGCGCTCGAAGGTACCCGCCCACAGGCCGCGATAGGCACGCGCCGCTTCCTTTTCCTCCTCCGGGTAGAGGCCGTAATCCACCGCGAGGCCCTGAAGCACCATGTCTCGGCCGATATCGACGCCCTTGACCCGGCACAGCACGAGGCGGCGGTTGTAGCGATCGCGCTCGGCGCCGTAGCAAAACACCGGCCCGCGCTCGAGCCAGCGCTTCATGGCGGCGGCTGCGCGCTTGCCGCAGGGCACCTCCTGCCCGGCCTCCTGACAGGTCTGGCGATATTCGGGGGCATCCATGCCCTTGATGCGCATTTCCTCACCGCCGACGACGATGGAGTCGCCATCAATGGCGTGGGCCGCACCGGTGATCGCCTCCTCCGGCGCGCGCGAGAAAAACACCGCCAGCAGGACCGCGAAGACGAGAAAAGCCGCTGAGGAAACAAAGCCGCGACGCGGCATAGCAGATCCCTCCCGTGGGTTAAAAAGCGCAGCGAATCAGTCGCGCGTCAGCCTTCGCTTAACCTTTTGTCAGGCATGGTGGGGAACACAAAGGCCCCCGTGCATTGTCCATGGATCCGAATATCCCCACCGCCGCGGAACTCGCGCGAAAGCAGGCTGACACGGAATTCGCCGCGCTCCACCGGCGGATGACGGCGCGCGCCCTGAAGGATGCACGCGAGAAGGTGACATCGGAAACCGGGCTGAACCGCTCCTTCGAACACTCGTTGCTCACGGCTTTCGCGCAGAACCACCTCTCCGGTGGTCTGGCGATCATGCCCTACACCATCATCATCGCGCTCTCGACGCTGTATTGGGCGCATCCCTTCTCGGCCTCGGTGTGGCTGACGCTCACCCTGCTGATGCTGGGCGTGCAGATCTGGCTGTGCAACGGGTTCCTGAAGCTCGACCCCAAGGATGTGGACCTGACGGAATGGACCAAGCGGTTCATCACCTCCGAGATCGGCTTCGTGATGGCTTGGGCCATGCTGCCCACCGTAGTCGGCATTCCCGGCACGGATGTGCTGCGCATGTTCCTGCTGGTGGCCGTGCTGATCGTGGGGGCCGCGACAACCGTGCTGGCCCATACACTGCCGCTGGCGGTTTATGCCTCGGTGCTGCCCATTGTGGTGGTCATCGTGCAGATCGCGGTGGACCGTCAGCCCTCCGAGCGCTGGATGATCGCAGGCCTGTGTTTCACCGCGCTTTTCATGTTTGTGGGCCTTGTGAACCGCCTTTACGCGACGACGCTCGAAAACCTGCGGGCGCGTGCGGAGAAGGAAGAGGCCACCGCCGAGGTCGAGGAAACCAACGCGAAGCTGGTGGAAGCCATGCGCCGCGCCGAGGAAGCCAGCGCGGCCAAATCACGCTTTCTCGCCACCATGAGCCACGAGCTGCGCACGCCGCTCAACGCCATTCTCGGCTTTTCCGAAGTGATGAAAGACCAGCTGTTCGGCCCCCTCGGCTCGGATCAGTACAAGGGTTATGTCGAGGACATCCACAGCAGCGGCGAGCATCTGCTGGCGCTGATCAACGAGGTGCTGGACCTGTCGCGCATCGAGGCAGGCAAGCACGAGCTGGTGGAAGATGCCATTGACTTTGTGGCGACCGTGGATGCCTGCGTGCGTATGCTGGAGCTGCGGGCGCAAAGCCGCGGGCTGACGGTGAAAACCGCCTTTACGCAAGGCATGATGCGCCTTTGGGCCGATGAGCGCGCCGTGCGGCAGGTGACGCTGAACCTGCTCGCCAATGCCATCAAGTTCACGCCGCAGGGCTCCGAGATTTCGATCAAGGTGGGCTGGACCGCCAGCGGCGGCCAGTATCTCTCGGTCAAGGACAATGGCCCCGGCATTCCCGAGGGCGAAATCGAAACCGTGCTCTCCACCTTCGGGCGGGGCTCACAGGCGATCAAGAATGCGGATCAGGGTTCCGGGCTTGGCCTGCCCATTGTGAAAAGCCTTGTGGAGCTGCACGGCGGCGCCTTCGTGCTCCGCTCGAAACTGCGCGAGGGCACCGAGGCCATCGCGATGTTCCCGCCCAGCCGCGTGATGAGCGCGATTGCGCCGGTGGTGGAAAAGACCCCGGAGGTGGTGATTGTGCCGACCCCGAAACACGGCACCTCGCCGCGCGGGCGCGCGGCTTGAGGTCAGTTGGTGCGCGGCTCGCATAAGCTCGGGCGGCCATTCGGCCTTGCGAAGCCCTGAAGGGCTTCGGGAGGGGCGCGTTCGAGCCTGCTACCACACCAGAGTGCATTGGGCCCCGGAGGCGCAGCGGCTATTGCTGATCAAACCGCGTCGGGAACGCCCGCTTCCGCAAAGGTGGCCATATCGTTGTGGCAGGCCAGCGCGGCCTTGACGATGCCCGCCGCGAGCGCGGCACCGGACCCCTCACCCAGGCGCATGCCCAGATCGAGGATCGGCTTCAGGCCGAGGTTGGCCAGCACCTTGGCGTGTGCGCCCTCCACCGAGCAGTGCCCCGCAAGGCAATGCGCGATGCTCTGCGGCCAGAGCGCATGGAGCACGGCAGCGGCAGCGGTTGCGACATAACCGTCGAGGATCACCGGCACGCGCTCCATGCGGGCCGCGAGGATGGCGCCCGCAATAGCGGCAATCTCGCGCCCGCCGAGACGGCGCAGCACTTCGAGCGGGTCTTTCAGGTGATCCTTGTGGGTTTCGAGCGCCTGTTTGACGGCCGAAACCTTGCGCTGGTAGCCCGCATCATCGACGCCGGTGCCGCGCCCGACCCACTGTTCAACTTCCCCGCCATAGAGTGCGGCATAGATCGCCGCAGCCGGGGTGGTGTTGCCGATGCCCATTTCGCCCACGCAGAGCAGATCCGTGCCGTTGGCGATGGCTTCCATGCCAAAGGCGATGGTGGCGGCGCAGGCCGCCTCTTCGAGTGCCGCGCCTTCCGTGATGTCTCCGGTCGGCAGGTCGATGGCGAGATCAAATACCTTCAGGCCGAGATCATAGGTCTTGCAGATCTGGTTGATGGCGGCGTGGCTGTTCGAGAAGCTCGCCAGCATCGCGCGGTTCACCTCCGACGGGTAGGCCGAAACGCCCTTGGCGACCACACCGTGGGAGCCTGCGAAAATCGCCACCAGCGGCCGAGACACCTTCGGGCGCGCCTTGCCCTGCCAGGCCGCCACATGCACCGCGATTTCCTCGAGCCGCCCCAACGCACCGCGCGGTTTGATGAGGTTTGCCTCTCGTGCCAGCGCTTCGGCGCGGGCCTGTTCGTCCGCCGCCGGAATGGCAGCGATCAGCGCGCGGATATCATCGAAGGGGAACTGGGACGGCATGGCAACCTCGGTCGAAAAAGCTGCCGCTGCTTACACTTGCGCCCGCTGCACCGCAACGGATTTGCGCCCGCCTCAGAAGAACAGCGAGTAGAGAAAGCGCGAGCAGACCAGCACGAGGAAGCAGCCGAAGGCTACCTCCAGCTTGCGTTTGGGCATGGCATGGGCGATGCGCGCGCCGTAGGGCGCAACGAAGGTGGAGGTCGGGGCGATCAGCGCGAAGCCGAGCAGCGAAACAAAGCCCACCGAGAGCGGCGGCAGGGACGCCATCTTGCTCCAGCCCGCGACCATATAGGCCGCAGCGCCCGGCACGGAAATGAGCACCCCAAGGCCTGAAGAGGTTGCCACGGCATTGTGGATGGCGACGTTGTAAAGGCTCAGGATCATGTTGGAGATGGCCCCGCCGCCGATGCCCATAAGCGAGGAGGCCAGCCCGATCAGCACGCCATAAGCCGTCATGGCGTTCTTGCCCGGCATTTGCTGTGCGATGCGCCAGTCATCCCGGCCCGCGAGCAGCTTGATGGCATTGGAGCCGGCCACCAGCACGAAGACGAGCTTGAGCACCAGCGCAGGCGCAAAAGCCGCGATGACCCCGCCGATGAGCACCGAGACCACCACTGGAATGGCCCAGACCCGGAGCACATCTTCCAGCACCTTGCCATTGGCGCGGTGAGCCCGGAACGACTGGACAGAGGTGGGGATGATGATTGCCAGCGAGGTGCCGACGCACAGATGCATACGCACATCCTCCGGCACATTGAGAAAGCCGAAGATCTGATAGAGCACCGGCACGATCACCGCGCCGCCACCGACCCCGAACATGCCCGCAAGCAGCCCGGTGACGACCCCCGCACCGACCAGCGATACGGCGAGGATGAGAAGGTCCTGAAGCGGGATACCGAACATGGGGGAATTTTCCGAGTGGCGGGGATTTTCCCCTAGACCCTTGCGTGTGCCCTTGCCAAGCCCGCAACAACCCTCAAAACTGTCTTGCCTGACAAGAAACTGTGATCGCTACCAGCGGCGATCGACCCGGAACATCATGTCTTCAGACCTAACGCCCGCCGCGCGCCCGGCCAGCCTCCTGCCTTTGGTAGCGGCGCTGGGGCTGACGCAGGTCATCGGCTTCGGCTCCACCTTTTACATTCTGGCGGTGCTGGCGACGCCCATCGGGCGTGATCTTGCCCTGCCCGGCGGCTATGTGCTCGGCGGCCTTTCGATCTGGCTGCTGGTGGGCGCGCTGCTTGGCCCCGTGCTGGGCCGCTGGC
>JAIUNQ010000219.1 GCA_020161475.1 Pseudomonadota bacterium | reverse complement strand
CGCCATCTCCGAGGCCTTGCGCGTCGCAACCTTGGGGCGCGAGGCGAGCAACATGCGGCGGAATGCAGCCATATCGGAGGAGAAACGATGCGGCAGGCGGCCTTCCATGGCCTTGCGGAACGGTCCGCCATGGCGCGAACGTTGCAGACGCCCTTCCCATGCGAGGCGCTCAGCGCGATGGCGCATCCCGGCGAGACGCCAGGCCTCAAGGATATGGGGGGGCACCTCGAAAGGACCGGCGCTCCAGCCTGCGGCAACACGCGCCGCCGCAATCTCTGCCTCGCCGAGCGGCGCGCCATGTACCGCCTCCGAGCCGGCCTTCGTAGGCGCACCCTTGCCGATGACGGTCCGGCAGGCGATCAGCGAGGGCAGGGTAGATTTGCGCGCCTCATGCAGCGCGGCCTCGATCTCCTCCGCATCATGCCCGTCAATCGTCTTGACGTGCCAGCCTGCGGCTCGGAAGCGCTTCATCTGGTCGTTGGAGGTCGAGATATCGGTAGAGCCGTCAATCGTGATGCGGTTGTCGTCCCACAGCACGATCAGCCGCCGCAGCCGCAGATGTCCGGCAATCTCGATGGCTTCCTGAGAAATGCCTTCCATCAGGCAGCCATCGCCCGCCATCACATAGGTGAAGTGATCGACCAGCGAAGCGCCGAAGCGGGCGCGCATCATGCGCTCGGCCAAAGCCATGCCCACTGCCGTGGCGATGCCCTGCCCCAGCGGGCCGGTGGTGGTCTCGATGCCCAGCGCATGGCCGTATTCCGGGTGCCCCGCCGCGGCAGCGCCCAACTGGCGGAAGCGCTTGAGCGCCTCGATCCCCATGTCGGAGAAGCCCAGCAGGTGATGCACCGCATATTGCAACATCGAGCCATGCCCCGCCGAGAGCACGAAGCGGTCGCGATCCGGCCATTTGGGTGCCTGGGGGTCGATCTTCAGGAACTTGGTGAAGAGCACCGCCGCAACATCCGCCATGCCCAGCGGCATGCCGGGGTGCCCGGAATTGGCGGCCTGCACGGCATCCATGGTGAGAAAGCGGATGGCATTGGCCAGTTCCAGCGGCGTCGTGCCGGGGATCGGCAGAGGTGCAAGTGCACGGGCCTTGGTGTCGATGCGGGTCTGCATATTCATGGTCAGCCTCCCCTCTTGGGTGCGGAACGGGCAGCGGGAAAAATCAGAGCGCGCGGCGGCGGCGCTCCACCAGCTTCATGATCATCGGCGTCAGGATGAGCTGCATCGCGATGTCGAGCTTGCCGCCGGGGATCACGATGGAGTTGGCCCGGCTCATGAAGCTGTCGTGGATCATCGACAGCAGGTAGGGGAAATCGATGCCGCGCGGGTTCTTGAAGCGGATCACGACCATCGATTCATCGGGGGTGGGGATCCAGCGCGCGATGAAGGGATTGGAGGTGTCCACCGTCGGCACACGCTGGAAGTTGATGTCCGTCTCCGCAAACTGCGGGCAGATGTAATGGATGTAATCCGGCATGCGCCGCAGGATCGTGTCGGTCACTGCCTCGGTGGAGTAGCCGCGCGCCGCGCGATCACGGTGCAGCTTCTGGATCCATTCGAGGTTGATCACCGGCACCACGCCGATCTTCAGATCAACGTGCTGCACAAGATTCACCTTCTCGGTGACAACAGCCCCGTGCAGGCCCTCGTAGAAGAGAAGGTCCGTGTTGGGCTCGAATTCGCGCCAGCTCGTGAACGTACCGGGGGGCGAGCCATATTTTTCGGCCTCGACCGCGTCGTGCACATAGGTGCGGGTGCGCCCGTTGCCGGTCTCGCCATAGGACTTGAACGTCGCTTCCAGCTCTTCCAGCAGGTTGGAATAGGGGCCGAAGTGCGAGAAATGCTGGTTTCCGGCTTCTGCCGCCTCGGCCATCTTGGCGCGCATTTCCATGCGGTCGTAGCGGTGGAAGGCATCGCCCTCGATATAAGCCGCCGCAACGCCCTCCCGGCGGAAGATTTCCTCAAAGGTGCGCTTGACGGAGGTTGTGCCCGCGCCCGAAGACCCGGTGATGGCGATGATGGGATGCTTGATCGACATGATGCAGTCCTGACGGAATTAGTTGCGCAGCAGGCCGCGACGGCCAAAGAGCGGGGAGGTTTCGGTTTCCTGCGTTTCTTCAAGAAGATAACGCCTGACGCGCATCACTTTGTCGGCGGAGCCGAAGACGAGCGGGATGCGCTCGTGAATACCGCTGGGCATGACATCAAGGATGCGGCGAACGCCGTCCGAAGCCATGCCGCCCGCCTGCTCGATCAGGAAGGCGATCGGGTTCGCCTCATAAAGGTGGCGCAGGCGTCCGCGCTCATAGCCCTTGCGTTTGTCAGCCGGATAAAGAAAGACGCCGCCACGCTGGAAAATGCGGTAGGCATCGGCCACCAGCGAGGCAATCCAGCGCATGTTGAAATTGCGGCCGCGCGGACCATCCGAGCCTTCAAGGCAATCGTCGATATAAGCCTGCATCGGTGCGTGCCAGTGCCGGTAATTGGAGGCATTGATCGCAAATTCCGGTGATCCCTCTTTCACCAGCACGTTGAGCCGCGTGACGTAGAACTGCCCGCTGGTGGGGTCGAGCGTGGCGATATGCGTGCCCGCGCCCAGCGTGAAAACCAGCGCGGTATGCGGCCCGTAGATCACAAAGCCGGCAGCGAGCTGCGCCGTGCCGGGCGCGAGATAAGTGCGTGGTTCAGAAGCATCGTCTCCCTGCGCGGGGTAGATTGAAAAGATGGTGCCGATCGAGACATTGGTGTCGATATTGGAGGAGCCGTCGAGCGGGTCGATCGCCACGGCCAAACGCCCTTGGGGGTTCAGCACCTGCGGGGTCTCGCTCTCCTCGGACACCAGCCCCATGGCACCAGCGCTGCGCAGGGCGGCGGTGAAGCGCTCGTCGGCGATCAGGTCGAGGGCCTTCTGGGTGTCCCCGTCCTGATTGGCGGAACCGGCATTCGCGCCGAGTGCACCTTCCAGCGGACCGCGGCGGATGATGCTGGCAACGCCCGTGGCGGCTTCCCCGATGGCGCCCACGATACGGGCAACATCGGGGTGCGCATGTGTGCCGAGATAGTCGGTGAGTTCGGCACCGGTGGCGTCGTGGTCAAGCATGGAGCCGCCCTCTCGTTTCCCTGGATGCGCTGCTTGGATGCAGCGTCGTCTGTCACGGTTATCCGGGATTGGACGGATAAAGAAAAATGAATTAAATTATCCCAGAATTCAAAAAATATGAATGCTATTGTTTCTGACGGGGGATGGGTCAAGCCCATGAGAACATTGAGTCTTCGTCAGCTTGAGGCTCTCAGGCAAATCGCGGCCTCCGGCTCCCTTGTCGCCGCAGCCGCGCAACTCAACATGACGCCCGCTGCCTTGACAGCACGCGTCAAGGCGCTGGAGGAAACGCTGGGCCTGCTGTTGTTCGAGCGCACCCCCGCCGGTCTCAAGCCCAATATGGCGGGTGCCGCGGCGCTGGAGAGCGCGCGGAAGATTGAAATCGCGCTTAAGGAGTTTTCCGAAACCATGGAGAACATCCGCACCGGACAGGGCGGGCGTCTCTCGGTCGGCGTTGTTTCGACGGCTAAATATTTCGCGCCCCGGGTTATTGCCGCCTTCAAACAGGTTCACCCGAAGGTGGAGCTGCGTCTTTCCATCGGCAACCGCGACGAAACCATGGAGGCGCTGCGCCGCTTTGATGTTGATGTGGCCCTCACCGGGCGCCCGCCGGGGGATCTTCCGATTGATCGCACCACCATCGGCCCGCACCCTTATGTGCTGGTGGCGCCGCCCTTCCACCGGCTGGCGGGCAAGCGCGGTATCCGCAAGGCGGAACTCGCCGGGGAAGGCTTCCTGTTTCGTGAGGAAGGCTCCGGCTCCCGTTCGCTGTTTGAATATTTCATCGGCGATGTGTCGGTGGATCGCCGCTCGCTGGGCATTGAACTTGGCTCCAATGAGACCATTAAGCAGGCGGTGATGGCGGGCCTCGGCATCGCGCTGATGTCGGCGCACACCATTTCAGCAGAGGTGCTGGATGGTCGCCTCATCTGCCTTGATGTCGCAGGACTCCCCATCGTGCGCCAATGGTATGTCATCAATCGGTCCGACCGCGAACTCTCGCCGGTGGCGCG
>JAIUNQ010000218.1 GCA_020161475.1 Pseudomonadota bacterium | reverse complement strand
CATCCAGCACGCGCACGCCGGTGCCTTCGAGCGCCTCGCGCGGCAGCGCGCCGACGCGGGCGTTGCCCGCAAGGCGGCTTGAAATATCGAGCGCGCGATCATTCGTCGCGGTGATCACCGTCATCTTGGAGCGCGCCGCCCCGATGCGTTCCAGCGCGGATTTGAAGACATCGGCATCGACATCGGGCGCGGCCAACACCAGCGCGCCGAGATTCTCCATGCCCTTGTCGCCGAAGCGGTCGCGATAGGTGCGCAGCGCTTCCAGCGTCACCAGCGTTCCCATGGAATGGGCGATCAGGTGCACGCGCGAGGCAAATTCATCCTG
Source organism: Pseudomonadota bacterium (assembly GCA_020161475.1). Taxonomy (GTDB): domain Bacteria; phylum Pseudomonadota; class Alphaproteobacteria; order Rhizobiales; family Beijerinckiaceae; genus Rhabdaerophilum. The sequence goes on along the minus strand of JAIUNQ010000218.1, from coordinate 3,911 downwards.
AAGCGATGCAGCCAGCACATCGGCCAGCGGATCGCGTGCGAGCAGCGCGGATTCGCGATCATAGCCATAATCGAGCAGCGCGCCCTTGGAGGCCCAGCTGTAAAGCGCCGTATTGCCCGCAAAACCGATGCCGGCCGAGAGCGCCGTGGCATCGAGCGCGGCGCGCTCGAAAGTCATGTTGAAGCCATGCACGAAGAGCAGGGTGTCTTTGCCCCGCAGCGCCTCGGCAAAGCCTTGCGCCGGCGCGCCCGCAACAGGCTCCACGCGGCGAACCGCGAAATCATCTTCCACCAAGGCGTTGACCTTGCCAAGCAGCGAACGATCCGGCGCTTTGAGGTCTGCCCGCATGTAGGAGAGACCGCCGCGCGAGGCATCGAGAAACGGCGATTTAACCCCGCCCTGTGCCATCTTCCGCGTGGTGACAACATGGAGCACCGGCTGGGCCGCAAGCGACTCCGCCCCGCCGGCCTGCGCCGTGAAGGAGGGTTTGCTGCCCGCGCCGAGGCATCCGCCAAGCGGGGCGGCAGCGAGCATGGCCAGCATGGCGCGGCGAGAGGGAAGCATCGAGGTCTTGTCCATGGGGAACAATAGGCTCAAATCTAAGGTGGAGGCTTTTGGCTAGGCCGATTTCGGAAAGGATTCGTTAATGGCTGACGCCATCCTTGCTGCGATGCGGCATGACGGAGAAATCGGGCCAAATGATGAAGCAATGCTCGATTGGCTGATCACGGGCTTCGGCCCCTTCCCCCGCGTGCCCCGCAACCCGGCGCAGCTTCTCGCGCAGAAACTTGGCGCTGGCTGGCGCTTTCGCCACGTTCGGGCGGCTTTTCATGTTTTTGAAACCGCTTACGCATCGGTTGAGGCCGAGGTGCGTGCGCTTGCCGCATCGCGTCCGCAGGCCGTGCTGATGCTGGGTGTTGCCGCGCGCACCAAAGCCATGCGGGTGGAATTGCGCGCCGTGAACCGGCGTGCGTCCGGCGCGCGCGATGCACGAAAAGCGCTGCCGCCTTCGCCGGTCATTGCCCCCGGCGGGCCTGTGTATCGCGCCGGACGGCATAAAGGCGGCGCGCTGGTGCAGCGATTGCGGGCGGCAGGCGTGGCGGCGGGGCATTCACGCGATGCAGGGCGCTACCTGTGCAATTTCGCCTACTGGCACATGCTGGGCGCTTTACCTGAGGCGCGGGTGGTTTTTATCCACATTTCGATGCCGAACAGCGGCAAAAAGGGAGATCGCCGCGCCTCGATGGGGCAAATGGAACGTGCCCTGCGGGCGATGATGCGGGGCGGGCTGTAATGGCGCGTCTCCTCAGCGTTGCCCGCGCCGCACGGCTGGAAGTTGCGGTCTGGCTGGTGGCCATGGCCCTGTTCATCGCGGCCACTTTTGTGATGACCGCTTTAATGCATGCCGGCCCGATCCCCCCCGGCGCGGCGGAAGATGCCCGCGCTTTTCGCGCGGATTACCTCTCCCCCTGGCGGATCGTTCAGGCCGTGCTGCTCGCGCCGCTGATCGAGACATGGCTCATCGTGAAAGGGGTGGATGCGTTGCAAGCCCTGCAATGGCGCGGGAGCAAGATGTTCGGCCTTGTGGCGCTGGTGGCCGCCGTGATGCACTATTTCGCGCGCGGGTCGGCCAGTGCGCTTTATAACGCGGCGTTTTTCGCCCTGATGGCCCGCATCTATGCCAACCATGCGTTTGAAAACGAAAAACGGGGCGAAAACCGCCCCGCTTCCATTCTTCTGATTCTGCTCATGCACATGGCCAACAATGCGGTGGCTCTTGGCATGATCTGGGTCTATTCGACCCCGCCGTGAGATTGGCAGCGCCCTGTCTGACGCGTTTGCCGCGCAAAACCGGTTCCCACTTTTGCTGCAAACGCTATGTCAGTCCTTCGCGCGCTCGACGTAGGAACCGTCTTCGGTGTTCACGATGATGCGGGTGCCGGCGGTGACATGCGGCGGGATGAGCGTGCGCACGCCATTCGAGAGGATCGCGGGCTTGTAGGACGAAGAGGCGGTCTGCCCCTTGGTCACCGGTTCGGTTTCGGTGATCTCGAGGGTGACGCGCTGCGGCAGGGAGATGGTGACCGGGGTGGTGTTGAACACGCCGATCTGCACCTTCATGTTCTCCTGAAGGTAGGGCACGCCATCACCGATGACATCGGCCGGCACGGTCACCTGCTCAAAGTTCTCCTGATCCATGAAAACGAAGCCGTTCTCATCCGGATAGAGGTAGGTGTAGTCCTTTTCCTCGACGAAGGCGCGCTCGACCTGCTCGGTCGTGCGGTAGCGGAACACCGACTTGATGCCATCGGCGAGGCGGCGGCAGTCGATCTGGGTGGTCGGGGTGCCCTTACCGGGGAAGAAGCTCTCCGCCAGAATGACAGAGTAGAGCTTGTCTTCCACCTCGATGATGTTGCCCTTGCGGATGGAGGAAGCAATAACCTTGACCACGTTCGTAACCCTCGAAGGTTGAATGCCGCGCGGTTTGACTTCTGGCGCGCGCGTGCTGCAAATGAAAATCGGAAGCGCTCCCATAACCGCTTGAGGCCGAAAGGCCAAGTGTGAAAAAAAGACGGGTCGGGCGCGCCGGAACGAGCCCCACTTCTTCAGGAGCACGCGTGACGTCTGCCCCGCCCTTCTGGTCGCCCGAGCGTCACGCCGCCCGCCGCCCTGCCCTGCTCATCCGCACCAAGCTGAAAACCGCCTTGCGCGCTGCGCTTGAGGCCAAGCGCTTCATGGAAGTGGACACCGGGCTGATCCAGATTTCGCCGGGCAACGAGACACATCTGCATGCCTTCGAGACGACATGGCGCGCGCCGGGCGAAGACAGCGTCACCGGCTACCTGATCACCTCGCCCGAGTTTGCCATGAAGAAGCTGCTCGCAGCGGGGGAAGCGCATATCTACCAGTTTGCGCCCTGCTTCCGGGCGCGGGAAATATCGCGCTTGCATTCGCCCGAATTCACCATGCTCGAGTTCTACCGCGCGAACGAGAGCTACACCGAGCTGATGCAGGACTGCGCGTGGATTTTGCGGCTTGCGGCGCGCATCGGCAAACGGGACACCCTCACCTATCGCGGGCGCGAGTGCGACCATTACGCCGAGCCGGAGCGGCTTTCGGTCTGCGCTGCTTTTGCGCGTCATGCCGGGATCGAGCTGGAGCCGCTGCTGAAAGACCGCGATGCCTTTGCCGCAGCGGCGCTTGACAGGGGCATTCGGGTGGCGCTCGATGACACCTGGTCCGACATTTTCTCGCGCGTGATGGTGGAGAAGGTGGAGCCGCACCTCGGCGTGGGCCGCGCGACAATTCTCGACCGTTACCCCGTCTCGGAGGCTGCGCTTGCGCGCCCCTGCCCGGAGGATCCGCGCTTTGCCGAGCGTTTCGAGTTCTATGTCTGCGGTATCGAGCTGGCGAATGCCTTCGGCGAGCTGACGGATGCCGCCGAGCAACGCCGCCGCTTTGAGGCGGATATGGCGGAGAAGCAGCGTCTCTACGGGGAGACCTACCCGCTTGATGAGGATTTTCTCGCCGCTTTGCCCCTGATGCCTCCCGCCTGTGGCATGGCGCTGGGGTTCGACCGGCTGGCGATGCTCGCCGCCGGGGTCGAAAACATCGAGGATGTGCTGTTCACGCCCTGGCCGCTTGCCGTTTAAACGGTAGGCCATGTAAACGGCAGGGCATGAGCAAAACCCTGACGACGCTGGACGCGCTGGAAAGCGCAGGCCTGATTGCGCCTTCCCCTGCATTGCAGGCAGTGGCCGAGCGCTATGCCATTGCGCTCACCCCGGCGATGCGGGCGCAGATTGCCCATCAGGACGATGCCATCGCGCGCCAGTTCCTGCCCCGTTTAGAAGAACTGGACAGCCAGCCCCATGAAAGCGCCGACCCGATCGGCGATCATCCGCATTCGC
>JAIUNQ010000217.1 GCA_020161475.1 Pseudomonadota bacterium | reverse complement strand
AGGCCGCCATTGAAAAGGCGGGCCAGCGTTCAGGCGTGATGCACTTTCATCGTCTGGCCTTGATGAAGCGGCTGGTGGAAACCAAAACCGCCGAAATGCCGGATCTGATCAGCTCCGATGGTTTGCACATGACCGAGCTGGCCCATTTCTGCACCGGTAGCCTGCTCGCCCGGCAGATTGCGCGCGCCAGCCAGATGCGGCGCGCGGAAGCCTTCCGCTGACCCTGCCTTAAAGCGCGACGCCAGCCTGATCCTTGGCTCGCGCGGGTTTGCGACGCATGTCAGCATAAAGACCAGCACCCAGCATCAGCAGAATGCCCACCGTATTGACCGCGACGGAGAGCGGGATTTCCGGCAGGGCTTCGATCACCATGCCGCCCCCCACAGCGAGAACCGTGGAGGTGGCAAAAATCGGCAGGGAATGGCGGCCCATGGCCACGACCGGGCGCGCGAGCATGCTGTGCAGCCAAGCCGAGCTGGCGGGGATAAGCTGCGCAACCAACCAGACCTTGGTGAGAATATCGAACAGGCGCAGAGGGTGCAGGAGCGACTTGTTGGCCACAGCCAGCAGGTTGGGGTCAACCAGCCAGGCGTTTTCCCAGCCGGGAATCTCGCGCCAAGGGCCCACCACCAGCATGGCGAGCGCGGTGTAGAAGGCGGCAAAGGCGGTGATGGTGTGGCGCAGGGCGTTCGGCAGGGCCGGCCTTGCCTTGGGGGAACGGATCATCTGGCCCATGGTGAAGCCGATGACGAAAAGTACCTGCCACGCGAAGGGGTTGAAGAACCATACGCCGCCATCCTGCACCGTGTTGGGCAGATGGAGTGGTGCCCACTGCATGGCGGCATAGAGGACCAGCGACACGACGAGCGGCGCCAGCATATGCAGGCGGTAGAGCGGGATCAGCAGCGGGATGAAGCCCAGCAGCACCACATAGAGCGGGAGAATGTCGAGGTAGCCCGGCTGGAACATCAGCGCGAGGGCTTCGGGCAGGCGGCGCAGTGGCTCCTCGAAAAAGGGCGCATAGCCGAAGATGCCGAGATAGCTCGAATCGCCCAGCGCCTGTGCACCGAGCCAGCAGATGACGCCGATGAGCGCGAACAGCAGGAGATGCACGCCGTACAGCGTGCGCACGCGCGCCAAAACAGCGCGAGTGCCTGCAAGATAGCCCTTTTGCTCAAAAATGCGGCTATAGGCGAGCGCGGCCGCAACACCGGCCAACAGCACGAAAACCTCGGCGGAGTCCGACAGGCCCCAGTTGCGCAAGGTGGCAAGGCTGAGGGGGGAATAGGGCAGATGGTTGACGAAAATCATCACCAGCGCGAGGCCGCGGAAAAAGTCGATCCTCAGGTCACGGCCGGGAGTGGTCGTCGGATTGTTCATGCTGATCCCCACGCTGCGCTGGCTGTTTGTGCAATGCAGCAAACGTGCCAACACCGTAAGCCTGTCTTCGATGATGTCTGGTTTCTCTTGCGTTAATTTTAAGCAAGAAACCGGCGAAGAAAGGGCAAGTCACGCAGGCGTGAAGGATAGGAACGAGACTGTGACAGAAAGATCAGCGCAAGGTTGAGATCAAAGCTTTGGTGCGCCCTTCCGGGTCCGGGTTCGCGGTAATTTCGCTGACCATGGAGACGCTGTCGGCCCCCGCCGCAAGGCACAGCGGGGCGCGCTCCAGCGTGATGCCGCCGATGGCCACGAGCGGCAGATTGCCGACGCGCGTCTTCCATTCGCCGATGCGCTCCAGCCCCTGCGGGGCAAAGCGCATGGCCTTCAAGGTGGTGGGATACACTGGGCCAAGCGCGACATAATCGGGTGCGCAGGCCAGCGCACGCTCGAGTTCCGGCTCATCATGGGTGGAAAGGCCAAGCTTGATACCAGCCTTACGGATGGCGGAGAGATCGGCGGTATCGAGGTCTTCCTGTCCGAGGTGAACCCAAGGGGCACCCTCCTCAATCGCGAGCTGCCAGTAATCGTTCAGCACCAGCGCGCAGCCGTATTTTTTCGCAGCGGCCAGTGCAGCCCGCACTTCGCCGCGCAGATCTTCGTTTTGCAGCGTCTTGTTGCGCAGCTGGATCAAGGTCGCGCCCGCTCCGGCGATGCGTTCCACCCAGGCGGCGGTCTCGACGATGGGGTAGAGGCGGGGAAGTGTCGTCATCCGAACATGCCTTTTCCGAGGTGGCCTTGGCCAAAAACAGGGGTGGAGGGGGCGGCCATGTCGCGCGCGGGCATCGGGTCTGCCTCATAGGCGAGACGCCCGGCGGTGAGCGCAGCGGCAAAGCCTGCGGCCATTTTGACGGGATCGCCCGCCTTGGCGACGGCGGTGTTGAGCAACACCGCGTCATAACCCATTTCCATGGCCGCCGCGGCATGGGAGGGCAGGCCGAGGCCCGCATCGATCACCAGCGCGATCTCCGGGAAATGAGCACGCAACGTCTTGAGGCCGTAAGGGTTGTTGAGCCCGCGCCCGGTGCCGATGGGGGCACCCCAGGGCATGAGCACACGGCACCCTGCCTCGACCAGCTTCTCGGCCACGATCAGGTCTTCGGTGGTGTAGGGGAAGACCTTGAAGCCTTCTTCGGTCAGGATTTTGGCGGCTTCCACCAGCGCAAAGACATCGGGCTGGAGCGTGTCGGCCTCGCCGATCACCTCGAGCTTGATCCAATCGGTGCCGAAGACCTCGCGCGCCATCATGGCGGTGGTGACGGCTTCATCGACACCGTGGCAACCGGCGGTGTTGGGCAGTACATGCACGCCCAATTGCCGGATCAGCGACCAGAAATCCTGGCCTGCGCGCTCGCCCTTCATCTCCCGGCGCAGCGAGACGGTCACCACATCGGCTTTGGAGGCGCGCACGGCCTCGGCCAGCACCGCAGGGGAGGGATACTGGCTCGTACCCAGCATCAGGCGGGAGGGCAGCGTGACCCCGTAAAATTCCTTCTCGGCGGACATTTCTCAGCCTCCCTGCATCGGCGCGAGGATTTCGATGCGATCCCCCTCGCTCAGCAGCGTTGCCGCGCGCTTGGCGGCGGGCACAAAACGGCCGTTGAGCGCTGTCGCCACAGCGCGCGGCCCGGCGGCCTCAAGGCGGGCATCTTCCTCAAACCAGAGGGTGACGGCCTCGGCCAAGGTGGTGGCGGGCAAGCTCGCCGGGGTTCCATTGACGACAAGGTTCATGCGGCGGCTCCGGTTTCATCGCCTGCGAGCAGAGCTGCTTTGATCTTTTGGGCCAGCGAGGGCGCCAGCAGATAGCCGTGGCGATACATCCCGTTGATATGGAAGACTTTTCCAGTGCGTTTGACGGCGGGGATGTTGTCCGGGAAGGCGGGGCGAAGGTCTGCCCCCATCTCGATGATTTCGGCCTCGGCGAAGGCGGGATGAAGGGCAAAGGCGGCATTGAGCAGATCAACGGCGGTGCGCACGCTCATCTGGCCGCGCCAGTCGCTTTCGATCATGGTGGCGCCCAGCATGAAGTGATGATTCGACCGCGGCACGATGTAGAGCGGCAGGCGCGGATGGAGGAAGCGCACGGGGCGCGAGAGCTGAACCTCCGGCGTGCGCACCACCAGCATCTCGCCGCGCACGGGGCGCAGGTCCTTGAGGGCCGGGGCGGCATAAAAGCCGCGCGCATCCACGACATGCGCATGGGGCAGGCTTGCCGGGTCCACCTCGGTGTTGAAATGGAACGTGACTCCGCGCGCGAGCAGCTTTTCGTACAGCACGCGCAGGGCATCGCGCGGGGTGATATGAGCTTCCGAGGGGAAGAACAGGCCTTTCTCGAAGCGACCCGCCAGCGCCGGCTCCAGCGCGGCAATGCCTTTCGCATCCAGTGTTTCGTGTTCGCGGGTGCGGCGTGCAAAGCGCGCAAGGTCCGCGCCATCACGCGGGGGGGCGACCACCAAGGTGCCATGCTCGATCACCTCCGGCACGGCACGGCGCCAGAAGGCATGGGCTTCCTGACCCAGCTGCACCACGATCTCATCGGCGGTTTCGCCCTCGCAGAACGGGGCAATCATCCCGCCCGCGAGGCGCGAGGCGGCTTGGGAAAAGGGCGCTCCAGAGCGCTCGAAAACCTCGACGGAAAAGCCCGCCTCGTTGAGCACGAAGGCGCTGACCAAACCGGCAACGCCGGTGCCCACCACCGCGATGGTGTTTGCAGGGGAATGAAGTGCGTTCGTCATCACGCTCTCCTAGGCAATGGGCCGGGCATTGGGCCGGGGCAGGGAGCGAATGCGACAAGGCCGGGAAAGCGGCGCATCCGTTCCTTCGCCGGCATGACCCGGATCAG
>JAIUNQ010000216.1 GCA_020161475.1 Pseudomonadota bacterium | reverse complement strand
AGCAGCATGAACTTGGGGCGTCCGGCCAGCGCGCGCGCAATCTCGCAGCGGCGACGCTCGCCACCCGAGAGCGCGATGGAGGGCGATTTGCGCAGGCGGGTGATCGAGAATTCCTCGAGCAGCGAATCGAGTTCGTAGTCGCGCTTCTTGGCGTCGGGTTCGACGACCTCCAGCACGGCGCGGATGTTGTCCTCCACCGAAAGGCCGCGAAAGATCGAGGCTTCCTGCGGCAGATAGCCGATGCCGAGGCGCGCGCGGCGATACATCGGCAGGCGAGTGATGTCGAAACCGTCGATGAGAATCTGCCCGTGATCGGCCGGCACCAGGCCGGTAATCATGTAGAAAACGGTGGTCTTGCCAGCGCCGTTGGGGCCGAGCAGGCCCACGGCCTCCCCGCGGCGCACATTGATCGAGACATCCTCGACCACCTTGCGCTTGCCGTAGGTCTTGCCGAGCGAATAGGCGGCCAGCAGCCCTTCCTCGTTCTCGGGCTTGCGCGATACGGGCACGGAGAAGCCGCGCGCGAGCGAATCGGGCGCAGTCTGCGGCGTCGCCCCCTTGCGTCTCCAGCGCTTGAACAAACCGGCCACCACGCGTCACACTTCCCTTGAGGACCGGCAGGCCGGCGTGGGCGTGGCTTTATCGCAGAACATCGCCGAGGTCACGCGCTCACCCGCGCTTTCCGGCGCATTCGGAGCCAGACTTCTTCTTCTCGTCACCGCCGGGGGTGAAGACGCCCTGCACGCGCCCACCCGAGCCCGCATCCACGGTGGCGCGACCGGATTTGACGTCATAGACCGCCCGCTCGCCGCGCTGGACGTTCTCGCAATCGATGATCACCACCTGCCCGGTGAAGGTCGCGGTTTCACGCACGGCGTCATAGGTCATGAAGCGCGAGGTGGCCGACATGGTGCCCGAGACGAGGCTGACCGGGCCCTGACAATCGATCTGCTTGATGGAGTTGCCGCCGACGCCGCCGCTCTGGCCGGTTTTGGCCGGCTCATCCGCCTTGGGCGCTTCCGCACCTTTTCGCCCGGCACCGCCGGTGTAATGAATGGTCATGGCGGAGCAGCGCAGGGTGCTCTGGCCCTGCACCGAGACCACATCGCCGGAATAGACCGCGCGGTTCTCCTTGTCGAAAACCTCGAGCTTGTTGGCGTCGATCTTGATCGGCTCCTTGGAATTGCCCCCGAACCCGGCAAAGGGTGTGCCCGTGCCGCGCTTGGCCTTGGTGTTCTGGGCCTCGGCGGCGCCCACGGCCAGCACCAGCCCGAAAGAGAGTAAGCTGCGCAGGAAAAGGTTTTTCATGGGCTCTTGTCCGTCGAAGGGGCAGGCACTTCGGGTGCCGGGGCGGGCTTTTCCAGCGGTTCCTCTTCCGAGGTCGTCTGGTTGGGGGCGGGCGCATTCTGGAAGACGGAGCGCACGCGCCCCTCAAACACAAGTCGACGACCGTTATCGGTCACCTGCATGCGTTCGGATTCCACAACGCCCTGCGGCATGGTCACCGTCACCGGTTTTTCGGTCACGATATTGCCGGTCTTGAACTCGATATGCGCATCCTTGAGTCTGGCGTTCATGCCTGATTCGGTGCGCACCTGCACGTCACCTTCGACATCGAGCACCTCGGCTTTGGAATCATAGGTGCCGCGCCGCCCGGTCATATTGGCCCAGCCGTCGTTGCCGGTCTGCATGCGGGCGTTGAGCTGGTCGAGATCGACGATGTTGGGCGCCTTGAGATCCTGCACCGCAGAGGTGGCATTGAGCTCATAGGAGCGACCATCCCGCTTGAAGCCGGAGAGCCGGGGATTGTCCATGACAATCTTGCGGCCCTGAATGGAGAGGTTGGAGACGCTGGCCTCCGGCCCGCCCAGCAGGATAGCAAAGCTGCGCACGATGAGCGCGATCACGGTCAGGCTCGCCAGCAACGGAATGGCCCTGCGAATCCGGCGTACGCGCGCGGAATGACGCACGGCAGCCCGAAAGGCGGGGTCATTGGCCAGATGCGGGGGCAGCGCCCCGGCAGGCCCGGCGCGCAGCGCGGCAAGCCAGCGCCGCGCCCATCCGGCGCCGCCTGTGGTCTCGCTGTTGCCTGCCGCCAATGCCATGCGCCGCGCCTTCCCGAAAAGCCTAATCTAGCGCCCGCTCAGCTGTGGGAGAAGAGGTCGGTTTCGGGCCAGCCCATCAGGTCGAGTTCCGATCGGGTGGGCAGGAAATCGAAGCAGGCCTGCGCAATGGCCGTGCGGCCCTCACGCTCCAGCAGCGCGGCAAGCTTCTCGCGCAGCGCATGCAGGTAGAGCACGTCGGAGGCGGCATAGGCGAGCTGGGCGTCGCTCAGGGTTTCGGCGGCCCAATCCGAGGACTGCTGCTGCTTGGAGAGATCGACGCTGAGCAACTCCTTGGTCAGCTCTTTGAGGCCGTGGCGGTCCGTGTAGGTGCGCACGAGCCGTGAGGCGATCTTGGTGCACCAGACCGGCCCAGCGAGCACGCCAAAGCGATGCTTGAGCACCGCGATATCAAAACGACCGAAATGGAACAGCTTGAGGATCGAAGGGTCGGCCAGCATGGCCACCAGATTCGGGGCTTCCTTCTGGTCCTGCGCAATCTGGATCACATCGGCGGTGCCATCCCCCAGCGAGAGCTGCACCACGCACAGGCGATCACGATGCGGAATGAGGCCCAGCGTCTCGGTGTCGATGGCGACAATGGAACCGGCGGGAATCGGTGCGGGCAGGTCACCCTTGTGCAGGCGAATCGTCATGTGTGTCACTCGTTGCAAAATCGGCTGTCTGCCCCGGTCATTAACGGAATTCGCGCCATGTGCAAATTCAGCATCCGCCGCAGGGCCGGGCGCGCGCTGAAACAGCGGCCAACACGTTGGTTTAGGGGGAAACGTTCATAATCACGCCGGTAAATTCCCCGCGTTCGCAACGGAGAACCACGATGACCCAGCCCGCGACCCCCCGCGCTTTCGCGCTGGCCGCCGCTCGATCAGCCCAGACCGCCCTTGGCAGCACCACGATCTCGGCGCTTTTTGAGGCCGATGCGGGGCGCTTTGACCGGTTCTCCTGCGCAGTGGACGATCTTCTGCTCGATTTCTCGAAGTGCCGCATCGATCAGACCGGGCTGGCGGCGATGATGGCCCTCGCGCGCGCCTGTGATGTCGAGGGTGCCCGTGGACGCATGTTTGCGGGCGAGAAAATCAACGCGACCGAGAACCGCGCGGTGCTGCACACGGCCCTGCGCCGCTCCGGCCCCGGCGCGATCATCGTCGATGGCCGCGATGTCATGGGCGATGTCGTGGCCGAGCGCGAGAAGTGCCTCGCTTTTGCAGCGGATGTGCGCGAGGGCCGAATTGTCGCGGCGGATGGGAAACCCTTCACCGATGTGGTGAACATCGGTATCGGCGGCTCCGATCTCGGGCCGGCGATGGCGGTTCCCGCGCTGGCACCCTATGCCGCCGGGCCGAGGCTGCATTTTGTCTCCAACGTCGATGGCGCGCATCTCTACGATACGCTCAAGAACGTTGATGCCGCGCGGACCTTGTTCATCGTCGCCTCCAAGACCTTCACCACCGTGGAAACCATGACCAATGCGCGCTCGGCGCGCGCTTGGCTGGTGAGCCGACTGGGGGAAGCGGCGGTGGCGCATCATTTCGCTGCTGTTTCCACGGCGCTTCCCAAAGTGGCCGAGTTCGGCATTCCGCCGGATCGCATCTTCGGGTTCTGGGATTGGGTCGGCGGGCGCTACTCGATCTGGTCGGCCATCGGCCTGCCGCTGATGATTGCCATCGGGCCGGAGCACTTCCGCGCGTTTCTCGCCGGGGCGGAGGCGCTCGATACGCATTTTTGCACCGCGCCGCTGGAGAAAAACCTGCCGGTGCTCCTCGCGCTCATCGGCATCTGGCACCGGCTCATCTGCGGTTATCCCAGCCGCGCCGTCATTCCGTATGATCAGCGCCTCGCGCGTTTTCCGGCCTATCTCCAGCAGCTCGATATGGAATCGAACGGCAAGGGGGTGCGTATCGACGGCACGCCGGTGGAGGGTGTCACCGGACCCATGGTTTGGGGCGAGCCCGGCACCAATGGGCAGCACGCCTTTTTCCAGCTGCTGCATCAGGGCACGGATGTCATCCCGGTCGAATTCATTCTGGCGGCGAAAGCGCATGAGGGCGAGCCGGAGGGGCACCACAGCCTGCTGATCGCCAATTGCCTCGCGCAGGCGAAAGCCCTGATGCTGGGCCGCACACTGGACGAGGCGAAGGGCAATCCGCACCGGGTGTTTTCGGGCAACCGCCCCTC
>JAIUNQ010000010.1 GCA_020161475.1 Pseudomonadota bacterium | reverse complement strand
CCGGTGCTTCGGCTGCTGATCTCGGCGTCAAGAAGCCGACCGCTGTTGAATACGTGAAGACCTGCCCGACCTACGGCGCTGGCTTCTTCGTCGTTCCGGGCACCACCTCGTGCCTGAAGCTCGTCGGCCGCGTTCGCGCTGACTACATCTTCAGCCAGCAGTTTGAGCGTACTGGCGGCAAGTCGGTCTTCCGCGCTCGTGGCTACGTGGGTTGGGATCACCGCACCGCCACCGAATATGGCATGCTGCGCACTTTCGTTCGCGCTTACTTCCAGCGTGACAACGGTACCGGCGTTGCTGCGCTTGGTGCAGGTGGTGCCGCCACTCCGGTTGCCGCTCAGACCCAGCTTGAGTACGCCTTCATCCAGTTCGGCGGCCTCACCGTTGGTCGCGTGACTCCGGTCTTCGATCACGGCTTCAACGGCTATATGCTGAACAATGCCGAAAATGCGACCGGCAAAATCGGCGGCATGTCGGACATCATCTACGTGAACTCGATCGGCTACACCGCCAACTTCGGCGGCGGCTTCTCGGCCACCCTTGCGATGGACTCTTCGGCTGAACGTCGCGTCGGCGTTGTTCTTGCTGGCGCTCCCGCCTTCACTGCTTCGGGCCAGGGTGCTCCGGACATCGTTGCCGCTCTCGCCTACGACGCCGCTTGGGGTTCGGTGAAGCTTACTGGCGCACTTCACGAAGTTCGTGGCTCGCTGGCTGCTGCTGCTCCGTTCGGCAAGGAATATGGCAAGTGGGGCTACGCTGTTCAGCTCGCCGGTAAGGTGAACCTGCCGTTCCTCGCCAAGGGCTCGAACATCTGGGCATCGGGTGTCATCGCTGAAGGCGCCTCGTCCTACGCTGGTTACGGCACTGCCGGTGGTACCACCATTGGTACGACTGCGTCGCTGTTTTCGGACGCTGTTGCGACTGCCAATGCTCTCAAGCTGACCAAGACTTGGGGTGTTGCCGGTGGTATCCAGGCCTTCGTCACCCCGACCGTTTACGTCGGTCTGACCGGCACCTACGCCTCGATGGATCCGTTCGGCGCCGCCAACACCATCAAGACTGCGACTGTCTCCGGTACTGTGGGTTGGGCTCCGGTTGCGGGTTTCCTGATCGGTGGCGAAGTCACCTATCGTAACCTGGACGTGTCTCGTGTGACCTACGCCGGTGCGTTCGGTGCTGGCCTGTCCCGCAACGACATTACCTCGCGCATCCGCTTCCAGCGCGACTTCTAATCGCGGCTCGGCATCCGCCGAACCACGAACGGATCGGGGGGCCTCACGGCCCCCCTTTTCGTTTGTCGGGTTGGCCGGCTTCGGAAAAATGTGCACGGCAGCATGGTGCCGCGCTATTCCCTTGACCTTTTGTTTACTGATGGAAAAACTGCCGCTGCTTGTGTCTGCTTCATGAAAGCTGACCTGTTTCGAGCATCGGGGGTGTTGAATGTGTCAGCCACGCAAATGGCTATGGGGGCTTCTGCCGTTGTTCCTGCTCGGCATTCTGGCCGGGTATTGGCAGCAGGCGGATATGGAAACGGAGTTGACCCGTCGCAGCACCGCCGCGCTCTCGGCCGCGGGGTTGGGTTGGGGCAAGGTCGCCATCTCGGGGCGCGATGCCATCCTTTCCGGTGAGGCACCCTCTCCCGAAGCGAAGGCCGTGGCACTCAAGACGATAATGGCGCAGGACGGGATCCGCCGCGCCTCCGATGCAACAACTGTGTTAGCTGAAGCCAAGCCCTTTACCTTCACGGCGATGCGGGATGGCGCAAAGATCACGCTCTCCGGCCATGTTCCGACCGCCGCTGCCCGTGATGCTCTGGGCGAGGCCGCCCGCAAGGCCGTCGCCGGTGCCGTTGTGGTGGACGAGACGCGCCTTGCGCGCGGTGCAAGCCAGGAATTCCAGAGCCTTGCGGCCTATGGGCTTGGCCAGTTGGCTCGCCTTTCTCAAGGGACCCTCCAGCTTTCCGATCAGGTGCTCTCCCTTTCGGGCCGGGCCGCTGATTTCGATGCTTTCAGCGCCGTGCGTGCCGGGCTTTCCACCCTTCCGGGCGGCGCAAAGCTCGGCAAGGGGCTTGGCGCAGGCGATATTCTGCCCCCCCTCATGAAGCCGTTCATCTTTGAGGCGCTTCGGGAGGGCAACATCATCACGCTGTCCGGATATGTCCCCTCCGCCGAGATCCGCCAGAAGCTGCTGGCTGATCTCAAGGCGGCCGGCCTGACGGTGAAGGACACCATGCGCGTGGCGGATGGGGCGCCGGTGGGCGACTGGGCGGGCTTTGCGACCGGTGGCCTTGGCGCGCTGGGCAAGCTCACGCTCGGCAAGCTGTCGATTTCGGATGAGAAACTCTCATTGTCGGGCAAGGCCCGTGAAGGCGTGACACTTGATGCCCTCAAGGCGGGGCTCGCCAGCCTTCCGAGTGGTTTCGGTCTTGGCCAGCTCAATATCGAGGAGGCGCCGAAGCCTGCGCCGAAGGAGGAGGTCTCGAACCTTCCCTTCAGCTTCGAGGCCCTGCGCGGCGAGAAAACGCTGAGCCTGAAGGGTGTTGTCGGGGATGAGAAGGCGCGTGCCGATCTGCTCGCGCTCGCCGGACGTCTGTTCGAGGGCGACAAGATCGACGCCAATCTCGCGCTCGGTGCTGTTCCGCGTGAGGCCGGAAGCCTGATGGCCGGTGGCCTCCAGCTTCTCTCGCGTCTGGGGCCGGGTGCCAAGCTCAACATTGATACCGGCACCATTGGTTTGAGCGGGCTCGCGCTGTTCGATGTCGCGCGCAACGCTATCGCGGAAGACTTCAAGCGCCTTGTTCCGGCAAGCTACGCAGGCAACGCCGAAATCGGCACGGCGCAGCTCGCGGGCCCGGTCTCGCCAGCGGAATGCCAGACGCTGTTTCAGGAGATTCTGGCGTCCGGCACGGTGCGTTTCCGGGTGGCCTCGGCCAGCTTGAACGAGGAATCGCGCGGCATTCTCGACAAGCTCACCGCTGTGGCCCTGCGCTGCGGCGAAGCGCGCGTCGAGATCGGCGGACATACCGACTCGGATGGGGCACCGCCGGAGAACGCCGAGCTTTCGCGTCGCCGCGCGGAAACCGTGGCGCTGTACTTTACGCAGGCCGGCATTCCGGCCGCGCGTCTGGAGCCGGTCGGCTATGGCGAAACCAAGCCTGTCGCGCCCAATGATACGGCAGAAAACAAGGCGAGGAACCGCCGCATCGAGTTTCTGGTGAAGTAAGGAGCGGCCGCCATGATGTACCTGATCTCCACATTTCACTATTGGCTCCTGCTGGCTCTCGCCTTCGGTGTGCTGGTCGGTTGGATCACCATTTCCCGTCGCGGTGGCGGCTGGGGCGGCACCGTTCCGTGGCTGCTGGCAATCGCCATTGGCGCGTCGGTTATCCTGATGCAGTTGCTGCCAGAGCGGCCGGGCCTGTGGTGGGAGCTGGGCGTGCTGATGCTCACCGCCTATTTCGCCGGGTGCTGCCTCGGTTCGCTCATCGGCGGCATGTTCGGCAAGAGCCTTGGCGAGCCAGCCAAAAGCGGTGCTTTGGCCGACGCCAGCCGTCCCATCACCCGTGTGATGATCCGCGAGAAGGAGCGGGCGGTTGATCCGCAACTCAAACCGCTGGCTGCCGCTGCGGCAGCGCCGGAAGAGCCTTATGAGGGGCTCGCTGGTGCGCGCGACGGCAGGCCGGATGATCTGACCAAGATCTATGGCATTGATGCCGAAACGCAGGGCAAGCTCAATGGTCTCGGCATCTATCATTATGATCAGCTGGCGACCCTGACCCCCGGCAACCGCCGTTGGATCTTCCGCAAGCTGGGCCACGAAGGCCGCTTCCCGAGCTGGTGGTGGCGCTGGCGTTATGACGCCGAAGCCCTGATGAAGGGGGACGCAGTCAGCACGGCAGAGACAGCGGCGACGGAAGGCGCGGCGCAATCGGCTGAAGCGGCAGCCTCCGCCGAGCCTGTCGCCCTTCTCGCCAACGCAGAGGGGAGTGCGGCCTCCACCAAGGGCGGCGAGGCTGCCGTGGCCGCGCTGCCCGCTGAGCATAAGCCGGCTGTGCTGGCGGCGCCCGAAGGCGGTAAGGCGGATGACCTGAAGCGCATTCGTGGCATCGGCAAGCAGAATGAAGCGCGCCTTCATGGCCTCGGCATCTGGCATTTTCACCAGATCGCGGCATGGAGTGCGGATCAGGCGCATTGGGTCGGCACCTATCTCGCCTTCCCCGGTCGTATTGAGCGCGAGGACTGGATCGCTCAGGCCAAGGTGCTGGCGCAGGGCGGAGAAACCGAGTTCTCCAAGCGCGCGGATGCCGGCAAGGTCGCAACCTCACGGGATGAGACCAATGACGATGGCGCTTCCAACGTGGCCGTGCTGGGCAAGGATTTCGACGCGGGGCAGAAACCGCGCGGCAAGAAGTGATCTTCGCCTGACAATAAAAAAGGGGCTTAAAGCCCCTTTTTTATGGCAATCCGCCGATGAAGCCGGAAATGGCTGCGAGCGTCGCCTCGTCCTCCAGCAGCGGTGCATGGCCCTCGTAGGGCACCACATGGAGCCGCCCGGCGGGATGCTCGCTGGCCATGCGTTCCGCGGTTTCCTGGCTCAGAAGCTCGCTCAATTCCCCGCGGATCACCATCAACGGCACATGCTTGATGGTCTCGAAGATGGGCCAGAGGTCCGGCATCGGCTGTTCGAGATCGAGTTCGGCCAGGGTCAGCATGATGTTCTTGTCGTAGCGCCCGACCAGCGCGTCGCCTTCTTCACGCCAGGTCCGCCGTGCCCAGGCTTCCCACTGCGCCGGGGCAAGATTGGTGAACTGTGTGCCGAAAACATCCCGCAGCAGACGCGTCGCCGCCTCGAAATCTTTCGGCACCGGCAGCTTGCCCACATAGCCCCGGATACGCGCAAGGCCGCGCGCTTCGATCACCGGGCCGATGTCATTGAGGATGACCCCGCGCAGCACCTCCGGGCGCGCCGTGCCCATCAGCATGGAGAGCAGCCCCCCGCGCGATGTGCCAAGAAACACCGCGCCCTCAACGCCGAGTGCAGCCAGCACTTCCATCAGGTCTTCCAGCTCCACACGCAGATCGTAACGCTTCCAGTCCGGATCGTATTCGGACTCGCCGCGCCCGCGCGAGTCGAGGGTCAGCACGCGCCGCCCCGTCTGCTGCGCGATAAAAGCACCCACCACATCAAAATCTCGCCCACTGCGGGTGAGGCCCGGCAGGCACAGCACCGGGGCCTTGGCATGGTCGCGTGCGGCAATCTCGCGCACATGCAGCTTCAGGCCGTCGCGGGCGGAGACAAAACGGGAGGTCCATTCAGGGGCGGGGAGGGTATGCGGCATGGGGCTCTCGCGGCAGGTGTTGCACATTCTCTTTTATCGCAGGCGCCGGGGCCTGCAACGCAGCCTTTCTGTTGACGTTGCGGGCATGGCGAGGGAAAAGCATTGTCCTGTTTTTCTTGTTCAAGCCGGAACCACCATGACCAAGCCTGCCAATGCTCACCGCTTCCGTGGATCGATGCCTGCGCTGGTGACGCCGTTTAAGAACGGCGCGCTGGACGAGGCGGCCTTCCGCAAGCACGTTGACTGGCAGATTTCGGAAGGCTCGCACGGGCTGGTTCCCGTCGGCACCACGGGTGAAAGCCCCACGCTGAGCCACGACGAGCACAAGAAGGTGGTGGAGTGGTGCATCGCCGAGGCCAAGGGCCGCGTGCCGGTGATCGCGGGCGCAGGCTCCAACAACACTGCCGAGGCGGTGGACCTTGCCCGCCATGCGGAAAAGGCCGGCGCCGATGCCGTGCTGGTGGTGACGCCCTATTACAACAAGCCGACGCAGGAGGGGCTTTATCAGCACTTCAAGGCGGTGAACGACGCCATCGGCATTCCGATCTTCATCTACAACATTCCGCCGCGCTCGGTGGTGGACATGTCGAACGAAACAATGGCCCGCCTTTTCGAGCTCAAGAACATTGCGGGCGTGAAGGATGCGACCGCGAACCTCGCGCGCGTTTCCCAGCAGCGGGCCTACGTGGGCAAGGATTTCCTCCAGCTCTCGGGCGAGGACATGACCGCGCTGGCGTGGAATGCAGCGGGCGGCGTCGGCTGCATTTCCGTGGTGGCGAATGTCGCCCCGCGTCTTTGCGCCCAGCTTCAGGAAGCAACGCTCGCGGGCGATTTCGCCAAGGCGAACGAGATTCAGGATCGCCTGATCCCCCTGCATGATGCCGTCTTCATGGAGCCGGGGCTGGCGGGCGCCAAGTACGCGCTTTCACTGCTCGGCCGCATGGACTCGGAGATCCGCCTGCCGATGATGCCGGTGCAGCAGCCCAAGACCAAGGATGCCCTGCGCGCCGCGTTGGTGCATGCCGGGTTGATCAACTGAGGCCGAGATGTATGAGCCTCTGCATTTTCGCGCGGAAGACCGCGAGGCGGCCTTCCGCCTCGTGCGCGAAAATCCGCTTGGGTTGCTGATTTCGCAAGGTGTGGGCGAGATCATCGCCAACCCTATCCCCTTCCTGCTGGAGGAGGAGAGCGACAAGCTCTTTCTGCGTGCGCATGTCGCGCGGCCCAACCCGCAGTGGAAGCTGTTACAGGAAAGCCCGCAGGCGCTCGTTGTCTTTCAGGGTCTCGGACATTACGTGACCCCGGAATGGTATGAGACCAAGCGCGAGAGCGGCAAGGTCGTCCCCACGTGGAACTACATGCTGGTGCAGATGCGGGGCGCTGCCAGCATCCGCGAGGATCGCGACTTTCTTCATCGCCAGATCAGCGCGCTCACCTCTACGCATGAAGGCAAGCGTGCCGACCCGTGGGCTGTAACCGACGCCCCGGATGCTTATATCGAGGCGCAGATGCGCGGCATTTTGGGCATCGAGATTGAGGTTGCGCGCTGGTCGGGCAAGTTCAAGCTCAGCCAGAACCGCAGTGAGGCCGACAGGGCAGGGGTTGTCACAGGCCTTGCGGCGGAGCCCGGCGCGGTTGGGCCTGCGATGTCAGCCATCATGGCTTCAACTGTTGAGAAGAAACAGTCATGAGCGCCAACAACGAGGCGCGCTACAAGATTGCGGCCGATAACCGCAAGGCGCGCTTTAATTACGAGATCATGGAAGACTTCGAGGCGGGCCTTGTGCTCACCGGCACGGAGGTCAAATCCCTGCGCGGCGGCAAGGCCATGATTGCGGAGAGCTATGCCACGGTGGAGAATGGCGAGATCTGGCTGATCAACTCCTACATCCCGGAGTATTTGCAGGCCAACCGCTTCAACCACGAGCCCAAGCGCCCGCGCAAGCTGCTGCTCACCAAGCGGCAGATGGCCAAGATCGAAATCGCGATTGCCCGTGAGGGCATGACGATTGTGCCGCTGAAGATCTTCTTCAACGAGAAGGGCCGCGCGAAAATCGACATCGCGCTCGCGCGCGGCAAGAAGCTGCATGACAAGCGTGAGGCGTCGAAAGAGCGCGACTGGAAACGCGAGCAGGGCCGCCTGCTGCGCGGCGACAAGCTCTGAAACTGTTGGGGCGAGGTTAAATACACCGCCCCCCATCCACCTCCAGCACCGCGCCGGTGATCAGCGAGGCTTCGTCTGAGGCGAGGAACAGCGCCGCATTGGCGATATCGCGCGGGGTAGAGAAGCGCCCCAGCGGGATCGAAGCGCGGTATTGCTCGCGGTTCTCGGGGCTGTCCTGCCCCATCACGGACGTCAGCAGCGGATTATCCCCCGCCACCGGGGCCACCACATTCACCCGGATTTTGTAAGGTGCCAGCTCCACCGCCATGGACTTCGAGATGATATGCACAGCGCCCTTGGTGCCATTGTACCACGCAATGCCGGGGCGCGGCCGGATGGCGGCGGAAGAGCCGATATTGATGAAGCACCCGCCGCGCTCTTCCATCACCGGCACGCCAGCGACGGCAAAATTGTAGAGCGACTTCACATTCACCGCGAAAACCCGGTCAAAATCAGCCTCTTTGACCCGGTGAAGCGCCCCGCCGGGATGGCTGGTGCCGGCGTTGTTGACGATGATATCGACCCTGCCGAATTCCTCGTTCGCGCGTTTGACGAGGGCTTTGACCTCCGCGAGTTTGGCGACATTGGCCTTATGCGCCAGCGCCTGATGCGGCAGGCTCTCGGCCATTTTCACCGCGCCTTCTTCATTCAGGTCCACCACCATCACGCGCGCTCCCTCACGGGCGAAAACCTGAGCGATCCCCGCCCCAAAGCCTTGCGCTGCCCCTGTGATGATGGCGGCTTTACCCTTCAGGCGCATGATTTCCCTCATCTATTCCATGAATCAGTTTTTTGCTTGGCGAGGATCATAAGGGGGCGTGGGGCGAAAACACGACGCAGCACAGCATAAGCGCTTTGGGTTTGTCGCGCGGCGCATTCGGCGCTAAAGGCTGGCCATGAGCCGCCTCAAACCTGAAGACCTGCGTTTTTCCGTCGCGCCGATGCTCGATTGGACTGATCGGCATTGCCGCGTCTTCCATCGCCTGCTCAGCCGCCGCGCGCGCCTCTACACGGAGATGGTCACCACCGGCGCCATCCTCCATGGGGACCGCAAGCGCCTGCTCGATTTTTCGAGCGAGGAGCACCCCGTCGCGCTCCAGCTTGGCGGCTCGGAGCCGGAAGCGCTGGCAACCTCGGCGAGGATCGGCGAGGACTGGGGCTATGACGAAATCAACCTCAACTGCGGCTGCCCGTCCGACCGCGTGCAGAACGGGCGTTTCGGCGCTTGCCTGATGCGCGAGCCAAGCCTTGTGGCCGAGGGCATCTCTGCCATGCGCGCCGCCACGAAACTGCCCGTGACGGTGAAGTGCCGCATCGGCGTGGACGATCAGGACGAGGAAGAGGCGCTCTTCACCCTGGCCGAAGCGGTGGTGAAGGCAGGTGTCGATGGCCTGATCGTCCATGCCCGCAAGGCGTGGCTCAAGGGGCTTTCGCCGAAGGAAAATCGGGATATTCCGCCGCTGAATTACCCGCTGGTGCGCAAGCTCAAGGCGGCTTACCCCGCGCTCCCCATCGCCATCAACGGTGGCATCGGCACCATCGCCGAGGCCAATGCGCTGCTCAAAGCGAATGAAGACGGACCGGGCCTTGATGGCGTGATGCTGGGCCGCGCCGCCTACCTGACCCCCGGCATGTTGCTGGAGGTCGATCCGGTCTTCTTCGGGCAGGCCGCGCCCCATGGCGATGCGATGGAAGCCCTTGAGGCGCTCTTTCCCTATCTGGAGCAGGTGGTGGCGGCAGGGCACTCGCCCCATGCGCTCACGCGCCATGTGCTGGGTCTGTTTCAGGGGCAGCCCGGCGCGCGGGGGTTTCGCCGCATCCTCTCCACCGACGCAGTCAAGCCCGGCGCGGGCGCGCAGGTCCTGCGCGATGCCATGGCGCAGCTCCGGCCTCGCGCAGCGGCTTAAAAGCCGAAGGCGGCCTTGTTCGCGTAAATCACCGCCACAAGCGCGATAATCACGCCCCAGATGGTCAGATCGCGCAGCGTCGCCGTGGCGTTACCCTGCATGCGAGCAATGACATAGCGCCCCATCAGCGCGCCCATCATCCCGAAGGCGATGAGGTTGACGATGGTGTCGCCGGAAAACTGGCTGTCATCCCGCCGCACGGCCATCAGCAGCGCAACAACGAGAATGACGATCATTCCCCAGAGGAAAGCGGGCTTGTTCACGTGGGTCACCTCATACCGGTCCAGTCATACCGGTCCATGCCAGTTTGCTGCACTAGACAGCACAACAAGCGCAATGATCTCGGCCAATTGTTCCGCAGCACCGAAAACATCACCGGTATAGCCACCGATTTTGTCCGCCGCGAGGCGGGAGAGGGCATAAACCCCGATAAAGCCCGCCAGCCCTGCCAGCGCCATCGCCGGCACAAGCTCCGCCGGCACGGCGCAGATCATCGCAAGCCCGAGCCCAAGAACCATGCCCACGGCGGCCCGTCCGGCACCGGGCATGGTCACGCCGCGTGCCAGCCCCCCCGCACTCGCCGGACCGAGCCAGAGGGCAGGCGCGAGCGCCAGCGGGCGCGCGAGCGCGGCAACACCGACCAGCACCAGCAAGGCTGCGGGGCCGGAGAGGCGAAACAGTTCCGCCAGCGCCAGAACGCGGATGAGCAGGGAAAACATCAGCCCGGCGGCACCGAACGTGCCAAGACGACTGTCCCGCATGATCTCCAGGCGGCGCTCCGGTGTGCCGCCGCCGAAAAAGCCGTCGCAGCAATCGGCAAACCCGTCTTCATGGAGACCGCCCGTGACAATCAGGCCCGTTGCGACCGACAGGGTGGCCGCCAGCAGGGTCGAGATCCCGGAAAGATAGGCCAAAGCCCCGATGCCGGCGCAAAACACGCCGACCAGCGCCCCGACCAACGGCAGCGCGGGGGCCGCCTTGTCGAAATCCGGCGGTGCATGGGGCGCAGCTTCAAAGGCAAAGACGGGTAGCGGCAAGCGAGTCAGGAAGCGCGCCAGACGCAAGCTCTCCTGCAGAAGGCCGACAGGGGGCGGTGCTGCAGGGTGAGATTCGTCCATGACACGCCCGAACAATGAAAAACGCGGGGCAGCATAGCTGTCCCGCGTCGTCATGCCAAATCATCATCCAGCCAAATCAGGGGAGGAGATTAAACCTCCTCGCGCGGCTCCCGCGGCCCGCGCGGCGCGCTGCCGCGTTCGATGAAGGCAGGCATGCGGCCTTCCCCACGCGGTTCGCGCGGCTGGCGCTCGCCGGCATCGCGGCCGATCTTGTTCTGAAGGTCGGCAAGATCGAGGAAGACATCGGCTTGGCGGCGCAGATCATCCGCAATCATCGGCGGCTGGGTCGTGACCGTGGAAACAACACTGACGCGAACACCCTTGCGCTGGATGGCCTCCACCAGAGAGCGGAAGTCTCCATCGCCCGAGAACAGCACCATGTGATCAATGAAGGGCGCGAGCTCCATGGCATCCACCGCCAGCTCGATATCCATGTTGCCCTTGATCTTGCGCCGGCCCATCTGGTCCGTGAATTCCTTCACCGGCTTGGTGACAACCGAGTAGCCATTGTAATCCAGCCAGTCGATCAGCGGGCGGATGGAGGAGTACTCCTGATCCTCGATCAGCGCGGTGTAATAGAAGGCGCGGACGAGCTGGCTCGTCGAATTGTATTCCTTCAGCAGGCGTCGATAGTCGATATCGAAGCCGAGGGCCTTCGAGGTTGCGTAGAGATTCGCACCGTCAATGAAGAGTGCGACACGTTCAGACGACTTCATGAGAGCTTCGTGTCTTTCAAAAATACAAAAAACAGATCCGTATTTTAGGTAATTCCCCGGACTGTTCCGCCAACAGCGATTAAACATAGAGTAGCGTTCGTTGTTAGCGCAAACAAGCGGAAACAGTATGTTGTTTACATCATGTGATCCGGCATTCGCCAAGATAGGGATCTGCGGGACAGAAATGTGAAATTCGCATGACCGGCGGATCATCCGTCGCAGGTGGGGCCGTTAGCGCTTGAAGCGGCGGGGGAAAGCGTGTAACGAGAGCCGCTCATCCTGCCCTTGAACCTGAACAGGAGCCGGTCTTCATGGCCCGCGTTACCGTCGAAGATTGCGTGGACAAGGTCGAGAATCGCTTCGAGCTGGTTCTCCTGGCCTCGCATCGCGCGCGCATGCTCTCCAGCGGCGCCCAGCCGCTCGTCGCGCGTGACCGCGACAAAAACCCGGTTGTCTCCCTGCGCGAAATCGCGGATGAGCGCCTTTCGCCCGGCGATCTGAAGGAAGAGTTCATCCACTCGCTCCAGAAGTTCGTGGAAGTGGACGAGCCTGAGGCCGAGGCTGTGCCGCGCCTGCCGGGTGCCGCGCCCAAGATCACGCTTTCCGAGGTCGATGACAGCGAAGTCAACTTCGATCGCATGTCCGAGGAAGATCTGCTGCGGGGCCTCGATGGCCTCGTGCCGCCCTCGGGCCACGACGACGACGATTGATCCAACAGAAATTTCTGTTGCGCTGCACGCCGTTGGTTGCGCGCGGCTCAAATGCTGACATACTGATCAAGGCGGCCCGTTCGGCCGCCTTTTCTTTCGCCTGTTCACCGGGGCGAGGGATCGCCGGACCCCAGTCCGGCAAGGATAGCCTCCCCCGTCAGGGGTAGGAGCAACGCGACGCCGAGCAGGGTGCGCAAGCATCCGTCGCGAGGGATCGCCGGGCCTCTCGCCCGGCAAGGATAGCCTCCCCGTCAGGGGTAGGAGCAACGCGACGCCGAGCAGGGTGCGCAAGCATCCGTTGCGAGGGATCGCCGGGCCTCTCGCCCGGCCACTAAAGAAGAGGCGAAACCGCGCATGATGCGCCAGTTCGAATTGGTGGAGCGGGTCAAGCGCTACGCGCCCGATGCCAACGAGGATCTGCTCAACCGCGCCTATGTCTATGCCATGAAGGCGCACGGCAACCAGAAGCGGGCCTCGGGCGATCCCTACTTCACGCATCCTCTCGAAGTGGCGGCGATTCTCACCGATCTGCACGTGGATGAGGAGACGATCGCAGCGGCGATTCTGCACGACACCATCGAGGATACCCCCACCACCCACGCCGATATCGAGAGCCGTTTCGGGCGCAATATCGCCGATCTGGTGGATGGCCTCACCAAGATCAAGAAGCTTGATCTGGTGTCCAAAAAGGCGGCGCAGGCGGAAAACCTGCGCAAGCTGCTGCTCGCGGTGGCGGCCGATGCGCGCGTTCTATTGGTGAAGCTGGCGGACCGCCTGCACAACATGCGCACGCTGCACTTTGTGCCGCCGGACAAGCGCGCCCGCATTGCCGAGGAAACGCTCGATATCTACGCGCCGCTCGC
Source organism: Pseudomonadota bacterium (assembly GCA_020161475.1). Lineage (GTDB taxonomy): Bacteria > Pseudomonadota > Alphaproteobacteria > Rhizobiales > Beijerinckiaceae > Rhabdaerophilum. Next base: position 29,225 of record JAIUNQ010000010.1, on the reverse strand, counting down.
GGGGCGAATCGGCATGCAGGACATGCGCGAGGAGCTGGAGGACATCTGCTTCCGCGTGCTTATGCCCGACGCGCACACCATGATGGTCTCCCGGTTGGAAGCGCTGCGTCGCCGGTCCGAAGGGTTGATCGAGCACATCGAGCTGGATCTCGGCGCGAAGCTCGCCGCGCGCAACATCAAGGGCATCATCAAGGGGCGCGAGAAGCGCGTCTACTCCATCTGGCGCAAGATGGAACGCAAGAGCATCTCCTTCGAGCAGCTCTCCGACGTGTTCGGCTTCCGCGTCATCGTGGACAGCACCGAGGATTGCTACCGCGCGGTCGGCATCATCCATCAGGCGTGGCCATTTGTTCCGGGGCGCTTCAAGGATTACATCTCGACCCCCAAACACAACGATTATCGCTCCATTCACACCACCGTGGTCGGCCCCAAACACCAGCGCGTGGAGCTGCAGATCCGCACGCGCGGCATGGATGAAACGGCGGAGTTCGGCATCGCCGCCCACGCCGCTTACAAGGAAGGCAAGCTGGCCGAGGGCGGGGAGTCCAACGCCTATCGCTGGCTGCGCCGCACCATTGCCCTACTGGCCGAAGGGGATAATCCGGAAGAGTTTCTGGAGCACACCAAGCTCGAACTCTTTCAGGATCAGGTTTTCTGCTTCACGCCCAAGGGCTTGCTCATCGCGTTGCCGCGCGGCGCAAACCCGATCGATTTTGCCTATGCGGTCCATACCGATGTCGGCAACAACGCGGTGGGCTGCCGCATCAATGGGCGCAACGCGCCGCTCATCTCCGAGCTTCAGAACGGGGATGAGGTCGAAATCCTGACAACGCAAGGGCAGGTGCCGCCCTCCGCCTGGGAGAGCCTGGTCGTCACCGGCAAGGCCCGCGCCGCGATCCGCCGCGCAACGCGCGAGGCGGTGAAGAAGCAGTTCGCGGGGCTTGGTCGCAAGATTGTCGAGCGCGCCTTCACGCGCGCCAACAAGACCTTCTCGGAAGAAAAACTCATCGCCGCCCTGCCGCGTCTGGCGCGTTCCTCGCTCGATGACGTGCTCACCGCCGTGGGCCGTGGCGAGATGTATTCGGGCGATGTCATCAAATCCGTCTTCCCGGATTTCCGCGAAGAGGTGGCCAAGGGCGCAGCGCCCGGCACGGGCGCGGGTTGGTTCGAAGTGTCCGGCGCGGAAAAGCTCAAGTTCAAGGTGCCGGGCGCAGAAGCCACCGGCTCCATTCCCATTCGTGGCCTTTCCGATGATCTACCCGTGAGCTTCGCCCCGGATGGCGGTGCCGTGCCGGGGGATCGCATCGTTGGCATCCTGACGCCGGGGGAGGGGATCACCATCTATCCGATCCAGTCCCCCGCGCTGGTGGCCTATGATGAGGAGCCGTGGCGCTGGCTCGATGTGCGCTGGGACGTGGACGAGCATGACCCGCGCCGTTACTCGGCTGATCTCATCGTCTCCGTCATCAATGAGCCCGGCTCACTGGCCGAGATCACGCGCGCGATCGCGGATACGGACGCCAATATCGACACCATCGCCATGCGCTCGAAAACGGCGGACTTCCGCGAGATCCAGATCACGCTGGAGGTCTGGGACCTCAAACATCTCAACGCGATCCTCTCGGCCTTGCGCACCAAGCCGATGGTCGCCAGTTGCGAGCGCATCATTGGGTAATGGTTCAGTCATGAACATGACACGGGGGCGCAGGGCATCGTGATCGGATGCTCGCATCGCCCCCCCAATGCAGGAGCTGCCATGTCCCGTCCTTCCATCCTGCCGCCGGACTTTCATGAGCGCATGACCGGGCTGGAGACGCTGCGCGCCATGATCGCCGGCGAGCTTCCCGGTCCGCCGATTGCCGCGACCCTCAATTTCCGCCTCATCGAAGCCTCGGAAGGGGTTGCAGTGTTTGAAGGCTCGCCCGGCGAGGAGAGTTACAACCCCATCGGCTCGATCCATGGCGGCTGGGCTGCGACGATCCTCGATTCAGCGCTGGCCTGCGCGGTGCATTCCACGCTGGAAAAGGGCGAGCGCTACACCAGCGTGGAGATGAAGGTGGCCTTCGTCCGCCCCATTTATCCGGGCAAGCCGGGGCGTCTTATCTGCCGCGGCAGCGTGATCAACCGGGGCCGTACGCTGGCCTTCAGCGAAGCCTCCCTTGTCGATGAGGCCGGGAAGGTTTACGCCCACGGCACCGAGACCTGCATGATTTTCCCCAAACAAGAGGGTGGTTAGACATGACGCGCGATGAAGTCCTCGATGTGTTCCGTCAGGCGGGCGGGCTGCTGGAAGGACATTTCATTCTCTCCTCCGGTCGCCGCTCCGGCTTCTTCATCCAGAAGATGCGCGTGTTCGAAAGCCCCGCGCTGACGGAAAAGCTCTGCCGCGCGCTCGGCGAGAAGATCGTGGCTCGCTACGGCAAGATCGATGTCGTGGTTTCCCCGGCCATCGGCGGCATCGTGCCGGGCTACGAGATCGCCCGTGCCTTGGGCGCGCGCGCGCTGTTCGTGGAGCGCGAGGATGGCGAATTCCACCTGCGTCGCGGCTTTGAGATTCACAAGGGCGAGAAGGTTCTCGTGATCGAGGACATCATCACCACGGGGCTTTCCGCGCGCGAATGCATCAATTCGCTGGCGGATCAGCCGGGCGAGATTGTCGGCGCGGCCTGCCTCATCGACCGCTCGGGCGGCAAGGTGAACATCGGCGTGCCGCTGGTGGCGCTGTGCGAATTTGCCGTGCCCGATTATGATCCGAGCGAGCTTCCGCCCGAACTTGCCAAGCTGCCCCCGGTGAAGCCTGGTTCGCGCGGTATTCAGGGCGCATAGCATTTTCGAGCGAAGTGGGCACCGGTTCGCGTGAAGACCCGGAGGGCCGCGCAAGCGAAAATGCGTAAAAGCAAAAAGATGGATGTTGTCGGCACGTCAGTGCAAAATGTCATCGCTTAAACGAGTGTAACATGCCTTTTCCCATTCGCCTTGGTGTGAACATCGATCACGTCGCCACCCTGCGCAACGCGCGCGGCGGCCTGCGGCCGGACCCGATCCGCGCCGCGCATCAGGCGATTGCGGCAGGGGCGGACGGCATCACGGCGCACCTGCGTGAGGATCGTCGCCACATCCGCGATGCGGATATGCGCCGTCTGAAAAGCGAGATTTCGCGCCCGCTCAACTTCGAAATGGCCGCCACCGAGGAGATGGTGAAAATCGCCTGCTCGGTGCTGCCCCATGCCTGCTGCCTCGTGCCGGAAAAGCGCGAGGAACGCACCACCGAAGGCGGGCTGGACCTGCATTACGACACCGATCATATCCGCCGCGCTATCGGCACGCTGAAGGATGCCGGCATTCGCGTCTCCCTCTTCATTGAGGCCGATGAAAGCGCCATCGAGACCGCCAAGGCGCTCGAGGCCGACATTGTCGAGCTGCACACCGGCACCTGGTGCCATGCCATTGAGATGGGCGATGCCGCCATGGCCAAGGCGGAGTTTTCGCGCCTGGTGCGCGGCGCGCGCTTTGCCGATGCGGCGGGGCTGGAGGTGCATGCGGGCCATGGCCTCGATTACGCCACCGCCGAGCGCCTCGCGGGCTGCGTGCAGTTCGTGGAATTCAATATCGGCCATTTCCTGATCGGCGAGGCCGTTTTTGTCGGCATGAGCGAGGCTTTGCGCCAGATGCGCCACGCCATGGACCTCGGCCGTGGTCTGGTGAAGGTCTGAAAAGCCACCTGCGGGAGCAGGTGGTAGAAGCATCCGCCCGCCAAGTGGAAGCCGATTGGCGGAAAAAGCGGATGCCAGAATAAGATTGCAACGCGACGCCGAGCAGGATGCGCGAGCATCCGTTGCGAGGGAAATGCCCGACAATGGCCGCGGGCCATTCGGGAGGGCGGAGAAAACAATGATCCTCGGTATCGGCTCCGATCTTGCGAATATCGACCGCATCGGCGATACGCTGGCGCGCTTCGGCGAGCGTTTTATCAATCGCGTTTTCACCGATGTCGAGCGCGCGAAATCCGAGGGGCGGGCCGAGCGTATCGCCTCCTATGCCAAGCGTTTTGCCGCAAAAGAGGCCTGCGCCAAGGCGCTGGGCACCGGCATTCGCATGGGCATCGCGTGGAAGGAGATGGGGGTGGTCAACCTCAGATCCGGCCAGCCCACCATGGAACTCACCGGCAGCGCTAAGGAGCGTCTGGCGGCCATGACGCCGCCGGGTCACCGCGCGCGCATTCACCTCACCATTACGGATGACAAGCCCTTCGCGCAGGCCTTTGTGGTGATCGAGGCCGTGCCGGTCTAAACCCCACCTTGGGACCAAGGTGCTCCACAAACAGCACCAGCACATAAATCCGGCCATACCCCCGCCGCGATTGCCCTGCATCACGCGCTTCGCTATACCCGCACGACTTCTAAGGACATTGAGATGGCGATGGACAGCACTGGGCAGAAATCCGAAGGCGGCTTGGGCGAGACGATCCGCGTCATCCTCGAGGCGCTTCTGATTGCGGTCGTCATCCGCACCTTTGCTTTCCAGCCCTTCAACATCCCCTCAGGTTCGCTCATCCCGACCCTGCTGGTGGGCGATTATCTCTTCGTCTCCAAATACGCCTATGGCTATTCCAAGCATTCCTTCCCCTTCTCCATCGCGCCGATCAAGGGGCGCATCTGGGGCGCGGAACCCAAGCGCGGCGACATCGCCGTCTTCAAGCTGCCCAAGGATAACGAGACCGATTACATCAAACGCGTCATTGGCCTGCCGGGTGACAAGGTGCAGGTGCTCGATGGCGTGCTGCGCATCAACGGCCAGCCGGTGAAGAAGGAAGCGGCGGGCTTCATGGAAAGCCGCGACGCCTTCGGGCGCATGGCGCGCATTCCGCGCTACACCGAAACCCTGCCCAATGGCGTGAGCTACAACGTCATCGAGCGCGAGGGGAACACCGGCTATTGGGACAACACCATTGAATACACCGTCCCGCTCGGCCACTTCTTTATGATGGGCGACAACCGCGACAACTCGACCGACAGTCGCGATCTGCAAAGCGTCGGCTATGTGCCCTATGAGAATTTCGTGGGCCGCGCCGAGGTGATCTTCTTCTCTGTGGAGGAGGGCACGGCGCCGTGGCAGGTGTGGAAATGGCCGACGGATGCACGTTGGTCCCGCATTTTCCAGCGAGTGAAGTAATGGCGGCATCCGCCCTCGAAAAGCGGCTGGGTTACACCTTTTCCAACACCGATCTGCTGGAAGAAGCGCTCACGCATGTCAGCGCCGGCTCGCGCGAGCACAGCTATCAGCGCCTTGAGTTTCTGGGCGATCGTGTGCTGGGGCTGATCGTCTCGACCATGCTGTTCGAGGCCTTCCCCACCGCCCCTGAAGGCGATCTTTCAAAACGTCTCGCCGATCTCGTGCGCAAGGAAACCTGCGCCGATGTCGCGCGGGAGTGGCGTCTGGGCGATGAGTTGCGTCTGGGTGAGGGTGAGAAGCGCTCCGGCGCGAAAAAGCGCGATGCAATTTTGGGCGATGCCTGCGAAGCGGTGATCGGCGCCATCTACCGCGACGGCGGCTTGGCGGCGGCGGAAAAGCTGGTGCGCGAGAACTGGACGGCGCGTATGCAGGCGCCGCGCATCGTGCCGAAAGACGCCAAAACCCTGCTGCAAGAGATTGTGCAGGCGCGCGGGCTTCCCGTGCCGACCTATCACGACATTGGCCGCACCGGCCCCGACCATGCTCCCCGGTTCGAGGTGGCGGTGCGGGTGTCCGGCAAGGCGGATATTTCGGGGCATGGCCCCTCCAAACGCGTGGCCGAGCGGGCCGCCGCGGAAGAATGGCTCAAACGCGAAGGCTTGCTGAATGACTGAAGGCTCCACCCCCACCCGCTGTGGCTTCGTGGCGCTCATCGGCGTGCCGAACGCGGGCAAATCGACCCTGCTCAACCAGCTCGTTGGGGCCAAGGTGTCGATTGTCTCGCGCAAGGTGCAGACGACGCGCACCCAGATCCGCGGCATCGCGATGAAGGGCCAGAGCCAGATCATCTTCGTCGACACGCCCGGCATCTTCTCGCCCAAGCGCAAGCTGGAGCGCGCGATGGTGACCTCGGCCTGGGGCGGGGCGGCGGATGCGGACCGCGTCGGCGTGCTGGTGGACGTAACCCATTACGATGATGAGAGCGAGGAAGCGCTGTTCGATGCGCTGGGCGAGGTCAAGCAGCCCAAATTCCTCGTGCTTAACAAGATTGACCTGCTCCCGGCGGAAAAGCTGCTGGCGATTACGGCCAAGCTCAACGAGAGGGCCAAGTTCGACGCGACCTTCATGATCTCCGCGCTCAAGGGCTACGGCACCGACGCGATCCTCGATTACCTCGAGGACAAGCTCCCCTTCGGCCCGTGGCTTTATCCGGAGGATGAGATTTCGGATGCGCCCTTGCGTTTTCTGGCCGCCGAGATCACGCGCGAGAAGATTTTCGAGCGCCTGCACGACGAGCTGCCCTATCGCTCCACCGTGGAAACCGAGCAATGGACCACGATGAAGAACGGCGATGTGCGCATCGAGCAGACGATTTACGTGGAGCGCGAAAGCCAGCGCAAGATCGTGCTGGGCAAGGGCGGCGCGACCATCAAGGCCATCGGCTCGGCGGCGCGCAAGGAGATCATCGAGGCGGCGGAGGCGAATGTTCACCTCTTCCTTTTCGTCAAGGTGCGTGAGAACTGGTCGGAAGATCCGGAGCGCTACCGCGAAATGGGCCTCGAATTCCCGCACGAGAAGAAGAAGTAACGAGTGGTCCGTCTTGAACGGGGCACCCGCCTTGGCCAAAGGCCAAGGCTAGGCCCGAACGGGCCGCCGAGCTTATGCGAGGGGCTTGCCCGAAGGTGACCTTCCGGGCAGGAAGGTCGCTCCTGAGGGCGAAAAAATGCAATGGGATGATGAGGGCCTTGTGATTGCCGCGCGCCGCCACGGCGAGCGCGATTGCATTCTCGAAGTCCTCACCCGGGCACATGGTCGCCACATGGGGCTGGTGCGTGGCGGGCGCGGGCCCAAACACGCCAGCACCTTGCAACCCGGTAACCGTCTCACCCTCACCTGGCGCGCGCGGCTGGAGGAGCATCTGGGTGCCTTCACCGCCGAGGTTGTTCAAAGCCGCGCCGCCTTCGTGCTGGCGAACCCGCTGGCGCTTGCCGCCGTCAACCACATCGGCGCGCTGATCCGCCTGCTGCCTGAGCGTGACCCGCACGAGGCGCTCTATCACGCAGCGGATGGCATGCTGGATCTCCTCGCCATGCCGCAGCTTCTGGGCCCGGTGCTGGTGCGCTTCGAACTGATGATCCTCTCCGACCTCGGCTTCGGGCTGGATCTGTCGTGTTGTGCCGCCACGGGCGCAACGGAGGAGCTGATCTATGTCTCCCCAAAATCAGGCCGCGCTGTGAGCGCCGCAGCTGGCGCACCCTATGCGCCGCGCCTGCTCGCCCTGCCGGCCTTCGTGGCGGAGGACGCCCCGATTGCGGCTGTGCCAAGCGAAACGCTCGCCGCCGGTTTTGCGCTCTCCGGCTTCTTTCTGGAGCGCCACCTTTACGGCCCGCGCGGGCTTTCCCATCAGGGACCGCGCACCGAACTCGTCCAGAAGCTGCTTGCCCTGTAATTGGCGGGGGAAATCGCCGCGCCAGCCTTGAAGCAGGCCATTAGGATGGTCTAACCCCTAGGAGGCGGGGTTTCCTTGGAAAGCCCGCTTTAGGAGCGAATGCGACGCCGAGCGGGGCTGCTTCAGCAGCCCGTTGCGAGGGAAATGCCCGAGGAAGACCGCAAGGTCACGCCGAGGGTCGATGGAAAGTAATCTTGGGCAAACCGGTCGATCCTACCCCGCCAAACGGCATCGAAGCTATTCCGCTGCGCGATGCGCTGGAAGAGCGCTACCTCGCGTATGCGCTCTCCACGATCATGCATCGCGCCCTGCCGGATGCGCGCGACGGCATGAAGCCGGTGCATCGCCGCATTCTCTACGGGATGCACCTGCTGCGCCTGAGCCCCGATGCGCCCTTCAAGAAAAGCGCGAAAATCGTCGGCGACGTGATGGGTACCTTCCATCCCCATGGCGATCAGGCGATCTATGACGCGCTGGTGCGTCTCGCGCAGGATTTCTCCTCGCGCTATCCGCTGGTGGACGGGCAGGGCAACTTCGGCAACATCGACGGGGATTCCGCCGCCGCCTACCGCTACACCGAAGCGCGCATGACCGCGGTGGCGCGGTTGCTGCTCGAAGGGATCGACGAGGACGCGGTCTCCTTCCGTCCCAATTACGATGGTCAGAACGAGGAGCCGATTGTGCTCCCCGGCGCCTTCCCCAACCTGCTGGCCAATGGCTCTCAGGGCATCGCGGTGGGTATGGCGACCTCGATCCCGCCGCATAACGCCGCCGAACTCTGCGCCGCCGCCATCGAGTTGATCGACAACCCGGCCGCCACGGTGGAAGACCTGATCAAGCATGTGCCGGGTCCGGATTTCCCGACCGGCGGCACGATCGTGGAATCCCCCGCCAGCCTGCTGGAAACCTATCGCACCGGGCGCGGCGCGGTGCGCACACGCGCCCGCTGGCACAAGGAAGAGACCGGGCGCGGCGGCTATGTTGTCGTCGTCACCGAAATTCCTTACGGCGTGCAGAAATCGCGCCTGATCGAGAAGATCGCCGAGCTTCTCAACGAGAAGAAGCTGCCGCTGCTCGCCGATGTGCGGGATGAATCGGCGGAAGACGTGCGCATCGTGCTTGAGCCGCGCGCGCGCAATGTCGAGCCGGCGCTGCTGATGGAGGCGCTCTACAAGCTCACCGAGTTGGAAACGCGCTTCTCGGTCAACATGAACGTGCTGATCGACGGCAAGGTGCCGCGCGTCTGCGGCCTTGTGGAGCTGCTGCGCGCCTTCCTCGATCACCGCCGCGATGTCCTGCTGCGCCGCTCGCGCCATCGCCTCGCGAAAATCGAGGCGCGCCTTGAGATTCTGGGCGGCCTTATCATCGCCTTCCTTAACCTCGATGAGGTGATCCGCATCATCCGCGAGGAGGACGAGCCGCGTCCTGTGCTGATGAAGCGCTTTGACATCACGGAAGTGCAGGCCAATGCCATTCTCGACACCCGCCTGCGCCAGTTGCGCAAGCTGGAGGAGATGGAGCTGCGCCGCGAACACGACGAGCTGTCGAAAGAAAAGGCGGATATTGAAGCCCTGCTGGCCTCTGAGGCAAAGCAGTGGAAAACCGTGAAATGGGAGATCGGGCAGGTCGCCAAAGCCTTCTCGAAGGACACGCCCCTCGGCAAGCGCCGCTCGGATTTCGGCGTTGTTGGCGAAGTCTCGATGGATGTCGCTGAAGCGCTTATCGAGCGCGAGCCGATCACCGTGGTCGTCACGCAGAAGGGCTGGATCCGCGCGCTCAAGGGGCATGGGGTGGATCTGTCCAACCTGCAATACAAGGGCGATGACGGCTTGGCCTTCGCCTTCCCCACGGAAACCACGGCGAAAATCCTGCTGCTCTCGACGGACGGCAAGGCCTTTACGCTGGAAGCCAGCAAGCTCCCCGGCGGGCGCGGCTTTGGCGAACCCATCCGCTTGATGGTCGATCTCGATGCCGAGGCCGAGATCATGGCGGCCTTCCCCTATATTGCGGGGCAGAAGCGCCTGCTGGCCGCGAAAGATTCGCGCGGCTTTATCGTCTCTGCCGAAGATCTTCTCGCCACCACCCGCAAGGGGCGGCAGGTGATGAATGTGGATGATGCCCGCCTCTGGCTTGCACAGGTGGTCGAGGGCGATCACGTCGCGATTGTCGGCGAAAATCGCCTCCTGCTGACCTTCCCGCTGGCGGAAGTGGCCGAGATGCCGCGCGGCAAGGGTGTGCGCCTCCAGCGCTACAAGGAAGGCGGCATTGTGGATCTGAAGACCTTCAACCTTGCCGATGGTCTGAGCTGGAACGATTCCTCGGGGCGCACCTTCAACTTGAAGGGCGACGAATTACTCCCCTGGTTGGGTCATCGTGCGCAGACCGGTCGCCTGCCACCCAAGGGCTTCCCGCGATCCAACAAGTTCACGGGCTAGCCGCCATCTGCCGACGAGGCCGCCCGCGGCAAGACCAGCTCACGGCTTCGTGTTGTTGCGCTGATGCAAAGCTGAGATCCTTCAATGGGGGTTGTCGTTGCGGCTTCGCAATCTAAATGATGCGGACCCAATTCCCAAAGAGGTCTCCCCTATGAGCACTGTCGCAATCGTTTATCACTCTGGTTATGGCCACACCGCTGCCTTGGCTGATTTCGTGGCCGAAGGCGTCAAGGCGGGCGGCGGCACGCCGGTGGTGGTGAAGTTGGAAAGCGCCGCGCAGGATTTTTCTGCCGCCCTCGAAGCCGTGACCAAGGCCGATGCCGTGATCTTCGGCTCGCCCACCTACATGGGTGACGTCTCCTCGCCCATGCGCGCCTTCATGGAAGCCACGGCCAAGGTGTGGTTCACGGCGGGCTGGAAGGACAAGCTCGCCTCGGGCTTTACCGTGGGCGCCAGCTTCGGCGGCAACAAGGATCATACCCTCACCTCGATGATCGTGTTCTCGATGCAGCACGGCATGCTCTGGGCTGGCCCGGCTGTCCCGAATGCCAACATCAACCGCAACGAGAGCGCGGGCGGTGATCAGCCGAACCGTATCGGCGCGGCGCTGGGTGTGGTGACGCAGGCTGAAAACGCCGCCGCGGATGTCACCCCGCCGGCGGGCGACAAGGAGTTCGCGCGTCTGCTCGGCGTGCGCATTGCGGGCCTCGCCAAAAAGCTCAAGGCCTAAAGCCCAAGGGCCTGAGTTAAGGCCTGACATCGCAGCCGCGATCAGCCATTCTGGGCGGGGGAAACCCCGCCTTTTTTCGAGGAGCCTCTATGTCCGAGCAAACCTTGCCTGAAAATCAAGAGGTTGCGCGCCCGCGCCTGCTCTATTTCGCGGATACCATGTGCTCCTGGTGCTACGGCTTTGCGCCGGAAATGGACGCGGTGCTCGAAAAGCTGGGCGAGCGGGTGGACCTGCTGCTGTTTGCCGGCGGCCTGCGGCCCTTCAACACCGAAGCCGTGGATGACAAGCTGCGCGGCTACCTGAGCGAAACCTATCCGCGCATTGCGCAGCTTTCAGGGCAGAAATTTACAACCCCGCGCAGCTTGGTGCCGGGGTTTGTCTATGACTCCGAGCCCGCCTCTCGCGCACTGGTGACGCTGCGCCATCTTTCGCCGGGGTTGGAATATCCGCTCATGCTCGCGCTCCAGAAGGCCTTTTATGACACGGGCGAGGATATCACCAAGCCGGAGGTGCTGGCCAACCATGCCGAGGCCTTGGGTGTGGAGCGTGCAGCCTTCGTTGAGGCTTTTGCCAGCGAAGACATGAAACAGGCGACCCTTGGCGATTTCGAGGTAGCGCGCCGCTTCGAGATCGACGGCTTTCCCACGCTTGTCGTTCATCGCCTCAATGCCGAGGGGCAGGACGAGTTGATCCTCGTCTCCAAGGGATATGCCAAGGCACCCGAGGTGATCGAGCGCGTGGAAATGGCCCTGAGCGACGCCGGGTAAGCCTTAGCGATCGACCTTCTGCCAGTTCAGCATGCCGAGGCGATCCTGAGGCAGGAAGCGGGCCTTGTAGGCCATCTTGCGCGAGCCTTCGACCCAATAGCCAAGGTAGAGATAGGGCAGGCCGAAGCGCCCGGCCTTCTCGATATGATCGAGAATGACAAAGGTGCCGAGCGAGCGCGCCTCTTCGGCGGGGTCATAGAAAGAATAGACCATCGACAATCCATCCGCGAGGATGTCTGTCAGCACACAGGCGACCAGCTCGCCGGGGCCGTCGCCCTCGGGCGGTCGGCGATACTCGACGAGGCGCGTGTTGACATGCGTATCCTCGATCATCTGCCCGAAATCGAGGGCATCCATATCCGCCATACCGCCATCGGCGTGGCGCGACTCAAGATACCGGCGGAACAGCGAATACTGCTCGGATGTCGGCACGGCATCGCGCATGCGTGCATGAAGATCGCCGTTGGCCTTGATGATGCGGCGGAAGGACCGCGAGGGCGCAAACTCCGGCACCCGGACGCGTACGGAAACGCAGGCGCGGCAGGTCTCGCATGCCGGGCGATAGGCAATGGATTGCGAGCGACGGAACCCGCCCTGCGTCAGAATGTCGTTCAGCTGCGGCGCGCGTTCCCCCACAAGATGCGTGAACACCTTTCGCTCTTCCTGCCCCGCAAGATAGGGGCACGGCGAGGGCGCTGTGAGGAAGAATTGGGGCGTATTGCGCGGCTGTTCCGTCATCGGCAGGGTCCGTCAGGCAACTCACGCGAGAACATCAGTATTGTCCCGCATTTGCTGCTGTGCGGCAAGGGCGCAACCCGCCGGATCAGGCGTTTTTGATCTTGTTCAAATAGCGCGCCATGGCCGGCGCAAAATAGGTCAGGATGCCGTCCGCCCCCGCACGCTTGAAGGCGGTGAGTGTCTCCACCATCGCCTTTTCAAGATCGATCATGCCGGCGCTCGCGGCGGCCTGAAGCATCGCGTATTCGCCCGAGACCTGATAAACAAAGGTCGGCGCGCCGGTATGCGCCTTCACCCGGTGCAGAATGTCGAGATAGGGCAGGCCGGGCTTCACCATCAGCATGTCCGCGCCCTCGGCCAGATCCAGCTCGGCCTCATGCAGCGCTTCGGAGGCGTTGGAAAAGTCCATCTGATAGGTCTTCTTGTCGCCCGAGAGCTTGGCGGCAGAGCCGACCGCATCGCGGAACGGCCCATAATAGGCTGAGGCGTATTTCGCCGAATACGACATGATCGACACATCGGCGAAGCCTTCCGCATCCAGCGCGGCGCGGATCGCGCCCACGCGCCCGTCCATCATGTCCGACGGGGCGATGATATCCGCGCCCGCCCGCGCCTGAACCAGCGCTTGGCTCACCAGCACCGCGACGGTTTCATCGTTCAGGATCACATCGCCGTCCATCAGCCCGTCGTGGCCGTGGCTGGTGTAAGGATCGAGCGCGACATCGGCGACAAGACCGATCTCCGGCACGGCAGCCTTGATGGCGCGAAGCGCGCGGCACATCAGGTTGTCGGGGTTCAGCGCCTCGCTGCCTCGCTCATCGCGCAAGTTCGGGGGCGTGTTCGGGAAGATCGCCATGGCGGGAATGCCAAGCGCGGCGGCCTCTCTGGCCGCTTCCACCGCAGCGGCAATCGAAAGGCGGTCCACCCCCGGCATGGTGGCAATCGGCTCACGCGCGACATCGCCCTCCTGCACGAAAATCGGCCAGATCAGGTCATTGGTCGTGAGCACGTTCTCGCGCACGAGGCGGCGCATCCACTCGGTGCGGCGGGTGCGGCGCGGACGATGGATCAGGTCGAGCGGGGAGGGGTTGGTCATGGCGTGTCTCGTCGATGGGAGCGCCACCATAAAAACTGTGACGGGCAAAGGAAAGGCAGCAGATGTGCGGAAACGTTATGCGCATCACCATGCCGCGTGTGATGTGATTGACGCCGCCCGCGCCTGCGCGCTACCCGATGAGCAAACGGGGAGGCACACCATGAAAATCGAGAGCGGTGACATTCTGGTCGAGCAGCGCGGGAGCCTCGGGCTTCTGACCATGAACCGCCCGCAGGCGCTCAACGCCCTCAACATGGCGATGGTCGAAGGCATGCAGAAGGCGCTCGATGCTTTCGAGGCCGATGGCACGATCAAGCATGTCGCCATCCGGGGTGTGGGCGGCAAGGCCTTCTGCGCGGGTGGCGATATCCGCCTGATGCATGATCTCGGCAAGGCCGACCGGCATGATGAGGCGCTGAAGTTCTGGGCGGATGAATATGTACTCAACCGCCACATCCATCGCTACACCAAGCCCTATATCGCGCTGATCGACGGTATCGTCATGGGCGGGGGCGTTGGGGTTTCTCTGCACGGCTCGCACCGTCTGGCGGGGCCGAACCTGATGTTGGCCATGCCGGAAGTCGGTATCGGCTTCTTTCCCGATGTCGGCGCAACCTACGCCCTGCCGCGCCTGCCGGGTGCCTCGGGGCGCTATCTCGCGCTCACCGGCAACCGCATCAAGCGGGCCGATGCCATGCATCTCGGCATTGCCACCCATGCCGTGCAGGGCGGCAAGGAGGAGGAGATCATCGCGGCTCTCGCCGCCGGGCAGGATGTGGAAGCGGTCGCCAAAACCTTCGCCGAGGACGCCGGGGCGGCCCCCGTGGCGGCGCTGGCCGAGAAGATCGAGCGCTACTTCAGCCCCTCGACGCTTGACGCCGTGTTTGCCGCACTCGAACAGGGCGCTGCCGAGGGGGATCAATTTGCCGCCGATACGCTGGCGGGGATGAAGAAGAAGTCCTACAACTCCATGGCGATCTCGCTGGAGCAGATGAAGCGCGGCGGGAACATGAATTTCGAGGAGGCGATGGTGACCGAGTTCCGCATTGTCTCGCGCATCATCCGCGATACCGACTTTTATGAGGGCGTGCGCTCTGTGATCATCGACAAGGACAACGCCCCCCAGTGGAACCCCGCCAGCCTTGAGGCGATCAACCCCGCGCATATCGAAGCGCATTTTGCGCCGCTCCCGCGTGATCTCACCTTCCCCAAGGTGCCGGGCGAGAGCCGTGAGGGGCGCGCCTGATGAGCGCGAACGCCTTCCGCCGGCCCGGCGGCACGCCGGAGCGGGGTGGCAACCTGATCATCGAGCCGGGCGGGCGCGACATGCCCCCCATCGGCGCGGAGATCGACAAGCCCGGCATCCGCTGGGACATGATGTACAACCTGTTCCTGCGCCTCATGGCGCTGGTCTGGCTGTTCAAGGGCGTGGGCTATTGGTCGGTCGTGCTCGGCCTCGGGGAAATCCCCTTCACCGAGGAAACCCCGCTCCGTCAGGCGCTCTTCATCGCGTTTTCGCTGCTCGATTGCTCGGCGGCGGTCGGCATCTGGTTGCTCTCGCCCTGGGGCAAGAGCTTGTGGGTGTTTGTCATCGTCGCGGAAATTTTCGTGGGGCTGACACAGACCGGAGAGTTCGTGCAGCTGCGCGCCACGCTGGGCGCTGCCGCCACGCTGTTCTCGTTTTTCATCCTCACCTTTGCTGTGCGCCAGCGCCAGCTCGGCAAGTTCTGACAAGCGCCTCAGGTGAGGTAAACGCTTTGTGAGATTCATATCTCGCAAACTTAAGAAATTGCATCGAGTAATCAGCCGTTTACTGCGAAGTATGAACGCCGGATTTACGCTGGAATTTAAGCTCATTTTCACGCGCTGCGGATAGAGTGACCCCATAAGACGAGGACATGCAAAAGCGTGCCTCAAATAAAACAGGGGTAAGTCACATGAATAACGCGAACGCCGCGCGTGTTGTTGAACACGTCTCCGCAGAAGCGCCGAAGGCCGCCAAGGCCGTCCGCCCGCTTTATCTTGAATCGCTCTCGCTGGTGGAACGTCTCCATCGCCGCCTGCTTGATGTCATCAAGGACGAATTCGATCGCAAGGGTCGCGCCGACGTCAACGCCGTGCAGGCGCTGCTGCTCTATAACATCGGCGATCACGACGTCACCGCTTCGGAGCTGCGCACCCGCGGCTATTACCTCGGCTCCAACGTCAGCTACAACGTCAAGAAGCTGGTCGAGCTGGGCTATCTCACGCATCAGCGCTCCAAGGTGGACCGCCGCTCGGTGCGTATCGCTCTCGCCCCCAAGGGCAAGGAAGTGCACGAGATCGTCTCCGGCCTTTACGACAAGCACATCCGCACCGTCGAACAGATCGGCGGCATCACGGCGGACGATTTCGAAACGCTCAATCAGGCCCTGATGCGCCTCGATCGCTTCTGGACCGACCAGATCCGCTATCGCCTCTGAACCAGAACTGGCCGGGCCGGTCGACCCCCGACCCACCCCGGCGCGGCGAGAAACGCCGTCTCGCCTCTGGATGGCGCCCTCATCGCGACAAGCGGCCCGCCTCATCAGCGGGCCGTTTCGCATTTCACAAACCCGTGAGGCGCTTCGCCCACCTCATATTTGGGCGGCACAAAGCACAGCGCGCCACATTTTCGCCGGATCAGACAGGCTTTCCCTACTCTTGCTTGAGTGACACGCTCACTCGTGTTTAACGAACAATGACTATGCGATAGACCGGGCATACAGATTTGCCCTGGTACATTCAGAACGGGACCGGCCATGCACAGCAATGCAACTTCCACCCTTCGTCTCGATCGCCGCGGCTTTCTGCTCGGTGCAGCGGGCGCGGCGCTGGCAGGCCCGGCGCTGGCCCAGCAGGGCGGCATGGTCGACAGCCAGGCCGAATGGGCGCAGTCCTACGATGTCGGCGCGCAGAAGAGCCGCAACATCGTCACCCCTTACCCCATCCTCTCTCAGGCGACCGTGCAGGCGACCGAAGCTGCCATCCGCGTCTATCAGGACATCGTTTCCAGGGGCGGCCACCAGCCGCTGCCCTCGGGGCAGCGCCTCAAGGTCGGCACCACCTCGTCGGCGGTCACGCCGCTGCGCCAGCGCCTGATCGATCTGGGCGATCTTTCGCCCAACGCCGGCACTTCTCAGGTGTTCGACTCTTATGTCGATGCCGCCGTGCGCCGCTATCAGGCCCGCCATGGCCTCACCCCCACCGGTGTTGTCGGTGCGCAGACCTTCGCCGCGCTCAACACCACCGCCGAAGTGCGCCTGAAGCAGTTGGAAGTGAATCTGGCCCGCCTGCGTTCGTATTCGGGCAACCTCGGTCGCCGCTACGTTACCACCAACATTCCGGCGGCTTACGTCGAGACGGTCGAGGACGGCACTGTCCAGACCCGCCACGTCGCCGGCGTCGGCAAGATTGATCGCCAGTCCCCGGTGATGAACGCCCGCATTCTGGACGTGAACTTCAATCCGTTCTGGACCGTGCCGGCCTCGATCATCAAGAAAGACCTCATTCCGCTGATGCGGAAGAACCCGAACTACCTCACCGAGCAGAAGATCCGCATCTATAACCGTCAGGGTCAGCAGCTCGCGCCCGAGCAGGTGAACTGGAACTCGGATGAAGCCACCCAGTACATGTTCCGGCAGGATCCGGGCGGCGATGTGAACTCGCTCGGCTTCGTGCGCATCAACATTGCCAATCCGCATGGCGTGTACATGCACGATACCCCGGCCAAGGGCGCCTTTGGTGACGATTATCGCTTCATCTCGTCGGGCTGCGTGCGCGTGCAGAACGTGCGCGATTATGTGTACTGGATCCTGAAGGATAACCCGCAGTGGTCGCGCGAGGCCATCGATGCCGCGCTCCAGTCCGGCCAGCGTCAGGATGCCCGCCCGGCCGAGCCGATCCCGGTCTATTGGGTCTATATCACCGCCTGGGGTACGCCCGATGGCGTTATCCAGTTCCGGGATGACATCTATGGCAAGGATGGCGTCGGCCCCGGCGCCGTGACTGAAGCGCTGCGCGCGGGCGATGATCGCCCGCAGGAATAAGCTGCTGGCCCAGCCTGCTGCCGAAAAAAAGGCCGCCCCTCAGGGCGGCCTTCTTTTTTGCCGATGGTCAGCCGCGAGCGAGAACCCCCCCGCTTGCCACGCATTGCATGACGACGAGGCTCAACCGGCGCTGTTCGTCATTCATTTCAAGTAGAATCCGCATCATCGGCGCGACATGCGGTTCTCTCACAAGATAGGCTGCGAGAATTTCATCGTCTTGCAGCAGGTTCATTTCATCCGGAGCCATGCTGGTATCCCTGTTTTTTTGAGGCGGGGCCGTTTTTTTGTGCTCCCGCCATTTTTGATCTTTCCTCGCCCCCGACGCTCGGCCTTGCGGTCGTCGTTTTTCCCCCGGGGTTCAAGGCAGATCCATCAAGTCATTTTCCTGTTTGGCACATCAGGAAGAAGCAGCGGCAAGCATTGTCATGCATTCGCCGAGGCCAATTTTCGCTTTTGGGCCGGAAAATCTCCTTTTCTGGTCGTTGAAGCTGTTTCGTGGCGGCTCCGTCATTGCAACCGCCAAGTTGTGAAGTGTGAATCGCAGTTCATTGTACCCGAAGCGTACGTAGAACCCGAACCGGATTTATCCAGCCTCAGACGAAGCGAGGAAATTACCGGCCGATACCGACTGCAGCATCGCCAGACTCAGTCGCCGCTGTTCCTCACTCATATCGAGCAGCAGGCGGAGCATCGAAGGCACATGCGGCTCCCGCGCAACATAGGCCGCGAGAAGTTCATCGCTTTCAAGCAATGCGCCTTGAGACGAAGAAACAGTAGAAGGCGCTTTTCTTGAAGATTCAACGCCTTGTCCACCGCAGGTCAAACCTTCCGGTGCGCAGAGCGTTTCCTGATAACCTGCCGCATCGAAAAGATACATCATGGCGCTGCTCCCTGAATTGTCTTCTTTTACACCGCAGCGGTTCGGAGGCGTGTTGTCGCGCCAAGCGACAAATAAGATACGCTACACAAGGAGAGTATAGGACCGGTCGCGGTGCAAGGCCCTTTTGGGCAAGACACTCATTGCGTATGGAATAAAGTGTAGGGGGACTATGACGCGGATCAATATCCTAATTGCAAATTACGCTGTCGGATTATGCATGAACGAATTTATTTGCAGTGCAGCATGTTTTCCCTTGCAACGGTGCCGCCCATAACATCGCGCGCGGTTTGGTGCTTGCCCAAGCGGGTTTGAGCCACTAGTTACGGCGTCTCGCCGCCAAAGCTCCACAGGTGCCCGATGACCGCTGCCCCCATTCGCTCGAATTCCTTCTTTTCCGCCGGCCTTGCCGATGTCGATCCGGAAATCGCGAAAGCGGTGCAACTGGAGCTGGGTCGCCAGCGCGACGAAATCGAGCTGATTGCCTCGGAGAACATTGTCTCCAAGGCCGTGCTCGAAGCGCAGGGCTCGGTGCTGACCAACAAGTACGCCGAAGGTTACCCCGGCCGCCGATACTATGGCGGCTGCCAGTTCGTGGACATCGCCGAGGAACTCGCGATTGCCCGTGCCAAGCAGCTCTTCGGCTGCGATTTCGCCAATGTGCAGCCCAATTCCGGCAGCCAGGCGAATCAGGGCGTGTTCCTGGGCCTGCTGAAGCCGGGCGATACCTTCATGGGGCTGAACCTCGCTGCCGGTGGCCATCTCACCCACGGCGCCTCGGTCAACATGAGCGGCAAGTGGTTCAACGTTGTCTCCTACGGCGTGAACCCCGAGACGCAGATGATCGACATGGAGGAGGTTGCCCGCCTCGCCCGTGAGCACAAGCCCAAGCTGATCATCGCCGGTGGTTCAGCCTATGCCCGCCATTGGGATTTCGCGAAGTTCCGCGAGATCGCCGATGAAGTCGGCGCGTATTTCATGGTCGATATCGCCCACTTTGCCGGTCTGGTGGCAGGCGGCGCGCATCCTTCGCCGTTCCCGCATGCCCATGTGGCCACCACCACGACCCACAAGACCCTGCGCGGCCCCCGCGGCGGCATGATCATGACTAACGATCCCGACATCGCCAAGAAGATCAATTCCGCGATCTTCCCCGGCCTTCAGGGCGGCCCGCTCATGCATGTCATCGCCGCGAAGGCGGTTGCGTTCCACGAGGCGCTCCAGCCGGAATTCAAGGCCTATGCGGCCGCCGTGGTGGAAAATGCCAAGGTGCTCTCGGAAGGTCTGAAGGCGCGCGGTTTTGCCATCGTCACCGGCGGCACCGACAACCACCTCATGCTCGTGGACCTGCGCCCGAAGAAGGTGACCGGCGCTGCGGCCGAGAAGGCGCTGGGTCGCGCCCATATCACCTGCAACAAGAACGGTATTCCGTTTGATCCGGAAAAGCCGATGGTGACCTCGGGTGTTCGCCTCGGCACCCCGGCGGCCACCTCGCGCGGCTTCGGCGTTGCCGAATTCAAGGAAATCGCCAATCTCATCGGTGATGTGATCGACGGCCTCGCCAAGAACGGCGAAGAGGGCAATGCCGCCGTGGAAGAGGCGGTGAAGGTGCGTGTCCACGCGCTCACTGCACGCTTCCCGATCTACTGATCGCATCTCTGCTGCACGCCAGAGGACAAGGGGCGCGGCAAGCGCCCCTTTTTGCGTCTGCCTCTGGAGCAGGTGCTGTTTTCGCCTCGTCTTGTCATCCGTTCGAGGTTGCGCGGGCGAGGGCAGCGTCCGAGCCGCCTTGTCGGCGAGATCAAACGGCGCGGGACTGAAATCCCATCGCTTGTCAGTGCCACTCGTCCCTTCGCCCTTGACCCTTCGGCGGGGGTATGAAATCTGCGCTTAAGTGTTTTTCTGTTGCTCGCGCTGCGGTCGAAACGGCAAAAACGCTTGTCCATGAATCTCTTTGGCGGATGGACCGAGACACTGGGTTCTCCGCCTTGCGCGCTCGCCCGCGTGGTCAGGATGCCTCATGCGCTGCCCCTATTGCGGATCGCTCGACACGCAGGTCAAAGACTCCCGCCCCACCGAGGATTCCTCGGCGATCCGCCGTCGCCGTGTGTGCCCCGATTGTGGTGGGCGCTTCACCACCTTCGAGCGTGTGCAGCTGCGCGAGCTTTATGTCGTCAAGCGCAACGGCAAGCGCGCCCCTTTCGATCGCGACAAGCTCGCGCGCTCCATCGAGGTGGCGCTGCGCAAGCGCCCCGTGGAGCAGGACCGGGTCGAGCGCCTGATTTCCGGCGTGGTGCGCCAGCTGGAAAGTCAGGGCGAGGGAGAAGTCACCTCCGAGGAGATCGGCGCGCTGGTGATGGAGGGGCTCAAGGCGCTCGATGACATCGCTTATGTGCGCTTCGCCTCTGTCTATCGCAATTTCACCGAGGCTAAGGAATTCGGCGCGCTGATCGACGAGCTGACCGAAGATCGTCTCGATGAGGAAAATGCGCAGGACGGCACCGGAGACGGCGGGTGAGCGATCTCGACACCGCCTTCATGCGGGCGGCGCTGGCTCTGGCCCGGCGTGGCCTTGGGCGCACCGCCCCCAATCCTGCTGTGGCGGCGCTGGTGGTGGATGAAAGCGTTAATCCGCCGGTGGTGCTGGGGCGCGGTGTGACCGCGCCGAGCGGGCGCCCCCATGCCGAGGCGGTTGCGCTTGGCCAGGCGGGGGATGCCGCGCGCGGCGCGACGATTTATGTCACGCTCGAGCCCTGCGCCGAGCGTTCCTCGCGCGACTTTGGTCCGTCCTGCACGGATCGAATTCTGGCGACGGGCCTGTCGCGGGTTGTGATCGGCGCGGCAGACCCATCCCCCCATGCCACCGGCAAGGGCATCGCGCGGCTGCGCGCGGCGGGAATCGAGGTGGTCGAGGGTGTGATCGCCGGGGAGGCGGAGACCCTCAACGCCGGGCATATCACGCGCATCCGGCAGGGGCGTCCCTTCACGTTTCTCAAGCTGGCGCAGACGCCCGACGGTTTTGCAGGCTCGCCGGAAGGCAAGGCACTAGCCATAACCGGGGAGGACGCGCGTGCCTACGTGCATCGCTTGCGGGCCTCGGCGGATGCGCTCATCACCGGGATCGGCACGGTGCTGGCTGATGATCCGCAGCTCGATTGCCGCCTGCCGGGCATGGGTTATCTCACCCCAACCCGCGTCGTGCTCGACACCCATGGCCGGATGCCGCCGCACGCGCGCCTGCTGGCAACCGCCGCGCAAGCGCCTGTGGTAATCGCCACCGCCGAGCCTGATCGCCTGCTGGCCAGCCTTGGTTCGCGCGAGGGTGTCGATATTCTGGCCGTTCCGCGCATGGCAGGCGGCCACCTCGATCTGGCCGCCGTGCTGGGCGCGCTGGGCGCACGCGGCATCACCCGCGCCATGGTGGAGGCCGGGCCGACGTTGGCGGATGCGCTGGCCGAGGCCGCCTTGCTGGACGAGGTGATCCTGCTGACCGGGGCGGCGAAAGCGGGGCAGGGGCTGCCCGCCCTGCGCCCCCACCTTGCACAATGCCTTGCGCGCGCCACCTTGCGTGAAACCGGCGCTCTGGGGCCGGATCAATTGCAGCGTTTCGAGGTTTCCTGATGTTCACGGGTATTGTTTCCGATGTCGGCACCATCATTCGCGCGGAGGGGGAGGGCAAGCTGCGTCGCTTCCGCATCGCCTGCGATTATGATGTCGAGACCATCGAGATCGGCGCATCCATCGCCCATGCCGGGATTTGCCTCACGGTGATCGAGAAGGGCCGGGCAGACCATGCAGGTGCCCACAAGGCGGGCTGGTTTGATGTCGAGGCCGCCGCCGAAACCCTGCGCCTCACCAATGCCGCGCACTGGCAGGTGGGCACTGTCGTCAATCTCGAGCGTGCCCTGAAGATGGGCGACGAGCTGGGCGGGCACCTTGTCACAGGGCATGTTGATGGGCTGGCCGAGATTGTCGCGCGTGATGAGGTGACGCCCGATGACGCCAATTGGGGTGCCACCGTGCGCTTCACCTTCCGCGTGCCGCGTCCGCTGCATCGTTTCATCGCGGCCAAGGGCTCGGTGACGCTGGATGGCACCTCGCTCACCGTCAACACGGTGGAGGATGACCTCTTCTCGGTGCTGCTCATTCCGCACACGCTCAAGGTGACGACCTGGCATCTGCGCAAGCTGGGCGACAAGGTGCACCTGGAGGTGGACACCATGGCGCGTTACGCCGCGCGCCTCTCTGAAACCGCATGACCACCCTGCCTTACTTTCCCTTGCTCTGGAGCGCATAGGCAGGTATCGGAAGCGCCCAACCGGAGTTTCCCGCATGGCCGAGGCCAATCGCACGCTGCCCAAGGTTTCCGCACCGGGCGCGCATTTCGTCATCGTGGAAGGTCGCTTCTATGATGACCTCAACGACATGCTCGTCACCGGCGCGCGCCGTGCCATCGAGGCTGCCGGGGCGACCTGCGAGGTCGTGACCCTGCCGGGCGCGCTCGAAATCCCCGTGGCGGTCGAGATGATCCGCGCGCAGGCGGAAAGCGGCCAGCGCCGCGCCGATGGCTTCGTGGCGATCGGCGTCGTGATCCGCGGCGAGACCACCCATTACGAGATCGTTTCGAACGAGAGCGCCCGGGCGTTGCTGTCTCTGGCGACGGGCCGTCGTATCGCGCTCGGCAACGGCATTCTCACGGTGGAAAATTATGCGCAGGCCGAAAGCCGCGCCAATCCCGACAAGATGGACAAGGGCGGCGATGCCGCCCGTGCCGCCATGTTTCTTTATGCCCTGCAGCGCAGTGAGCTGGAGGCGATCCGATGACGACCCCGAAACCCAAACCTGAATTCTCCACCGGCGAGAAGCGCTCCGCCGCCCGCCTTGCTGCCGTGCAGGCGCTCTACCAGATGGACATCGCCGCCAAGGGGCTGAACGAGGTGTTTGCCGAGTTCGAGAGCTTCTGGATGGGCCGCGAGATCGAGGGGGACCAGTACAAGCCCGCCGAAAGCAAGCTCTTCCGCCTGCTGGTGAACGGCGTTCTGCTGGAGCAGGTGCCGATTGACCGCAAGGTGGACCAGTTGCTGGCCGATGGCTGGCCGCTCAAGCGCATTGAGGCCATCATGCGTGCAGTGCTGCGCGCGGGCACCTATGAGATCATGTTCCGCCCGGATACCCCGATCCGCGTCGCAATTTCCGAGTATGTGGACATTGCCTCCGCGTTTCTGGAGCGGGATGAAGTCGGCATGATCAATGCCGTGCTCGATCGTCTCGCCAAGGAACTGCGCGCGGAAGAGCTGACCAAGAACCGGCAAGGCTGAGAACCGGGGGCGGCATGAGTACAGACTCGGAGCCGCTCGGCGAGTTCGATCTGGTCCGAACCCTCTTCGCCCCGCTGGCCGGGGAGGGGGCGTTTTCGCTGGAAGACGACGCCGCAACGCTTGTCCCCACGCCCGGGCATGATCTGGTGCTCACCAAGGACGCCTTGGTCGAGGGCGTGCATTTCTTCCCCGACGATCCGCCTGAGAGCATCGCTGCCAAGCTGTTGCGCGTGAACCTGTCCGATCTTGCGGCCAAGGGCGCGAAACCCCGCGGCTTCCTGCTCGCTCTGGCACGCGGACCACGCCAGAGCAGCGCATGGCTCGCCCGCTTTGCCGCGTGTCTGGGGCAAAACGCGCGCGCCTTTGCCCTTCCTTTGCTGGGCGGAGACACCGTGAAGGCGGATCAGGCCATGTTCAGCCTCACCGCACTGGGGGAGGTGCCGTCCGGGCGCATGGTGCACCGGCAGGGCGGCGCACCGGGCGATGCCCTCTATGTAAGCGGTACGATTGGCGATGCGGCGCTGGGCCTCGCGCTGCGCCTTGCGCCCGGCTCAGTCTGGGGCGGCGCGCTGAGCGAGGCTGATCGCGCCCACCTGCTGGACCGCTATCTTCACCCGCAGCCGCGCATGGCCCTTGCGCCCGTTCTGCTCGCCCATGCCTCCGCCGCCATGGATATCTCCGATGGTCTCGTGGGGGATGGCGAAAAGCTCGCGAGCCGTTTGGGCCGCACGGTCCATGCCGCTAAGGTGCCGCTCTCACCGGCGGCGCGCGCAGCCATGGCCCTGCATCCGCCGCTGTTGGAGACCGCCCTGACGGGCGGGGATGATTACGAAATCTTGATGGCGGTTCCGCAGGAAAACACATCAGCCTTTGAGGCAGATGCCTTGCGGGCTGGGTGTCCTGTCGTCAGGATCGGCCAGCTCGATGCCCCCGGTGCGCCGCACCGCTGGCTCGATGCCACGGGGGAACCCCTGTCTTTCGTGCGCAAATCCTATGCGCATTTCTGACCACCGACTGATCTGAAAGCTAGGCCCTTGCAGGCACCTGTGTCCCCCTCCGCCTTCACCGACAAGGATGCGCGTCGCAACGCGCTGCTGCTGGCCACCGCCATGGGCCTGGCCGGGGCCAATGCCTCGGTTGTCATCGCCACCGGCGGTCTGGTGGGGCGCCTGCTCGGCCCCTCACCGGAATGGGCGACCGCGCCCATCACCGCCTTCGTGCTCGGCTCCGCCATCTCCACCTTGCCCGCCGCATGGCTGATGCGGCGCATGGGGCGGCGCGATGCCTATCGTATCGGGGCGGGCTTCGGGGTTCTGGCGGGCCTGCTCTCGGCCTATGCCGTGCGTGAGGCGCTGTTCCCGCTGTTTCTCTTCAGTCTTGGCCTGTGCGGGGTCTATCAGGCCTTCGTGATGTCCTATCGCTTCGGCGCCGCCGATGGCGCGAGCGCGTCCTTCCGCCCCAAGGCGATCTCATGGGTGCTTGTCGGGGGGCTGGCCTCGGCCATCGTCGGGCCGCAACTGGTTATCCACACCAAGGATCTGGTGCCGCCCTTCACCTTTATGCCCAGCTACATCGGGCAGGCGGTGGTGGCGGCGCTGGCCGTGGTGGCGCTCGGCTTCACGCGCTTTGCCAGCCTGCCGGAAACCCCGGTGGCGGGCGAGGAGGCGCGCCCGGTGCGCGAGATTCTGCGCTCCGGCCGGTTGCGCGTCGCCATTTTGTGCGGCGCGACGGCGCAGGCGCTGATGAACCTGATCATGACCGCCACGCCGCTGGCGATGATCGGCTGCGCGCATGGCGAGGGCGATGCCGCGCTCGCCATCCAGTGGCATATCGTTGCCATGTATCTGCCGGGCTTCTTCACCGGCCCGCTCATTGCCCGCTTTGGCGTTTACCCCGTGATGATGCTGGGCATGCTGATGCTGGCAGGGTGCGGTGCGGTTTCCATGACAGGTGTGTCGATCGCCCATTTCAACACGGCAATGATTCTGCTGGGTTTGGGGTGGAACCTCGCCTTCGTCGGCGCAACAACGCTGGTGAGCGAAGGCCTCCGCCCGGCCGAGCGCACCCGGATTCAGGGCATCAACGACTTTATCGTCTTCTCCTGCACCGCTTTGGCATCCTTGGCGGCTGGGCGCGTATTGGCCCAGTTCGGTTGGGCGACGCTCAACATGGCCATTTTCCCGTTCGTGGCCATCGCGATGGGGCTTGTGCTCTGGCTGGCCTTCAACGACGAGCGTCGCGAGGCTTGACGCCGACGACAGAATGTTCTCTTTTTGTTCAAGCCGAAGAGCATTCTCCCTCGGAAGGAAACCTGATGTCCCTCGTCCTCTACCATGCCGCCCCGAGCCGCTCCTCGGGCACGCTGTTCCTGCTGGAAGAAGCGGGGCTCCCGTATGAGATCCGCCTGCTGGACCTGAAAAATGGTGAGACGCATACACCTGAGTTTCTGGCCATCAACCCGCTCGGCAAGGTGCCGACGATTGTGCATGATGGTGCCGTCATCACCGAGCAGATCGCGGTAACGATCTATCTGGGCGATCTTGCCGTCGGCAAGAAGCTCGCGCCCCCGCCGGGCGATCCCCTGCGCGGACCCTATCTGCGCTGGGTGGCTTTTTACGGCTCGAGCTTCGAACCGGCGCTGATCGACAAGGCGCTCAAGCGCGAGTCCGGCGGTCAGGCCATGTCGCCTTACGGCAGCTACGAGGCCGTCGTGCGGGCCGTCAGCGCCCAGCTTGAAAAAGGGCCCTATTGGCTTGGCGAAACCTTCACCGCCGCCGATGCGCTATGGGGCAGCGCGCTCGCCTGGACAAGTTCTTTCGGCCTTATCGAGAAAACACCGGCCATGGCCGCCTATCTCGATCGGATAACCGCAAGACCCGCCTTCGCACGTGCGAAAGAAATCGACGCGCGCCTGTCAGCTTAGGCCAAGTTGACGGCGGTTGATGTCCGTCAAAAGAGAGGCGGGATCGTGGCGAAATTGCGGCCCGGCCCCATGGATTCAGGATTAAACCTTTGCTAACCCTATGGCATCAGCGACCCGGAGCAGGGAGGCTCCGGGCCGGAGACTGATCGCATAGGAACGAGAAACACGCCATGACAGCTCTACTCGCTATCATCGCGCTCGGTGCCCTCTCGATTGTCTACGCCATCATCACAATCAATTCCGTGATGGCGCAGGACGCGGGCAACGCGCGCATGCAGGAAATTGCCGGGGCCATTGCGGAAGGCGCCAGCGCCTACCTCAAGCGCCAGTACACGACCATCGCCATCGTCGGCGTTCTCATTCTCATCGCGGCCTGGGTGCTTCTCGGCGCGCCGGTGGCCATTGGCTTTGCGATCGGCGCGATTCTCTCGGGCGTTGCGGGCTTCATCGGCATGAACGTCTCCGTGCGTGCTAACGTGCGGACGGCGCAGGCCGCCATGAAGAGCCTTGCGGGCGGCCTCGACATCGCCTTCAAGTCCGGCGCGGTCACCGGCATGCTGGTCGCGGGCCTCGCGCTCCTCGGCGTTGCGGTTTACTACCTCGTCCTGACGCAGTTCCTCGGCCATGCGCCGGCCAGCCGCACCGTCATTGATGCGCTGGTGGCACTGGGCTTTGGCGCTTCGCTCATCTCCATTTTCGCGCGTCTGGGCGGCGGCATCTTCACCAAGGGCGCAGACGTCGGCGCGGACCTCGTCGGCAAGGTGGAAGCGGGTATCCCGGAAGATGATCCGCGTAACCCTGCCGTCATCGCCGATAACGTCGGCGATAACGTCGGTGACTGTGCGGGCATGGCGGCGGACCTTTTCGAAACCTACGCGGTAACGCTGGTTGCCACCATGGTGCTCGCGGCCATCTTCTTCGGCAGCCAGGCGTCGCTCAATGCGACCATGCTCTACCCCATGGCCATCGGTGCCGCCTGCATCCTCACCTCGATCATCGGCACCTACTTCGTGAAGCTGGGCGCCAATGGCTCGATCATGGGGGCGCTCTACAAGGGGCTCATCGCCACCGGCCTTTTGTCGGTTGTCGGTCTTGGCGCCGCCACCTCGCTCACCATCGGCTGGGGTGTCATCGGCACCGCCGGCGGCGTGACGATCACGGGCCAGGCGCTGTTCATCTGCGGCCTCATCGGTCTGGCGGTCACCGCGGCGATCGTCGTGATCACGGAGTATTACACCGGCACCAACAAGCGCCCGGTCAACTCCATCGCGCAGGCCTCGGTCACCGGCCACGGCACCAACGTCATCCAGGGCCTTGCGGTCTCGCTGGAATCGACGGCCCTGCCCACCATCGTCATCGTGCTGGGCGTGATCTCCACCTTCAAGCTCGCCGGCCTCTTCGGCACCGCGATTGCCACGGCTACCATGCTCGGCCTCGCCGGTATGATCGTTGCGCTCGACGCCTTTGGCCCTGTGACGGATAACGCGGGCGGCATCGCCGAAATGGCGGGTCTGCCCAAGGAAGTGCGCCAGTCCACCGACGCGCTCGATGCGGTCGGCAACACCACCAAGGCGGTCACCAAGGGCTATGCCATCGGCTCGGCGGGTCTGGGCGCTCTGGTTCTCTTTGCGGCCTACTCGGAAGACCTGAAGTACTTCATCGCAAATTCCGACAAGCATCCCTTCTTCAAGGGCGTGGTGATCGATTTCTCGCTCGCCAACCCCTATGTCGTCGTGGGCTTGCTGCTGGGTGGCCTCATCCCGTTCCTCTTCGGCGGCATCGCAATGACCGCCGTGGGGCGCGCAGCGGGCGACGTGGTGGTGGAAGTCCGCCGCCAGTTCAAGGAGAAGACCGGTATCATGGCCGGCACCGACAAGCCGGATTATGCCCGCGCGGTCGATATGCTGACCAAGGCGGCCATCCGCGAGATGGTGATCCCTTCGCTGCTTCCGGTGCTCTCGCCGGTGGCGCTGTTCTTCGCCATTCAGGCGCTGGCGGGTAAGTCGGCGGCCTTCTCGGCGGTGGGCGCGATGCTCCTCGGTGTCATCGTCACCGGTCTCTTCGTGGCCATCTCGATGACCTCGGGCGGCGGTGCTTGGGACAATGCGAAGAAGTCTTTCGA
The DNA here is from genome assembly GCA_020161475.1 of Pseudomonadota bacterium. GTDB lineage: Bacteria > Pseudomonadota > Alphaproteobacteria > Rhizobiales > Beijerinckiaceae > Rhabdaerophilum. Next base: position 531 of record JAIUNQ010000010.1, on the reverse strand, counting down.
AGACGGCTTCGTGGATAGCGCCGGTGTTCGCCACCTCAAGGGCTCGGATGCCCACAAGGCCTCCGTCACCGGTGATACCGTCGGCGACCCCTACAAGGACACCGCCGGTCCGGCGGTCAATCCGGCGATCAAGATCACCAACATCGTGGCGCTGCTGCTCTTGGCGATCCTCGCGCACTGAGGCCATCAAGGGGCGGCGCGTCGCGCCGTCCTTCCATTCGCTTCCGGAAAAAACAAAACCCCGCGGTTTTCCGCGGGGTTTTTCATGTTCGAACGGGAGGGGATGGTTTACACGGCGCTCTGACCGATGCGACGGAAGAGCGAGCCCAGCATCGAGCCATCCGAGCCGCCGGTTTCCGTGGTGCGGGAGATGAAGTCGAAGATCACCCCGTCCTTGATGCCGTAATTGGCAACACGCGCCACCTTGTTGTTCTTATCGAGATACACCGCCACCACGCGCTGGTCGGTAATCTTCTCCGGCAGGAAGGAGAACTGCTGGTTCACCTTCTGCGAGATGTAATAATAGGTCTT
>JAIUNQ010000009.1 GCA_020161475.1 Pseudomonadota bacterium | reverse complement strand
TTCTCAACTTCGCCTCCTACGATTATCTCGGCCTCAATGGTCACCCCGAGATTCAGGCGGCCGCCATTGCGGCGGTTGAGACCTACGGCACCTCCGTTTCCGCGAGCCGGATCAGCGCCGGGGAGCGCGCGGTGCACCGTGATCTCGAACGCGGGCTCGCCGAGGTTTATGACGCAGAGGACTGCATCGTCTTCAACTCTGGCCATGCGGGGGGCGTTTCCACCATGGCGGCCTTGATGGGGCCGAAAGACCTCATCGTCCATGATGCCCTGATCCATAACTGCATCGTTGTCGGCGCACAGCTCTCGGGCGCGACGCGCCGGGTTTTCGCCCATAACGACATGGATGCGCTGGAGCGCCTGCTCAGCGCCGATCGCCACCGCTTCGAGCGCTGCCTGATCGTTGCCGAAGGCCTCTATTCCATGGATGGCGACGGGCCGGATCTGGCCCGCCTTGCGGCGTTGAAGGCCCGCTTCGGCGTGTGGCTGATGATCGATGATGCGCATGGCCTTGGCGTTCTGGGCCAGACCGGGCGCGGGCTTTTCGAGCATCAGAATGTTGCGGCGGGGCTGGCGGACCTGTGGTTCGGCACGCTGTCAAAAACGCTGGTCGGCTGCGGGGGCTATGTCACGGGCTCGGCGGTTGCGGTGGATCTGCTCAAATGCCACGCGGCTGGGTTTGTCTATTCCGTCGGCATGCCGGCCTCGGTGGCGGCGGGCAGCGCCAAGGCGCTGGAGATCATGCGGCGCGAGCCGGAGCGCGTGGCACGCCAGCAAGCGAACAGCCAGTATTTCATGGAAACCGCGAAAGCCGCCGGCCTCGAATGCGGCACCGCCTGGGGCTATGGCGTCATTCCGGTTTACATCGGAGAGACGATCAAGACGCTTCAGGTGGCGCAAAAGCTGTTCGAAGCGGGCATCAACGCCTTCCCGATCCTTCCGCCGGGTGTGCCCGAGCGCACCGCGCGCCTGCGCTTTTTCATCAATGCCGGGCATACCCGCGCCGAGCTTGAACAGGCGGTTCTGGTGCTCAAATCGCTCATTTGAGGGCGTTTGACGGCAATGCCTGCGGGCGCGCTTTGCTTGAACGCAGGATTTCTATATGGTCCGCTCACCGATCTGTAACACAATTGCCGTAGGGACAAACGCCCTTACCATCTACCGTCTCTGGGACAGGAGGTTCTAGCGCCATGCCGACGTTCACCGAAAGCGCCGATGCCGCGGGTTCCACCGCAACGACATACTCCCTGACCTCAGGGCAGAGCATTCAGGGCACGCTGACCGGAACTGGCGACCACGACTGGTATCGTGTGACGCTGACGGCGGGGCAGACCTATACCTTCGCGCTGTCCGGCACCGGAACCAACAACGTCGTCGATACCTTCCTGCAGCTCTATGCCGCCGACGGGACCACCATCCTGCGCTCGGACGATGACGGTCTGCCGAACTACAACTCGATGATCACCTATACTGCAGCCACGAGCGGCACCTATTACATCGATGCCGGCGCGTATCAGCCTTCGGCCACGGGCCAATATGAAGTGACCTTCGGCACCGGCACGCGTCTCGGTTTCGACACCCAGATGGGCGCGGGCGTCATCGACACCAACTACGCCTGGAGCACCCCTCCCGGCACTGCCGCCACCGTCACCTATGCGTTCCGCAGCACCAATGCCGCCTACGCCAGCGGCGTGACCGACCACAATCTCTCGACCTTCTCCGCGCTGACCGCCAGCGAGATGACCACCGTGCGCAACACGCTGCGCATGTGGTCAGAGGTGTGCAACATCAACTTCGTGGAAGTGAACCCGGGGAGCTACTCGGACAACGCGACCATCCTCTTCGGCAATTACACCGATGCCGGCGATGGCGCAGGTGCCTTTGCCTATTATCCCGGCTCGACGCTTGCCACTGACTCCGCCGGCGATGTCTGGCTGAACACCAATTCGATCTCGACCTCCCAGACGCTCGCCTATGGCAGCTACGGCTTCTTTGCGATCATGCATGAGCTGGGGCATGCTATCGGGCTGTCGCATCCGGGCCTCTACAATGCCGCGCCGGGCGTGAGCATCACCTATGCGGGCAATGCGCAATTCACGCAGGACACCCAGCAATACACCATCATGAGCTATTTCGACGAATCGAGCACCGGCGGCAACTTTGGTGGCTACTCCAATTCGCCGATGCTGCTGGATATCTACGCCGCGCAGCAGATTTACGGGGCGAATACCGCAACCCGCAACACCAACACGACCTATGGCTTCAACTCCAATGCCGGCGCGCCCTATGACTTCAGTATCGGCACGACGCGCGCCTTCTGCATCTGGGATGGTGGCGGCACCGATACGATCGATGCCTCGGGCTATTCCCAGAGCCAGATCATCAACCTGAACGCCGAGACCTTTTCGAACATTGGGGGCCTCACCAACAACGTGTCGATTGCCCTCGGTGTGACCGTGGAGAACGCCTTCGGCGGCTCGGGTGCTGATACCATCACCGGCAACAGCGCCAGCAACATGATCAACGGCGGCAGCGGGAATGACACCATTGCCGGGGGCGACGGGGGCGATGTGCTGTTCGGGGGGATCGGAGCCGATGCCCTGCGCGGGGAAGTTGGCAATGATGTGCTGGTAGGTGATGGCCTGGTAACTTGGGACGCCAATGCCGCCGCCATCCATCGTCTTTATCTGGCGACGCTGCGCCGCGCCCCCGATGACGCCGGCCTCCAGAACTGGGTTGCTTATGTCCAGTCCGGCCAAACCCTCCAGCAGGCCGCATCCGGTTTCATCACCTCGACAGAGTTCCAGTCGGTTTATGGCGCACTGAACAATACGCAGTTCGTCACGCTGCTCTACAACAATGTGCTACACCGCGCGCCGGATCCCTCCGGGCTGTCCAACTGGGTCAATCTGCTCAACAGCGGCTCCTCGCGCGAGTCCGTTGTGGTGGGCTTTTCCGAAAGCAACGAGTTCCGCACCGCGACCGATATCACCCAGATTTCGGGGCAGGTTTATCGCATGTACGACAGCGCGTTCAATCGCGGTGCCGATGCCGGCGGCTTCGACAATTGGTCGACATCCCGCTACGGCGGCGCAACCCTGAACGATCTTGCCACGAACTTCATGGCGTCGGCGGAATTCACCGCAACTTACGGTGCCTACACCAGCCTGACAAACGGGCAGTTCGTGAATTTGCTCTACAGCAACGTCCTCAACCGCACGGCCGACACCACGGGGTTCAACAACTGGGTTTCCGCGCTCAACGGCGGTGTGACACGGGCTGATGCGCTGGTGTCCTTCTCGGAGTCGGCCGAACACGTGAACCTGATGGCCACTGGTCTTGATTCCTTCATGACCACCACCATGGCGAGCTGGCAGGATACGCTCACGGGCGGTTCGGGCAACGATGTCCTGACCGGTGGCCATGGCGCGGATATCTTCGTCTTCGCGGCCAGCGATGCCAGCAGCGATGCGGTCTTCGGGTTCGAGGCCTTCGATATGCTGCGCCTGACCGGTTTCGGCTATGCGAACACCGCACAGGCACTGTCTCACATGTCCCAGCAGGGTCAGAACGTGGTTTTCGTGGACGGCGCGAACACCGTCACCTTCTACAACACGCAGCTCTCCACCCTCCAGACGAGCGCGACTTCGGGCTGGACCTTCGTCTGACATGGCAAATGCGGGGCCTGCCTTACATTGGCCCCATGCCGTGTCGTAAGGGTTGCATTCGGGACGCTTCGCGAATGGCTCAGGCTTTTGCCTTGACGCATGCCGAGGTTTTGGCATGACGTTCCCGACGCGGCAAAGAAGGCTCACGGATGTTAACGCGACTCCCTCCCGCCCTGCAGAAGGTGCTTCCCGCCAAACGGGAAGTCATCGTCGGCGGCTTTGATCCTTCGGAAGCCTATGTCGAAGCACTGAAGGTCCGGAAGGCCATCACGCAGCTGGCGCTGTTTTCGTGCGTCATCATCCCTACGGTGCTCGCCACGCTGTTCTATGGTTTGGTGGCTGCCCCGCGCTATGCCTCGGAGGCGCAGTTCATCGTCCGCTCCGTTTCCAGCCAAAGGGCGAGCGGAATCGAGATGCTGTTCCGCACGTTCGGCCTGGCACGGACGGTGGACGATGCCTACGCCGTGCAGAAGTTCCTGCAATCGCGCGATGTCGTGAAAGCCCTCGAAGAGCGGGGCTTCGGAATCCGGGAGGTTTTCGGCAAGAACGGCGATTTTCTCTCGCGTTATCCGCGCTTCTGGCGCCGCGATTCCGCCGAGGCCCGTTTCGACTATTTCCTCGACCGCGTCAGCGTCATCGAGGATACGGTCAAGGGCATTACCATCCTCAAGGTGGTGTCCTTCGACCGTGAGGCCTCCCAGCGTATTTCGAAGGAAATGCTCAAGCTGGCGGAGGAGATGGTCAATCGCATGAATGCGCGCGCCCAGCGCGACATCATCGATGTCTCGATCAATGAAGTGCGCCTTGCCGAGCAGAAAACCATTGATGCACAGACCGCACTGACCATTTTCCGAAATCGCGAGTTGGTTATCGACCCGCAGAAGTCCTCGCTCGGCATCCTCGAAACCGTGGCCTCGCTGGAGGCGGATATCGCCTATGCCTCGGCCCAGCTCAAGGAGCTGCGCGTCACCTCCCCTGCGAGCCCTGCCATTCCGTCCATCACCGCCAAGATCGCGACGCTTCAGGATCGCGCGCTGGAGGAACGCAAGAAGTTGACCGGGGGCGATGCCTCGCTTTCCGAGAAGATGTCCAAATACGAGCAGCTCGCCTTGCAGCGTGAACTGGCCGAAAAAAGCCTTGCATCGACCATGAAATCGCTCGATGTCGCCCGGCAGGAAGCCCGGCGACAGCACATCTACATCGAGGAAGTGGTGGCGCCGCATCTTGCGGATGAGTCGACCGAGCCGCGGCGACTGCGCGGTATTTTCACGGTTTTCGTTCTCGGTTTTGCTGTCTTTTCCATCATCTGGATCCTCTCCGTCGGCGCAGGAGAACACGCGCAGTGACCATGCCGGAAACAGAGGAAAAGGCTTGGGCGCAGTATTCCCACATGGGACAGCGGGGATTGCTGGCTGCCGGCAAAGTGCAATTGCGCGTCATTTCAGCGCTGATGATCCGCGAGGCCCTCACCCGTTACGGGCATGAAAACCTGGGGTTTTTCTGGATCATGGGCGAGCCGCTCGTTCTCACCGTCGGCGTCATGCTGATGTGGAGCATGACCGGGAACTCCCATAGCGGTGAGCTGGGGCTGGTCCCCTTTGTCCTGACGGGCTACACCATGCTCACGCTCTGGCGCCATTGCGTCCAGAAGTCCGTGCACGCGATGCGCGCGAATATCGGGCTTCTTTTTCACCGGAACGTCCGCTTTCTCGATATTCTCATCGCACGCGCGGCACTGGAGAGCCTGGGCGGTCTTGCCGCCTTCTTCGTCGCTTACCTGCCGCTGACGCTGCTGGATGTTTTCGAGCCGATGCATGATCCGCTGCTGCTGATCGGCGCGTGGTTTTTCATGACCTGGTATGCCTTCGGGTTCGGGGTGATCCTGGCCGGGGTGACGGAGCTTTCGGAAGCGGCGGAACGCTTTGTGGCGCCGATCATGTATATTTCAATTCCTGTCACGGGGGCGTTCTACATGGTCAGCTGGCTGCCGGAGACAGCGCAGAAGCTTGTCACCTGGTCGGTGCTGGTGCACATGTTCGAAATGTTCCGCGCGGGGCTGTTCGGGCCCAAGCTCATGGCGCAGTGGGATCTGTCCTACATGCTCCTGAACTGCATTTTCGTGACGGCCATCGGGTTGCCGCTCATTCGCAAGGCACAGCAGCATGTTCGGATGGGGTAACGGCGCGTGAGCAACAAGGCGATCCAATCCGGTCACGAGGGCTCCCTGCAGGACGAGGAGCCGGCATTCCAGCCCGCGCGCATGTATTTCAGCCCGGCGGCCATCACCGATGCGACCGCGCTCGCCGAACTCGGGATCGAAGCTCAGGACAACGCCCCCGAGCCGCCGTCGTTTTTCCGGCGGTTCGGCTTGTTCATCGGTCTGGTGGTGATCCCTTCTGTCATTGCGCTGATCTATTTCGGACTGATCGCGGCAGGGCTCTATATCTCCGAGACGAAGTTCATCGTGAGAACATCCTCGTCCGGCAGCGAGATTTCCCTGAGCAGCCTGCTTCAGAGCCCCGGCATGTCCCGCGCAGTCGACGAGACTTACGCGGTGAGCACGTATATGTCGTCGCGCGATATGGTCGCCAAGCTGGAAAAAGAGCGGCGCCTGCGCGATATTCTTTCCCGGCCCGAGGCGGATTTTGTCTATAAATTCCCCAACATCTATTCGAAGGACAATTCGGAAGCGCTGTATGAAGCCTTCCAGCGGTTCATCGATATCGATGTCGATGTCTCGACCGGCATCACGACGCTGAAGACGAAAGCTTTCCGTGCGGAAGATGCGCTCGCCCTCTCCCGCGATCTCCTTGAATTTGCGGATGAGTTCATCAACCGGCTCAACAATCGCGCCCATACCGACTCAATTCAGTTTGCCGAGCTTCTTGTCCGCGAAACGACCAAGCGCCTGTCCGACATCGAGACGCGCCTGACCGACTATCGCAACAAGGAGATGGTCCTTAATCCTGAAAAGGAATCCGTCGCCTCTCTGGAAATGCTGACGAAGCTTTCGACCCTGATCGCCAAGGAGGAAGCCACCTTGGCCCAGCAAGTGGCCCAGACGCCGGACAGCCCCGTTTTGGCGTCACAGCGCGAGAAGATCAAATCACTGCGCAACGAGTTCGAAAAGCAGCGACGCTCGATCGCCGGGGGCGAAAACTCGATTGCCTCGAAGCTGGAAGGGTTCGAACGGCTGGCGTTGGAGCGGGAGCTGGCAGCCAAGGGGCTGGCACAGGCTGTCATTGAACTCGAAAAATCACGCCAGTTCGCCCAGACACAGCGAATCTATCTGCAGACCATCGTGGCGCCCAACATGGCGGATCAGGCGGCCCGGCCGCTGCGTCTGCTGTCCGTCATCGTTGTCATGATGGTCTGCTCGATGCTGTTCTGGATCGTGAAAAGCCTCAGGGACATCATTCTGGAGCATCAAGCTTGAGCGTTGCTGGCAGAAGCGAGTTGCCCCGCCTTCAGCTTCCCGCGATTACATCGGGCGCTCCTCTGGTCCATCGGACGCCGGAGCCGTCGGATTTTGTGTCGCCCCGGGCCAAGCAGCGCTGTATCCGGCTCGATGACATCGTCAAGGACTACCACACCGCGATCGGTGTGCGCCGGGTTCTCAGCGACATCTCTTTCGAGATCGGCGCGGGGCAGAAGATCGCCTTTCTCGGGCGAAACGGCGCGGGCAAATCGACCCTGATGAAGATTATCGGCGGCGTGGAGCCCCCGACATCCGGTGCTCTGCACCGGGGCCTTTTCATGTCCTGGCCCATCGCCTTTGCCGGCGGCTTCGAGACGACGATGAGCGGGGTCGACAACATCCGCTTCATCGCGCGGCTCTATGGCACGCCCATCAAGGAAACCATTGAACTGGTCGATGATTTTGCGGAACTCGGCAAGCATCTGTTGTTGCCGGTGCGCACCTATTCTTCCGGCATGCGTGCGCGCCTCGCCTTCGGCTTGACGCTGGCGGTGAACTTCGAATGCTATCTCATCGACGAAGTCATCTCGGTGGGTGACCAGCGTTTCCAGCGCAAGTGCCACGAAGAGCTTTTCGTGAAACGCAAGCACTGCGCGATGATTCTGGTCAGCCACGATCTCGGCATTGTCCGCAGCTATTGCGACAAGGCGCTGGTGCTCAAAAACGGTATCGGTCGGGTTTTCGATGATCTCGATCTCGCGCTTGATATCTACCAATCGCTTTGAGGGCGCGTATGGCCTTCGCAAGGCATTGGCTCGCCGGCAAACGAACATCATAAATTTTTCGATGGAATTTGGCCGTCCTTGTCTTGCGGTAGGCTCGATATTTGGCTTTAAGGCGCAAGGTCAATTGATGTGGCAGTGCGGCATTCCGCTCGAACACTTGTCCCGGCACACCGGTGCTGCGGGCATCAAAAACGTGAGGCTTTGATGAAATCCGCTCTGATTACAGGTGTCACCGGCCAGGATGGCGCATATCTGGCGCAGCTGCTGCTGACCAAGGGCTATCACGTTCATGGCCTTGTGCGCCGGAGCGCATCCGCCGATGTCGTCGATACGCGTCTCAAGTGGCTTGGGATCGCCGACAAGATCACGCTGCATGATGGCAACCTCACGGACATCACCAGCCTGATTCGCATCATGCAGAGTGTGAAGCCCGACGAAATCTACAATCTCGGGGCGCAATCCTTCGTCAAATCTTCGTGGCAGCAGCCGATCCTGACCGGGCAGGTCACGGGCATCGGTGCCGCCAACATGCTGGAAGCGGCCCGCATCGTTGCGCCCGGCGCGCGGTTCTATCAGGCCTCGACCTCGGAGATGTTCGGCCTGATCCAGGCGGAACGCCAGTCCGAGACCACGCCGTTCTACCCGCGTTCGCCCTATGGCGTTGCCAAGCTTTACGGGCACTGGATGACCGTGAACTACCGCGAAAGCTTCAACATGCATGCCTCGAGCGGCATTCTGTTCAATCACGAATCGCCGCTGCGCGGCATCGAATTCGTCACCCGCAAGATCACCAACGGCGTCGCCCGCATCAAGCTGGGCCTCGAGGAGACGCTGGCGCTGGGCAACATGGATGCCAAGCGGGACTGGGGCCATGCGCGCGACTATGTTGAAGCCATGTGGCTGATGCTTCAGCAGGAAACACCGGATGACTATGTCATCGCCACCGGTCAGACGACTTCGGTGCGTGACTTCTGCAAGCTTGCTTTCGAATATGCCGGTCTCAACATGGAAGATCACATCGTGATCGACCCGGCCTACTTCCGTCCCGCCGAGGTCGAAGTGCTGCTGGGCGAGCCGGCAAAAGCCAACAAGAAGCTGGGCTGGAAAGCGAGCACCACGCTGGAAGAACTCGTTCGCGAGATGGTCGATGCCGACCTCGATCGGGTTCGTCAGGGCCTCCGGCTCTGATGCCACAGGCGGCAGGGTTGGCCGGGCGACGCATATTGCTGACGGGCAGCGCGGGTTTTGTCGCGCCCTACGTCGTCGATTGCCTCAAGGGGGGCAGCTCCGCTCCTCTGGAGATTCTGGCGACGGCCCGGAAGGCCGGTTCGCTTGCGGGTATCGGCCCGGTCAGCGCGCTCGATATTACCGACGAGCAGGAAGTGAACCGTGTTGTTTCAGCTTTCCGGCCTGATGCCATCGTGCATCTGGCCGGAATCTCCGATATTGCCGCTGCGCAGGCGGCACCGCGCGAGGCCTGGGAAATCAACCTTCACGGCACGCTGCATCTCGCCCGCGCCACCTTGGCACATGCCCCGGAGGCAACGTTCCTGTTCGCGGGGTCCTGTCAGGTTTATGGCTCGACAGCGCTTGGCGGGCATCCGCTGTCCGAAGAAGATCTGCTGGCGCCCAATGGCGAATATGCCGCCACCAAGGCCGCTGCAGATCTGGCGCTGGGCATGTTGGCGCGCCGGGGCTTGCGCTGCGTGCGTATGCGTCCTTTCAACCACATCGGTCGCGGACAAAGTGCCGCCTTCGCCATTCCAAGCTTTGCCTCGCAAATCGCCAAGATCGAACGCGGGCTGCAGGCACCGGTCATCAAGGTCGGGAATCTGGAAGCCGAGCGCGATTTTCTGGATGTGCGCGATGTCGCCGCCGCCTACGCGATGGCGTGTCTGCCCGGCAGCCCGCTCAAGCCCGGGGTGATCCTGAATCTCGCCTCAGGACGGGCCATCCGCATGCGGACCATTCTTGAAAAGCTCATCGCCATGACGGGGCAAACCATCGAGATCGAGGTGGATGCCGCGCGCTGGCGCGAAAACGAAATTCCGCGCCTTGTGGGCAATGCCGAGCTTGCGGCCTCCCTTCTGGGCTGGAAGCCGCAACATTCGATCGAAGAGACGCTCCGCGATGTGCTGGATGAACAGCGCGCCCGTGTTGCATGATCGAGGTGGGAGCATGCGTTCTTTCCAGCGCCGGTGCCCCTATCCTCTGTCCCCTCTCATGACTTTCGCAGCCGCTTGCCTGCGCCGGGAGGCCGAGTCCGCGCGGTGGCAGCCGTCATGACCCCGATTGTTTTTGATTCATCCAAATTCGTGGATTTCATCGGGCAAAGCGGTCCTTCGGGCATCGCCAGAATCGAGCTGGCCCTCGCCAAACGGCTGGTGCAGGTGCCGCCCCTGTTCGGCGGCGCGGTGGATTGCAGCCTCGGCTTTCAGACCCGTCTGTCTCATGCGGTGCTGGCCCGCCGCGTGGAAGCGCTGGAGCAGTGCTGGCATGAAGACGACCGGAGCGGCTCAACTGCGGCCATCGAAAGCTGGTTGAGCGGCGCGACATCCCATCTTCGCCGAATCACGATGGACGGCAAGCCGCGTTTTGATCGCCTCAAACGTCTCGCAGCTTTGGCGCGGGCCTGGCCTCGGCACCAGCTCGCTCAGGATATTCCCCGGTATTCGACCTACATCAACGCCAGCTATGCCAACACCGACACGCCGGCTCGACTTCGCTGGCTGAAGAGCCGGCCGGATCTCTTCTCGGTTTTCTTTGTTTACGATGTGCTGCCGCTGGAATACCCGGAATTTTTCTGGAACGGCATTGAGACGAGCTTTCCAAAGCGTCTCGACGCGATTTTCCGTCACGCAGACCTCGTTGTCGTCAATTCCCGCGATGTTGCCGAGAAGGTATCCCGCATTGCGCAAACGGGCGGCTTCAGCCAGCTTGCGATCCGGACGATCCATCTGCCGCCCCCCGACGACTTCTTGCACTCCGATGAGCAGGGCATAACGGGTGCCGGGCCGTATTTCGTGCTCTGCAGCACAATTGAACCGAGAAAGAACCACGCGCTTCTGCTCAACCTATGGCGGAAGATGGCCGGTGAGATGAGCCAGCCGCCCAAATTGCTTGTCGTGGGACCACGGGGTTGGAAAAACGAAGGCATCGTCGATCTTCTGGAGCGCTCGCCGGCCTTGAAGGGGCACGTTCTTGAAGTTTCGAATATCTCGACTGCCGCACTCAAGCGGGTTCTCCGGGGCGCGCGTGCACTGCTGATGCCCTCGTTCGGCGAGGGCTTCGGGCTGCCCATCGTCGAGGCCCTGTCCGTGGGCACCCCGGTCATCGCCTCCGATATTCCCGTCTTTCGCGAAATCAGCCAAGGTTGCGCGAGCCTCATCGATCCCCTCGACGCTCCCGCTTGGGAGGCCGCGATCCTGCGGCTGGCGCAGGATGAAGCGGCCTGTGCGAAGGCGCGCGACCAGGCCCGCGCCTTTGCGCCCATGACCATAGACGGCTTTTTCACCGCGCTTTTCTCTGCCATTGAAGAGACAAGGCCTTCCCCTCGCTCCGACCTGCGGGGCGACCATGCGTATTGATTTCACCCATGTCGCGATGTAGCAGCCGCCTCATCCGTCACTCCAGCGCCCTTGAGGACGACGTCCGACAGGGCCAGCATCGCCACACCAAACGGGCCGATCTTGACCGTCAGGGCCATCAAAGCAGGATGGAATTCAAATGACATTCGTCTCTTACGCGCAGAATTTCGAGGATGTCATCTTGTGGCGTGCCTTGGGCCATATCCAGAACGGATTTTACATCGATATCGGGGCAAATGACCCTGTTCTGGATTCGGTCAGCCATGCTTTTTACCAGCGCGGCTGGACCGGTATTTCCGTGGAGCCGATGCCGGACGTCGCGGAGAAGCTGCGGCAGGCGCGTCCTCACGAGCGCATCGTCGAGGCCGCAGTGAGCGCCTCCCAAACCCCTGTTGAACTTTTCTGCTTCATGGCCTCCGGCTGGACGACCGGTGCACGCGATGTTGCAAAGGCCGTTATCGAGGCCGGCACACCGGCTCAATCGATCTTTGCCCAGCCGCGCACCCTCGCCTCGCTGCTGGAAGAGGCCGGGGCTCGGGACATCCACTGGATGAAGATCGATGTCGAGGGAATGGAGCGGGAGGTCCTTGAGACCTGGAGCAACCACTCTGCGCGTCCATGGGTTGTCGTGGTCGAATCGATTGCACCGCACGGCAAGCAGAGCCTGCACGAGAGCTGGGAGCCGCTCATGAGCGAGCGTGGCTACCGTTTTGTGTATTTTGATGGCCTCAATCGCTTTTATGTGCATGAGGACCATGAGGCGCTGACCGAGAAGTTCAAGCTTCCGCCCAACTTCTTCGATGACTTCACGCTTTCCGAATTCTCGCCCTTCGTCTCGGGCATGCGGGGATTGCTGCTCCAGATTCAGGAGAAGGAGGCCCAGCGCGAGCACCTTTTCGGGCATGCGCTCGGTAGCGCCATCGCAGCGCTGCAGGCGGAAGGCACGACCGCCCGGGACCAGCTCTCGGGCCGTTGCGCCGCGCTGGAGGAGCAGATCTGCGCGCTGAACGCGCAGCTTTCCTCCACGCAGCAGCGCGCGGAAGATCTTCAATCCCTGCTACAGGCCAAAACGGACGAGCTGGCGGCGCTCAACGCGACGACAGCGGAACGCATGGCCGAACTCGACCGCTCCATGGCACGCCTTGTAGAGGGAACGTCCACGACCTCCACAGGGGTGGCCTCGCTGGAGAAAACCGTGCAGTCGCTCGCGGCTCACCATGCCGAGGCTGTGACGCAGGCGGCCAATGCCGTGCGGCTGGAGGCCTCGGACAACCGGGTTCGCCTCGACGCCCAGCTGGCGGAAGCGCGCGCCAGATTGGCCAAGGGGGTCACCCTGCCGCTGCCGAATTTTGCCCGCATCCGCAAGGCCGTGACAACGCCCCTGCGCGGCGCGCTGTCCTCGGTGCGGATGCCGTGGAGCAAAAGCAGCCGCGGCAGCGCCCCGATCATCGCTCGCCCGAAGGGCGGGACAGCGGCTGTGGCGGCGACCCGCGCCGAGCAGGGTACGGGTCCGACGCTTTATTACTACGTCGATCACACCATCGGCTGCCCCGTGAATACCGGCGTCCAGCGCGTGGTGCGCGGTCTTGCACGCGGGCTGATGCAGAACGGGCAGACGATTGTTTTCGTGCGCTGGTCGCGCGCGCTCAAGAAGCTCGTGCTGGCGGATCAGGCGCAGCTGCGCCATCTGGCCAAATGGACCGGGCCCGAGGCGGACCTGAGCCTTTATCCCGCTGCCGAAGCCGAGGAGCAGCCGATTGCGGGGCGCATCTTTGATGACGGCTCCTGGCTCATCGTGCCGGAAGTGCCGCACATCAATCACAACGGCGATGAGCCGACCCTGGACATCATCATTGCCGCGCAGGGGCTCAAGCTCAAGACGGGCTTCATCTTCTATGATTCCATTCCGCTCAAGCGGAAGGAGTTCGCCGAGATGAGCCCGAGGCACGAGAGCTACATGCGTGCGCTGCTCATGGCGGATTATGTCGCCCCGATCTCCAACTGGTCGGGTGAGGATCTGCGCGCCCATCTTGTGCTGTATGAAAATGCCGCGCTGGATACGGGGCCGTGCATCGAGCCGCTGTTGCTCCCCGCGACTGTCGTGGGGTCACAGGAGGCCGCGCAGCGCAAGAAGGCCAAGAAGCCTGAGAATTTGATTCTCGCTGTCGGCACCATCGAACAGCGCAAGAATCAGGGGGCTCTGCTCGATGCCTTCGAGCTGTTCAGCAAGCGCCATCCGGGTCACGGCTGGCGGCTCGAACTCGCCGGAAACCTGCACCCCAACATGAGCGAGCAGGTGCAGGCGGCAACGAGCCGCAATCCGGCAATTGCTTATCGAGGCAATATTTCCGACGAAAGCCTCGTCAAGCTCTACCAGACCTGCGCCCTGACCGTTTTCGCCTCTGTGGAGGAAGGATTCGGCCTGCCGATCGTCGAAAGCCTCTCCTTCGGCAAGCCCTGCATCTGCGCGAACTTCGGGGCCATGGCGGAGGCCGGCGCCGGGGGCGGCTGCGAGATGATCGATATTCGCTCCCCCGAGGCAATCGCCGATGCGCTGGAGCGTCTTGTTTTCGATACGCAGGCGTATGAAGCTCTGGCGCAGGCGGCACGCCAGCGCAAGGTCGCGGATTGGCGGGAATATGCCACTGCGTTCAAAGGCGGGCTCGACACCATCGCGTTCCCGCCCAAGAGCGTCGGGCGTGTCTATTACTTCATCGATCAGACCGCTGCCTTCGGCTCCAACACCGGCATCCAGCGCGTGGTGCGATGCCTGGGGCGCGCGATGCAGGATGTCGGCAACGAGGTTGTCCCCGTCAAATGGGACATGCGCGCCCACGATTTTGCCGCCCCTTCCGCCAAGGATCTGGACCACCTCGCCAACTGGAATGGCCCCGCCACCGAGGCTTGGCAGCCCTTTGAAGCGCTGGCCGACGCCAAGCCCGGCGAATGGCTGCTGATCCCCGAAGTGCTGTCGAGCCCTGCCGGCCCGCAAATCGCCGAGATTCACCGCGCTGCGCGCGCGCGCGGGCTGCGTGTCGCCTGGATCTTCTACGATGCGATCCCCTACAAGCTCACGCAGTTCTATCCGCCTCAGGCCACAGAGGCCCATGGCGACTACATGCGCGCGATGCAGGATGCGGACCTCATTCTGGCGATCTCCCAGCATGCCAAGAACGATCTCGCGCATTTCCTGCAAGCCCTGCCCGAGCGCACCATCAATCTGTATGACCGCGTCATCACCGTGCCGCTGCCCGCGGAATTCAGCGAGGTGGAACGGTCCATGGTCCCCAAGACCCGAAATGACGGGACGATCCGCATTCTGAGCGTGGGCACCATCGAACCGCGCAAGAACCATCTGGCGCTGGTGAGCGCGTTCAAGCTTCTCGAAGCCAAGCTTCTTCCGGGCCAGAAGGCCGAGCTTACGCTTGTGGGGATCGATCCCTTCCCCGACCTTGCGGCGCAGATGAGCGAGGCCATCCGCGACCACAAAAACATCCGCTGGATCAAGAAGGCGGGCGATCAGGAGCTTCAGGCCCTCTACCGCGAGGCGGATTTCACCGTTTATCCCTCCCTTGAGGAGGGTTTCGGGCTTCCGATCATGGAGAGCCTGTGGAATGCCCGCCCCTGCATCTGCCGGAACTCGGGCTCCATGGCCGAAATCGCTGTCGGTGGCGGCTGCATCCTGACCGATGTGACTTCCCCCACGGCACTGGCCGACGACATGTTCAAACTCGTCGCCGACCCTGCGCTGCGCGAGAAACTTGCACGGGAGGCCATCGGACGGCCTTTCGCCTCCTGGCAGAATTACGCCACGAGCGTGCTCTACTGGCTCGCGAACGAGCGAATTGTGCCCAGGAAAAACCTGCCCGCCCCGCAGATCACGCGGGAGGCCTATCTGGCCGGCAACGACAACCTCGCAGCACGCCCGCTTCTGTCGGTCTGCATCACGACGTATAATCGTGCTGACTGGATTGATGTCGCGCTGCGCAACCTGTTCCGACTGTTGCCCACGCCGCATCCGGACATTGAAATTGTCGTGTGCGACAACACCTCCCCTGATGATACGCCCGAACGCGTGAAGCCCTATCTTTCGCGACCGGACTTCCGGTACTACCGCAACCCCGAGAATGTCGGGATGCTGGGCAACCTCCGGGTGACGGCACACCATGCGCGCGGCGAATTCATCTGGGTGCTGGGGGACGACGACCTTGCGGCACCCGGCTCCATCGAGAACATTCTCGATGCGATCAAGACCAATCGGGATGCTGCGCTCATCTATCTCAACTACAGCTATACCCGCGAAGACAATGCCAAGAACGTGACCGATCTCGACGCGTTCTTCGCCTCAGCCACCCCGATCATCCAGCCCACCCCGAACAGGGTGGGCACGATCGCCGAGCTGAGCACCATGAACGAGAACTTCTTCACGGCCATCTACTGTCTGGTCTTCCGGCGCGATCACGCCTTGCGCGCCTACTCGCAGAATACAGAAGGTCGCCCCTTCTCGACGATGCTGACCTGCATCCCGACAACCTACCATATGCTCAACCGTGTCATGCATGAGAAGGGCGTCTGGCTGGGAACACCGCAGCTTGTCGTCAACATGAATGTCTCCTGGCTGCGTTATGCATCGGTCTGGATTCTCGAACGCATTCCCGAAGCACTGGAGCTGGCCGAAAAAATGGGAGCTTCTTCCTCGGAAATCGACAAGAGGAAGCTTGATCATCTACCCAGCCTTTGGCATTGGTTTCGCGAAATCCTGAAGGATGACCCTGAAGGAAACAGAGCCTACTTCGACCCCAAAAGAATGGCGGCACGGTTCAAACACCTTGATGCCTTCCGGGAAGGGTTTCCTGAGGTTCTGAAAGATTATGAAAAGGCCCGGCGCGCCAATCCGGCGGCATTTCCGGTCCCTACCGAAGACATTCTTCCGCCCGTTCCCACTTGGAAGATGAACCAGCCGAAACAGGAAGCTTGAGGACATAGTATGACGAATTACCGCGCGATCAGCGGATGCCGCATCTCCGGCAGCAAGAATCTTGTCTCGGTTCTGAATCTGGGTCACCAGGCTTTGACCGGCGTGTTCCCCAAGAGCCCGCAGGACAAGATCACGACCGGTCCTCTGGAACTGGTCTGGTGCCCGGACAGCGGTCTGCTTCAGCTGGCCCACTCCTATGAGCCGTCCGAAATGTACGGCGAGAACTATGGCTACCGCTCGGGGCTCAACCAGTCGATGGTTCAGCATTTGACGGACAAGGTGGCCTATCTTGAGCGCATGGTCGCCCCGGTTGCCGGCGATGTGATCGTCGATATCGGTGCCAATGACGCCACCACGCTCAAGGCCTATCAGACCAAGGGCCTGCGCCGAATCGGCATCGACCCCACCGGCGTCAAATTCAAGCAGTATTACCCTGAAGATATTACGCTGGTGCCGGATTTCTTCTCGGCCGATGCGTTCCACTCGGTCGAGCGCAAGCCGGCCAAGATCGTCAGCTCCATCGCGATGTTCTATGATCTGGACGCTCCGGTGGAATTTGCCCGCCAGATTGCCTCGATCCTTGCGGACGATGGTGTTTGGCACTTCGAGCAGAGCTATATGCCCTCGATGCTGCGCCTGAACTCCTACGACACCATTTGCCACGAGCATCTCGAATACTACTCGCTCGGCGTGGTGAAGCGCATCCTGGAGGCCGTCGACCTCAAGATCGTCGATGTCGTGCTCAACGCGGTCAACGGCGGCAGCTTTGCCGTTACCGCCGCCAAGCGTTCGAACACCGCGATCAAGACCAACGATGCCGTCGTCAACTGGCTGCTGGAGCAGGAAGAGCGCATGGGTCTGGGCACGCCCAAGCCCTTCCGCGATTTCGAGGAGCGCGTCTTCCGTCACCGCGAGGATCTGGTTCGCCTCGTGCGCGCGCTCAACGATGCGGGCAAGACCGTTCTGGGCTACGGCGCCTCGACCAAGGGCAATGTGGTGCTGCAGTTCTGCGGCTTCACCAAGGATGACATCAAGGCCATTGCCGAAGTCAACCCGGACAAGTTTGGCGCCTACACGCCCGGCACGCATATTCCGATCATCTCGGAGGCCGAAGCGCGGGCCATGAACCCGGATTACTTCCTCGTGCTGCCCTGGCACTTCAAGGAAGGCATCCTGCGCCGCGAGAAGGAATATCTCGCGCGCGGCGGCAAGATGATTTTCCCCTTCCCGGAAATCGAAGTCGTCTGACGCACGGAGGCCTCGCCTCCCGAAGACATGCAGCGCGCGTCACGCGCGCTGCATGAAGGCCGATTCTCCGTGCCGCCAGCGCACGCGATCCAGAATGATTTCTCCGTCGATCGCGCCTTCCTTCATCAGCAAGCGCATCTCCAACGGCTTTTCCGGGTGCTCGTTGACGATGTCGGACGTGATTTCGAAGACCCCCTGAACCGGAATATCGAAGCTGCCGATGGCGAGGCATTCGCCATCCTGAAGGATGTCGAACTCGGCTTTTCCGCCGGATTTGTTGCCCCGAACACGCAGCTCGGCCTTCATCGACCACACCCCAGCCGCCAGATTGAGATAAGGCCCGAAATAGAGATATCGCGCCGGGCCGACCATCTCCAGCCACTCCCCCTCGCAGGCCGTCACATTCCGGCGGTTGTCCTGCCCCAGGAACAAGGTGTTCGGCCACACCATCTCGCGCGTCACCCCGGTCGGGCTGATATCCTCGCGCGTGGCGATGATTGCGTGAACGAGGTCGGCATTGGCGGGTTCGAGCACGTCCGGACGGCGATGGAAGATGATCTCTTCCGGTAGGATGCGGCGCATGGCGTCCATCAGGGTCCGACGGAATGGCCGCTCGCCGTCAAGCTGCAACTGGGCTGCAACCGCATCGAGCTGGGGTTGGGTGATCTGGAGCCCGAGATAGCGGATGATCTGCGCCACCATCGCCTCCAGCGAGGGTATCGCCGCGTAAGGCAGGATCAATGCTTCCGGGTTCGCCAAGGGAAGTGCCAGCGCCGCCATGTTGCAGGATGTCAGACGCACCCCCTCCAGAAAGCTCCTTCGACGCACATCCAGCGCATATTCCACGACCCGGCGCGGATCTTCATAAAAAACAATGGATTTGCTGCTGACCTTGCGGGAAATCAGCACAAGGTTCTTCTCCGGAAGTTCCGAATAAAGAAAGATGCTGGACACGCGACGCCCCGAAAGCGACGTCTTGAGTTCGTCCAGGGTGTTGCAGGGCACGAAATGCCCATCGGGATGGACCGCACTCATCAGAGCCTTGACGACCTGAAGCCCGAAACCACCGTATTCGGTTGCGACACCAAAGGCGGTGACCAACATGTTAGACCTCGCTTGAAGGGGCGCTGTTCAGCAGGGCTGCTGTGCCCCGTTCACTCGGCAGTTTCAAGGATTTGCTTCTGGCGCTTGATGAAAAACGGCGCGTAGAGGCTATGCGCCCAGGCGAAGAGCTGCATCAGCATGCCTGGAGCCAGCACAAGGCGCCCCGCTTCAGCTCCCACGACAAGCGCTTTGGCAACCTGCCGCGCGGAAAGCACGCCGCCGCCGGCCGTGATACGCTTGGTCACTTCCGGTTTGGTGGCCTGCTCCGCGGCCAGTTGGGGCGTATCCGTGTCGGGCGGGAAGGCAATGCTGACACTGACCCCCTTGGGGGCAAGCTCGACGTGCAATGCCTCTCCCAGCGCCTTGACGGCGGCTTTGGAGGGGCAATAGGCCGCATAACCCACGATGCCGGTGAAGGCCGCCGCTGACGAGATCAACATGATCCGCCCCCTACCTGCCGAAGCCATGGCACGCGCCACGGGATGCACCAGATGGAGTGTGCCGAAATAATTGGTATCCATGTGACGCCGGAAGACATCTAGGTCCTGATCGAGCGCCATGCCGGGTTCAACCATGCCGGCGCTGGTCACCAGCCAGTCGATTCGCCCCTTGTCCCGGAGGATATCCTCGACGAGGCGCGCACAGGCAGAAGAATCGCTCACATCAAGCGTATGAAGCGCGATCGCGCCACCCCCGCCCGAGGCCAGATCGTCATGAGCGAGCCTGAGGCGCGCTTCATCGCGTGCTGCGAGATGAAGATCAAAGCCGCGCTGGCGAAGAAGCCGCGCGACCTCGAGACCAATGCCGCTGGAGCCCCCGGAGATGAGGGCGACCGGGGCTTGCGCAACGCCGGTCATACCGTCCCTCAGAAGCCTGCGGCGATCGTTGCTGCGCTGGCGACCGGCTGGGCAGCCACCACGAAGAGCTGAAGCACCTTCTGCAGCTCATTGAGCGGCGCATTGGCGATGTAGAGCATATCGTTGTTGCGGACCTGAATGGTCTGGGCGAGGAAATAGCCGCGCGCATCGCGCAGATTCAGGCGATAGACCACGGGGACGCGGGTGTCGCTGGCGGCAAACGCGAAATTCGGATCCAGCCGGCGCGCCACTTCTACGCTCTCGAAGCGCAGAAGAAAGACGCCGTAGGGATCGGAGCGGTTGTCCACCAGACCACCAGCCTTGGCCACCGCCTTTTCGAGCGTGATGCCTGCGGCCTCGAAGGGCACAACGGCGTTGCGCCCGGCGGCGCCGAAGACCGAGAAGGTCTGCGGATCGCGCACTACGGTGATCACGTCCTTGGGGTGAATGTAGATATTCTCGCGCGCATCGGAGACGACGCGCTGCATCGGCACCGCAACGGTGCGTCCCCCGCGCTGGAGCGAGATGAAGGTCTCGTAGGTCGGCGCACGAACACCGCCCGCCATCGCAACCACGTCCATGATGCGCTCGCCGCGCACGGAGAGCGGCACGCGGGCGCCGTTGGTAACTTCACCCAGCACGGTCGCGGAGTTGGAAAGCCCCTGCGGCACGGTGACGAGGGCCTGCGGTTCGATCGCCTTGCCGGTCAGCTGCGCGACGATCCGCTTTTCGACTTCGGGGGTGGTGAGCCCGGCAACGCGGATGCGCCCGGCGTAGGGCACGGTGATCGAGCCATCCTTGGCGACGATCTGTTCCGGGATCACGGCCGAGCGTGCACCGGTGGAATTGCGGTCAATCGCGGGGGAGGAGAACAGGCCGCCGGCGGCTGCTTCCCACACGGTGACATTGACGGCATCGCCGATGCCGATGCGCTGGTAGGGCGGCGGGCGATGATCGCCGAAGCTGCCCGCGAACGAGCGATTGCGGAAGCCGGAGAGGATGGAGACAATCGATTCGTCGACATCGCGCAGGATGTAGCGGACGTTGTCACCGTCCTGCGCGGAGGAGGTCACTTCGGCCGTGGTGGGGCCCGCAGAGGGAAGCGTCGAGCACCCCCCCAGAATCGCGGCCAGAAGGCCGCCTGCGAGTGCCATTTTAAATGATGAATTGAACATCACGCCCCAACCCGAAACCGACATCAGAATCTTACGAAGTTCCTACCCTCTTAACCAAGCAATGGGAACCAGACTATCACCGATTGGTTGCGCATGGCGGCAATTCAGCAACAGCGTTAACGCTATTTTCACGACACCAATGCCCTGTCCGTGAATCGCCGCCAGAGCGTGCCATCGGAGAAGGCTGGCACTGCGCCGCCGCTCTCGTTGCTCACCATCACAATGGCCCCTGCCCCCATCCCGGAGGCCGAGGGCAGCCCCGCAACAGGATAGGCCGCCAGGCGAATCGCCCCCGCCAGAGTCACGGCGGCGTTGCCCGCGCCGGTCCCGATTCCGAGCGTGCCACCGGGCGCGATCTCCAGCGCATTGGCCCAGTTGGCCCCATCCCCCGAGACCTTCAGCCGGAAGCGATCGTCGCCAGCAAGGCCCATTTCCGCGCGCCCCGACCAGTTGGACTGGAAGAGCAGGCTGGCGGTCTCGCTGCTGGCGGCCTTGTTGACCTTGACCTGATGTCCGTTGCCCGCGTGATTGAGCAAGGTGGCGGGGGCCGAGACCGCCAGACGATTGGTGGTGTCAGCAGAGGCATTGATGCCGACCATCGGCAGGTTCTGATATTGGCCCGCAGCAATCACCCAGCCGGCACCCGTATAGGCCAGCAGCAGCGCCTCATCCGCCACCCAGCTCAGCCAGCCCGCGCGCGGCGCGTAGAAAAGCCAGCCGCCGTCCTGCCATGCCGCGATGTCACCCGCGTGCGCGGCAAAGGTCCCTGTCGCACCGGCGGGCACCAGATAGCGCTGCCCCTCGGCCGGGTTCGCCGGCGGGCTCGCCTGCCCCCGCGAGGCAACGCCCATGTGCACCAGCGCATCCAGCGCGCGCAGCCCCTCATTGACCGTGACGTGCTTCTGCGACTGGCCCGCCGCCACATAGGGAAGCTGGAGATTGGGGGTGTTCGACATGTCTTCGCTCCGCGCAGGGGCCTGAGGCCCGATCACCATGGCGCGAGTGTAAGGGGGGCGGCGCGAGGGGGGATAAGTTCCGCTCAGGCCGCGACTTCGGCCCGCGATTCCATGAGGTGTGCGCGCGCCCGGTCAATGGCCGCGCAGACCTCCGCCATCTGCGCCGGAAGGTTGGCCTCCTCCGTCCGTTCGAAGGCACCGGCAAGCCTTGCTGCGGAAGCCGCGCCGTATTGCGCGAGCACGCCGGCCAGCTTGTGCGCGGCCTGACGCATGCGCGCGGCATCCGCGGCAAGGCTCGCCTCGTTGAGGCGCCCCATTTCCTCATCGATGTTGGACAGCGCCAGATCGAGAAGCTCCACGATTGCGGCATCTCCCGTCATGGCATGCAACTCGGAGACGGCCTCGCGGATGCCGGTCCGCTCGTCCGTATCGCCTCCATGGCTTTCCATCTCCTGCTCCTCTTCCAACGGCGCGCCCCCACGCCAAAAATCGCCATGCGCGACGCGCTGGATCAGGCGATCCAGTTCGGCGATGCGCAGCGGCTTGCCCAGATGATCGTCAAAGCCCGCCTCATCGCTCGCCGAGCGATCCGCCGGGTAAACCTGCGCCGAAAGGGCCACCACCGGCACGCTGCCGAGCGGTGCAGGCAACGCCCGGATGGCGCGCACCACGTCCAGCCCGGACAGGTGGGGCATCTGGATATCAAGCAGGATCAGATCGAAGCCGCCCCGCTTCGCCTCGGCCAGCGCCTGCGCACCATCGGGCACCAGCGTGACACGGTGCCCGCGCCGCTCCAGCAGCGTGCAGATCACCAACTGGCTCGCCGGTGTATCCTCGGCCACCAGCACATGGAGCGCACGCCCCGCGCCCGGCATGACGGGCAGGGTCTCGACCGGCGCGAGCGACACGCGCGCCCGGTTGAACACGAAGGTGACGCGGAAGGTCGCGCCTATCCCGCCCGGCTCCAGCGTTACCGCGCCTCCCATCAGGGCCACGAGCCGCCGGGTGATCGCCAGCCCGAGGCCGGTGCCGCTGATGCCCCCCCTCTCATGCGCCATGCCCCGCTCGAAGGGCTGGAAGAGGCGCTCGGCGACCTCGGGCGGAATGCCCGACCCGGTATCCTGCACGAGCATATCCAGCGCCAGACGGCCGTCGGGCTGCACCTGCCCCGAAACCCGCAGCGAGACATACCCCTGAGGGGTGAACTTGATGGCGTTGCCGATGAGATTGATGAGCACCTGATTGACGCGCGCGGCATCCATTTCCACGCCATCGGGCAGCGTGGGATCAATTTCAACGTTGAGCGCGAGCCCCTTGCGCTCGGCCAGCACGCGCATCATGCGGATGGCGCTGCCCACCACCTGCCGCAGGGAAACCGGGGCGATATCGAGCGTGAACTTCTCGGCTTCGAGGCGCGAGAAATCGAGCAGGTCATTGATCAGGCCGATCAGGTGAACGCCCGACTCCTCCACTCCCTCGACGAAGCGGCGCTGCTCCGCCGTCAGCGCGGTTTCCGCCAGCAACGCCGAAAGGCCCAATACGGCGTTCATCGGCGTGCGGATCTCATGGCTGATCATGGCCAGAAACCCGGATTTGGCATGGTTGGCGGCCTCCGCCATTTCCTTGAGCTCGCGCATGTTGGCCGCTTGCGCTTCCAGATCGTTTCGCGCCCGCGTCAGCTCGATTTCGCGTGTCTTGAGTTCGGTGATCTCGGTGAAGACCGTGACGATACCGCCCCCCACCACCGGGCGATTGGTGATCTTGACCCAACGACCATCGCCGAACTGCTCGATCACGCTTTCACCCGAGCCGTCACGCCGGCGCCGGACACGCTCTGCGATCGCCGCTTCGACACTGGTTTGTACGGAAAAATGCCCTGACGAGATCACCGTACGGGCGAAATCAGCGTATTGCACGCCGGGCACCAACATGGGCGCCGCCGGCGGGTAAAGCTGACGATAGCGTTCGTTGCAGGTGACCAGACAATCGTCCTTGTCCCAGATCGCGAAGCCCTCGTTCAAGGCGGCAATCGCATCATCCAGCAGCTTGTAGGCCTGCCGGTTCGCCTCCGCGAGAGCACGGGCGCGCGCACTCTCGAGGCGCAGCTCCTCGCGCGCACGCTCCAGAGCGCCCATATGCCGCTTGAGTTCGGTAATATCGGTGCGGATCCCCACCGTGCCCCCATTGCTCATGGCCCGATCGGAGATCATCAGCCAGCGCCCGTCGGTGAGTTGCTGCTCGAAGGGAGCCTGCCCCCGCGTGCGCATGATGGCACGGCGGGCCATACGCTCCTTGACCCAGCCTTCAGGATCGGCGGCCGCTTCATGATACTGCCCCGCCAAAGCCCCGCGGCGCACGATGTCCTCGAAGCGGGCTCCGGGGATGATCCAATGGGCGGAGTCGGCGTAAAATTCCCGGTATTTACGATTGGCCCGCACCAGCCGATCCTCGGCATCATACAGCACAAAGCCCTCCGAGAGCGCCTCGATCGCTTCATCCAGCTGATGCCAGGCGGCGTCTGCGGCAGCGCGCTCCCCCAAGGCCTGCTCCAGACGTCCACGGGCCAGCCTGTCTGCACGCAGCAACCGCAGCAGCAGGAAAGCAAACAGGCCCAGCACGATGATGACGGCAAAGCCCATCAGCTTGAAGGCCCGGTGATGCGACTCCACCAGCGTCGCCAGCTGGCTGAAATGGGGCGTGCGCAATTGATCGCCGATGAACGAATCAAGCGCTGTGTGCAGTGCCAACTCTTGCTGCAGGGCCGCTGCGCTGAGCGCACTGACGATGAGGAAGATGGAAAAAACGAGCTTGTTCATCACGGTTCGTCACAATTTTAACCGCAACCCTAGCGTGCAATTTCACAATTTTGGATTACCGTCCGTAAAGCCGATCTCAGGATCATCTCCCGGATTTTAGGACAAAATTCATCGACAAGGGGGTTCAACTTGATCGTGCAGGCGCAACAGCCCATTAAACCTGTTGGAATTTTCCGGGCGCTCTATGTGCTGTGGTAGGCATTCGTTCACCCTGCGCCGCCACGATATACGCTTGATTATCTCGCGCAGAAGCCTGGGGTGGAACGTGTTCGCGGCGATTTCGGCGTACTTGGACAAGCAGGTCGGTTTGGACCAGCACCGTCCTGAAATGAAGGAGCGTATGCGCGCCGATCAGCTTGCCTCGATCGTGCGCCTGACGCCCATCATGACGGTCGGCAGCCTGATCTGCGCGTTGTCTGCGGGATATATTCTCTGGAGAGACTCCGGCAATCTTCTGATTCCGGCATGGTGCCTTGCTGTCGGGCTGGTCGTGATGTCGGCCTATCGCGCCTATCTGTCGCGCCGCCATCTGCCGCCGGCACGCCGCATCTCCCGACGTGCGCTCAAGCGCGCCGTCGGCAATGCCTTCACGCTCGGCATCCTGTGGGGCCTGCTGCCCTTTCTCACCTCCATGGTCGGCACGGCGTCGCACCAGCATATCGTCACCTCGCTGATCGCGGGCATTATCGGGGCCGGCGGTTTTGCCATGTCCCCGCTGCCGCAGGTGGCCATTGCGTTCGTCTCGCCCATCGTGGCGGGGGCTCTCGTTTCGCTGCTTCAGTTCCCCGGCCTCACCGAGTGGACGCTCGCCTTCATGCTGCTGGTGTATCTGCCGGTCATTCTGGCCGCCCCGCTCTCGCATGCGCGTATCTTCGTAGCGAACCTCACCGCCGAATATGAGGCGGTGGAGCAGAAGCAGGTCGTCTCGATGCTCCTCAAGAGCTTCGAGGAAAACGCCTCCGACTGGCTGTGGCAGGTGAATTCCAAGGGGCGCTTCCTGCGCGTCTCGTCGCGTTTTGCCGAGGTCACGGGCCTTCCGCCCGAGCGCCTCGACGGCTCCTCTGCCCTCGCGCTGCTGCGCATGATTTCGGGCCGCTCGACCCCGTTCCTTGAAATTTTCCTCTCGTTCAAGGGCGAAGTTCCCTTCCGCGATGTCGAGATTCGCCTTGATCGCAACGGCGAAACCTTCTGGTGGAAGGTGACGGGCGAGCCGATTTACGATGATGCGGGCCATTTCGCCGGCTTCCACGGCGTTTGCTCGGACATCACCGAATCCAAGATCGCGGCGGGCCGCGTGGCGTACCTTGCGCACCACGACAGCCTCACCGGCGCCCTCAACCGCGCGCGCTTCAACGAGGAACTCACCGAGGCGATCATCTCGTATGAGTTCAACGACACCCCCTTCGCGCTGTTCTATATGGACCTCGACCGCTTCAAGGCTGTCAATGACACCATGGGCCATCAGGCGGGCGATGCGCTGCTGATCGAGGTGGTCAAGCGTCTTGAAGCGCTGCTGCCCTCGGGTTGCCTGCTGGCGCGTCTGGGTGGCGATGAGTTCTGCGTGCTGATTGAAGGGGATTGCTCGCATGAGCGCCTGGGGGCGCTGGCGGAGTCGATCATCGAGTCGATCTGCACCCCGTTCCACATCGAGGACAAGTTGGCGCGCGTCGGCACCTCGATCGGCATCGGTCTGGCCAGCGATGGCGCGGGCACGGCGGAAATGCTGCACCATCAGGCGGATCTGGCGCTCTATGCCGCCAAGCAGGGCGGGCGCGGCACCTATCGCTTCTTCACGCCCGACATGGATTCGGCCGAGCGCGAGCTGCGTGAGTTGGAGGCGGATCTTGCCAATGCGGTGAGCCGCAACGAGATGGAACTGCATTTCCAGCCCATCGTGACCACGGATTCGGAAAAGATCGCGGGCTTTGAAGCGCTGGTGCGTTGGCGCCACCCCACCAAGGGCATGATTCCGCCACTGCGCTTCATCCCGCTGGCGGAAAAGAAGGGCATGATCGGGGAAATCGGCCTCTTCGTGCTCAACGAGGCCTGCCGCGTCGCCGCCACATGGCCGCGCCATTACACGGTGTCGGTCAACCTTTCCTCGCGCCAGTTCGCCACCAACCGGGTCGCGAGCGACGTGAAAAAGGCGCTCGAGCGCTCCGGCCTTGCCCCGCATCAGCTGGAACTGGAACTCACCGAAAGCATCCTGATCGAGCAGCCCGAAACGGTGATCGAGACCCTTAACGAGCTCAAGGCCATCGGCGTGCAGATCGCGCTCGATGATTTCGGCACGGGCTATTCCTCGCTCAGCTATCTGTGGCGCTTCCCCTTCGACAAGATCAAGATCGACGGCTCGTTCGTGGCCGCCATCAACCGCGATGCGGGGGCCCGCCATATCCTCAGCTCGATGGGCGCGCTGGCGCGCAACCTCGGCTTCAAGCTCACGGCCGAGCGCGTGGAAACCGCCGAGGAAGTCGCCTTCCTTCAGGGCATCGCCTGCGATTACCTGCAGGGCTACTATTACTCCAAGCCGCTCCCGGAAGCGGATCTCGCCCCCTGCCTTGCGCGCGAGGTTCTGCGCGTAGTGCCGGAGGAAGAACCCGCCCCCGCCCCGCGCCGCGCGGCCCGCTGATCTATCCGCAAGGCGCTGCCCCGGCAGCGCCTTTGTCTTTTAAGGTGCGTCTGCACGGCTAGGCGGCACTACCCGAGATGCTCTAGAAGGGCGCGGGCGCCCATGCGCCGGAACGGGAGCAGACCATGCGCTATCTGATCACAGGAGATGCCGGTTTCATCGGCTTTCATGTCGCAAGGCGTCTGCTGGAAGCCGGGCATGAGGTTCTGGGGATCGACAACCTCAACAGCTATTACGATGTGACGCTGAAAGAGCGTCGCCGCGCGGTTCTGGCGGAGTTCTCGCGCTATGACGCCCAAACCCTCCCGCTGGAGGATATGGAACGCCTGAGCACCCTGTTCTCGGCGTTCAAGCCGGACGTGGTGGTGCATCTGGCGGCGCAGGCCGGCGTGCGTCATTCACTCGAAGCCCCGCGCGATTATATCCAGTCCAACATCATCGGCTCGTTCAACATTCTGGAGGCGGTGCGCGCCTGCGGCGGCGTGCAGCATCTGCTGCTGGCCTCCACCTCCTCCGCTTATGGGGCCAATACGCATTATCCGTTCCATGAGACGGATAACGCGGTTCACCCGGTCACCATTTACGCCGCCTCCAAGGGCGCGATGGAGCTGATGGCGCATTCCTACGCCCATCTTTACGGCACGCCGACCACGGCTTTCCGGTTTTTCACGGTGTATGGGCCGTGGGGCCGCCCGGATATGGCGTATTATCTTTTCACCAAGGCGATCCTGAAGGGAGAGCCGATCACCGTTTACAACAATGGCGATTGCTGGCGCGATTTCACCTTCATCGACGACCTCGTCACCTCGATTCTGGATCTGGCAGCCTGCCCGCCGCCGGGCGTTGCGCAGCGGTCGGGGCTGGTGCCGCACCCCTCCGATACGCTTTCCCCCGCAGCGCCCTATCGCCTCGTCAACATCGGCGCGGGCGCGCCGGTCAAACTGACAGACTTCATTGGTGCCCTGGAGGAGGCGCTGGGTCAGGAAGCCCGGAAGGTCTTCAAGCCCCTACCGCCCGGCGATATGGTGCAGACCTTCGCCGATGCCACCCTGCTGGACCATCTGACAGGCCGCCGCCCCAGGACCGATGTGAAGAGTGGCCTGAGCGCCTTCGTCGACTGGTATCGGCGCACCTTCAACGGATAGCCACCCTTTTGTTTCCGGCTGATACTGGCATGCTGGTTGAGGCCGACAGCGCGCCCGGCGCGCCAGCGTTGCACACGAGGTTTTATGGCTCGCCGCCCCATTGCCTACAATCTCTTCCGCCTCGTGATGGGCGCGATCCAGTCCACGCCGCGCGGCATCGACCGGATCGACTTCGGCTATTTGAGCTATCTTCTTGACCACTGGCCTGAGGATGTCGTGGGCGTCATGCCCACCCTGATCGGCATGCGCTGCTTCAGCCGGGATACCATCATCCCCGGCCTCCAGCGCCTGCGATCCCTCTGGCGCGAGGAACTTCCGACGACGCAAGACCCTGCTTTTCACGCGTTTCTCGCGCGCCTGAATGCGCCGGAAACGCCGCTCCCCATGCCCAGACCGCGTCGCTACATCCCCGATATGGAGGGCTGGCGGCGCATCCGGCACGTCCTGCTGGCCGATGGACTTCAGTTCGGGCGCCCCGTTTCCCGCATGCCGCAAAACGCCATTTATCTCGATGTGGGGCACTTCGGATTGACGGTGCCCGGCACCTTCAACTGGCGCAAGGCGCGGCCGGATATCGCCCCGGTTTTCTTCGTGCATGACGCGATTCCGCTGGAAATTCCGCAGATGGTGGCCCCGGCCGCGGTGCGCAGCTATGAGAAAATTCTGGCCGCCGTCGCCCGGCACGCCCATGCCCTGATCACCCCGACCGCAGCCGCCGGGGTTTCCATCAACGCCCTGCTGACCCAGCGCGGCAAAGGCGCGCTGCCGGTTTTTGCCAATCCCCTGCCGATTGACGATGTGTTCCATGCCGCCCGCGCTGGCCAGCCTCTCCCGCTGGATCAGCCCTATTTCGTGATGTGCGGCGCGGTCGAGCCGCGCAAGAACCATGCGCTGCTTCTGGAGGTCTGGCGGCAGATCCTGCGCCAGCATGGCGAAAACGCGCCCTATCTTGTGATGGCGGGCGGGGCGGGGTTCCGGGCCGATGAGATTCTGGCGCCCTTGCGCAGCGAGCCCGCCCTGAAACGACGCGTCGTTTTTGCAGAGGGGCTGGCGAGCCCGGCCCTCGCGGATCTCATGGCCGGCGCGCGTGCAACCTTGATGCCCTCCTTCGCAGAAGGATTCGGCTTGCCCCCCGTGGAAGGGCTGGCCATGGGCGTGCCTGCGGTTCTGTCCGATATTCCGGCGCATCGGGAGGCGGCCGGTGCCTTTGGCCGATACCTCAGCCCCACGCAAGCCGGGCCGTGGATCGATGCCGTCAATACGCTGCTGTCCAGCGAGGAGGCCGCGCGCGAGAGGATGCGCGTGGCCTCGTTTGTTCCCAACCGCTGGACGGACCATATGCGGCGCGCCAGCGGTTTTCTTGAAACGCTCTAGCCCCGCTCGCCGCCGGTGCTGCACCAGCGGCGCGGCGGAGAGCGTTGATCGGGCGCCCTGCGGTCAGGTCCGGTTGTACACGTCCTCGATGCGCACGATGTCATCCTCGCCGAGGTAAGCCCCGGTCTGGACCTCGATGATCTCGACATCGATCTTGCCCGGATTTTCCAGACGATGCACCGCCCCCAGCGGGATATAGGCCGACTGGTTCTCGGTCATTTCCTTGACGATATCGCCCACGGTGACGCGGGCGGTGCCGCGCACGACAACCCAATGCTCGGCGCGGTGGAAATGCTTCTGGAGCGAAAGACGCCCGCCGGGGTAAACGACGATGCGCTTGACCTGAAAACGACCCTGCATCTCGAGGGTCTGATACCAGCCCCAGGGACGATACATGCGACTGGCGGTATTGGCTTCGGGGATGTCGCTCGCGCGCATCTTCTCGACCAGATTCTTCACCTTGGGCGCACTCTCGCGCGAGGCAACGAGCACCGCGTCATGGGTGGAGACAACGACCATGTCTTCCACGCCCAGCAGGGTAACCAGACGGTCCTCGCTGGAGACATAGTTGTTGGCGCTGTCGAGCACCGTCACGCGCCCTTGCAGCGCATTGCCGTTCTCGTCCTTGTCCGACATGTCCCAGAGGGCGTCCCAACCACCGATATCGGACCAGCCGAACGCGCCGGGAACCACGGCGGCAGACTGGGTCTTTTCCATCACCGCGTAATCGAAGGAGATCTTGCGGGCGGCTTCGAAGGCTTCTTGCTGGAGTTCCAGCGCATCGAGATCGACATCCGCCTTCGCGATCGCCTGCCGGACGAGATCGACGCTCGCCGCATCGGCCGCCTGATAATGGGCAATGACCGTGGCAGGGGCGAAGAGGAAGTTGCCCGAATTCCAGAGGTATCCCTTGTTGAGATACTCCATCGCGGTTGCCGCATCGGGCTTTTCCACGAAGCGGCGAACTTCCTGAGCGGAACCTTCCACCGCCGCGCCGGCCTCGATGTAACCATAGCCGGTGGCTGGCTGGGTCGGCTGGATGCCGAAGGTCACGATGCGTCCTGCCTGCGCGGCCTTCACACCCTGCTTCACGCAGGTGCGAAAGCCCTCGACATCCCGCACGAGATGGTCAGCGGCCAGAACAATGGCGAGGGCACCGGGGGTGCGCTCCTCCAGAAAAAGGCTGGCCGCGAGGATGGCGGGCCCTGAGTCTCTGGCCACGGGCTCGAGTATGACATCGGCTTCAATGCCGATATCCTTCATCTGCTTTTCCGCCAGAAAACGATGCGCCTTGTTGGTCACCACCACGGGCCGGGCGAAAATCGCAGGATCCGAGACACGGATCAGGGTTTCCTGAAAGGTCGAGCGATCACCGAAAATCACGGCGAACTGCTTGGGCATGCTCTCGCGCGAGGCGGGCCAAAGCCTGGTACCGGACCCGCCACACAAGATCACGGGCCTGATCCGCGCTTCCTTGGCCTCGTCAAACATCAACATGATTCCTCTTCTGAGCGTTCTGCCCCTGACATAGTCCGAGGGTTGTCTTCTAGGCAAGCTTGCAGGGCACCCGAACAACCATGGTCTTCGCAGGAAATGCTTGGTGAGCATTCGCTCATCTTGCCTCGCCTTACCGCATCCTGTCGGGTGATGCATCAAAAGGATATTTACCCATTGCTGAGATGAACGTGGTCCGTACGACTTTGCCCGTC
Organism: Pseudomonadota bacterium; assembly: GCA_020161475.1. Classification (GTDB taxonomy): domain Bacteria; phylum Pseudomonadota; class Alphaproteobacteria; order Rhizobiales; family Beijerinckiaceae; genus Rhabdaerophilum. Next base: position 10,664 of record JAIUNQ010000009.1, on the reverse strand, counting down.
TCGGGTTACGCGGCGCAGATGTCATTACATTGTCAAACCGAGCGGGAGATGCGCGTGAGCACCAGCGACTTGCCGATACTTCCCCTCTCCCCTCCTGCCCCCTGCATGCTGATCGGCCCGGTGCAGATCTCCGGCCCGACGCACGAGGAAGCCTTGCGCTTTCTGGGGCAGGTCATGGCGACGAAGGCGCATGTCAAGGTCGGCTTTGCCAATGCGCATTTCGTCAATGAGGCCGCGCGTGATGCGGCCTTTGCGGCTGTGTTGCCGCAATTCCTGATCCTGCCCGACGGCATCGGCGTCGATATCGGGGCGAAGCTGCTCTACGGGACGAAGTTCCCGGCCAACCTCAACGGCACCGATTTCATCCCCGCGCTGCTGCGCGCCAGCGCGACACCGCTGCGCGTGGGGCTGGTGGGGGCGCGGCCCGGTGTCGCACAGAAGGCTGCCGAAAAATTGCGCTCGCTTGCCCCTCAGCACTCGGTTGAGGCGCTCTCGCATGGGTTTCTTGATCCCCAGAGCGAGTCGGCGCTTCTGGCACACCTTGCGGCAGAGCCGGTGGATGTTCTGCTGGTGGCCATGGGCAATCCCGCACAAGAGAAGTGGATCGCGCGCTGCATCAACGGGGCGCATGCCCATATCGCCTTCGGCGTGGGCGCATTGTTCGATTTTCTGGCCGGCGAGGCCATCCGCGCACCGGAATGGGTGCGCGCGGCCCGGCTGGAATGGGTGTGGCGGCTGGCACTGGAGCCGGGCCGTCTCTGGCGGCGCTATGTGCTGGGCAACCCCGCCTTCCTGCTCAGGGTTTTCAAACAGAAATTGGGGCGCTGACCCCGTTCGGTGCGGTTGTCAGGTGTCAAGGACTTGACCTTGCCGCCCATGCGAGGGAGACAACTCCCCGGCATTGCGCGCCCTGCCACCGGGCGTTTTCTCATGCGCTGCCGCTGGGTTTCCCCGCGACGCCAGTGACAAGGTCAGGACCCCATGTTCAACCTTTACACCCCCTCCCCCACCGTCGAGGAACGCGGCGCAGATTATTTCATCGCCCCGCACCCCAAGCCGCGCACGCAGATGCCGAACCTCATCGAGATCCTGATGGGGTCTCGCCACAGCCTGCTCGATACATGGGTTGAGGGGAGCTACCGCAACGGTATCGACACCCACCGCATTCTCGGGCGGCAGGTGATCTTCGTGAATGCGCCGGAGTGGATCAAATATGTCTTCGTGACGAGGAATTCCAACTTCGAGCGCAAATCGCCCCAGATGCGGCGCGCGCTGGAGGTGTTGCTCGGCGATGGCCTGTTCATCTCCGAGGGCGAGACATGGAAGCGTCGCCGCCCGCTGGTGGCCGATATCGTCCACAAGACCCGCGTGCCGAGCTTTGGCGCGACCATGGAACAGGTGACGGCCAATTTCGCCGATGGCTGGGCCGCGAAAGACGGCGCGGAATTCGAGCTGACCGCTGCCATGGCCGAGCTGACCGCCGAGATCATCGCGCAGACCGTGTTCGGGCGAAACCTCGGCTCCAGCGCCGCCAATCAGGTGATCGAGGGCTTCACGAAGTATCAGCACGCGGTCGATAACTTCAATCTGGGCTATTTCCTCGGCTGGGATGAGGGCTGGCCGATCCTCCACGGGCCGGGCAAGAAGCGCCTCGTCACCATGGTGCATTCCGTGGTGGAGAAGGTCATCAACGATCACCTCGCGGGCGAGGGCGATGAGGGCTCGATGGTGGCCCTGCTGGTCAAGCGCGCCGAGCGCAGCCCCGGCTTGGGGCTGGATGTCACGGCGCTCCGCAACGAGGCCGCGACCATCTTCATGGCCGGGCACGAGACCACCGCCACCACGCTGACATGGGCGTTCTATTGCCTGGCCCATGCGCCCTGGGTGGAGCAGGCGATGCTCGATGAAATCCGCGCTGTCTGCGGGGATCGCGCGCCGACGCTCGCCGATGTGCCGAACCTGCATTGGGCGGATGCCGTGGTGCAGGAGACGCTGCGCCTTTACCCCCCTGTGCCGCTGCTGCCGCGTCAGGCGCGCGAGGCCGACCAGATCGGCGATATTCCGGTCAAAAAAGGCGATCTCATCATGATCGCGCCGTGGCTGATGCATCGCAACTATGATTGCTGGGAGAACCCCATGCATTTCATGCCGGAGCGCTTCATGAACGGCGCGCGGATCAATCCGCTGGTGTATTTCCCCTTCGCGCTCGGGCCGCGCATCTGCCCCGGCATGAACTTCGGCCTCGCGGAGGCCACACTCTGTCTTGCCACGCTGGTGCAGCGTTTCGCCGTGCGCCCGCGCGCGGGCTACCTCGCCGAGCCGGTGTGCCGCCTCACCCTGCGCCCCGATGGCGGCTTGCCGGTGACGGCCAAGGAACGCGCTGCCCCGCGCGCCAAGGCCGCTTGAGAGCGTGACGTGAGCGCGCTGCTGCATGGCCTGATGAAGCGGATGCCGAGCGATTGGGCCTCGGCCTTCGGCTCGTTCATCGTGCGCAAATCGGTGCCCTACACGCGCCCCGGCATCATCCCCAACGCGAAGGCCAACCTGAAGCGCCACAAGCCCGAGGCTACTGAGGCCGAGCTGGAGGCCATGGTGGCGCAGTTCCTTGACGGCGTTGGGCGCCTGATGGGCGAATATGCCGTGATGGAGCGCTTCATCGCGGAGGGGCGCTTTGAGGTTGAGGGGCTGGAGGCCTTTCGCGCTGTTGCGGGCCAAGAGCCGATCATCGCCTTCGGGTTGCACACGGGCAATTGGGAGACCTTCGGGCCGTTGTTCCAGCACGCCGGGATTCCGCTGACCTCGTTTTATGCCCCGCCGGAGGACCCGTTCGAGCGCGAGATTGCGGAAACGAGCCGCGCGAATTTCGGCGTGGAGCTGCTCTCGCCCGATGCTTCAGGGGCGCGTGAGGGGCTGCGCCGCTTGCGCCAGAAGCGCGTGGTGATGATTTTCCCCGACGAGGCGCGGGGCGGGCAGAGCATGGCGCCGCTGTTCGGCCGTGCGCCGCACGACAAGGGCAATCTCGCCATTGCCGCGCGCCTTGCACGTCATTCGGGCGCGCGCTTTGTCATCTGCCATTCCGAGCGCATCGCGCCCTGCCGCTTTAAGCTGAATATCTCCGCGCCGTTCGCGCTGCCGATGGTTTCGGGCAAGGCGGATGTGCTGGCGGATGTGGCCTATCTCAACGGCTTCATCGAGCCGGTGATCGCGCGCAACATTCCGCGCTGGTACTTTCTCGATGATTCTCTCGCCGAGATTTCCTCATGATCCCGCAAAGCGGCCGCGCGGCCGATGCCATTCAGGCGTTCTTTTTCTACCTGCTGCGGCTGCTGCCCACGGAGGTTGCCTCCGACATCGGCTCGGCCGGCATTCGCTTCAACGGGCGCGTTGCGCGACCCGACATCATCGAGAACGCCAAGAAGAACCTGCGCCAACACAAGCCAGAAGCTACCGAGGCCGAACTGGATGCCATGGCGATGGAATTTCTCGATGGCGTGGGCCGCGTCGCCGCGGAATTTGCCGTCATGGACCGCTTTCTCAAGGAGGGGCGCATCAACGTGCATGGGGTGGAAACCCTGCGCGAGATAAACGGCAAGCGCCCGCTGATCGGCCTGTGTGTGCACACCGGAAATTGGGAAGTCTTCTCCCCCGTGTTTCAGGCCAATGGTCTGCAACTCAATTCGATCATCGCCCCCCCGATGAACGCTTTTGAGCGTGCGGTGGTGGAGCGCGTGCGTCGCTCTTTCGGGGTCAACACCATCCTGCCCGACCATTCCGGCATCCGGCAGGCGCTCAAGGTGCTCAAGAGCAACGGCATCGTCTCGATGTTTCCGGATGAGGCGCGCGAGGGGCACACCATGGCCCCGCTGTTCGGACGCGCGCCGCATGACAAGGGCAACCTCGCCATTGCCGCCAAGCTCGCCCGCAAAACCGGCGCGATGCTGGTGCTGGGGCATTGCCGACGCATCGGCAAATGCCATTTCGACCTCACCTTCAGCGAGCTTTTCGAGATGCCGCCGCGTCAGGGGGATGACATCCTTGCCGATGTCGCCTTCCTCAACGGCAGGATCGAGGCGGTCGTCAGCGCCAATATCCCGCGCTGGTATTTTCTGGATGATTCGCTCGCGCCGGTGACTTAGCGCTTCTCGGCGGCCTGACGCTCCAAGCGTTCCTTGTCATCCATCTCGCGCAGCACGGGCGCAAAGCGCGTGACCTGCACGACGAAGTTGACCATGAAGGCCAGCCCGAAACCGCCGACCGACAGATCCACCCACGAGAAGGTGACGCCAAAGACGGTAAAGTCCCAAACCCCGAGGGTGAGAATGCACAGGTTGGTGAAGACCAGCAGCACGCGCAGTTCCGTCGGGCCCATATTGGCCAGCGCAACGTGAAAATCGTGCGTGATGGCGGCGCGGACGAACACATAGATCGAAATCATGTGGTAGCCGGTCAGCGCAATCAGAGCGATGCGCATATCGAGATAGGGCGAAAGCCCGAAGCCGAAGAGAATCAGGAAATTGCCGACGACATCGATGGTCTGATCGAGGAAATAGCCATAGCGAGGGCGCTCGATCTTGCGATAGCGGGCAAGGTTTCCATCGAGAGAATCGCCGAACCAGTGCAGCAGCAGGCCCAAATTGGCCAGCCAGAGACACTGGGGCGAGAGCGTGGTGGCCCAGTATCCGATGAAAACAAGAAACGCGCCGAAGGTTCCCAGCGCTGTGAGTTTGTCCGGCGTCGTCTTGTCCGGCAGTTTCGGCAAGATCCATTGGATGAGCGCTCGCTCGTAAGGAGCCAGAAAGCTCTCGTTGATGCGGTTCTGGCTCATGAAACCCCTGACACAAACGCCGTTTTTCTTGCCCGAAATGAGGTTCGCCAGATTCTTGGCATGGGGCGAGATGTCAATGGAAAAGACGGGAAACCACAAGAACTCGACGTGGGCGAAGCCCAACCGCGCGGTCAGCGCGAGTCGCAGGTTCGAATGGAAATCGGGGAGGCCAACTGGTCGGAGTGGCAGGATTCGAACCTGCGACCCCCTCGTCCCGAACGAGGTGCGCTACCAGACTGCGCTACACTCCGATGACCAGCGGAGGCGGTTCTATAGAGCGCCCGTGAAAAAGCCGCAAGCCTCCTGTGCGCGATTTTTTTCGCAATGCGCAAATCGCTCCACCGGACAGGCCAAGCACAGCCACCTTCTTCAGGAATGTTGAACCGTTCTACGTCTCGGACGCTTCAATTTCGGGGGGAGAGCCAACATCATTTCCATCAGATGGACCCGAGGCGTCGATAAAGCCCGAGACACAACCCCGAGCGTTCATGAACCGGAAGCATATTCTCACGCTTGTTGCGGCCAGAACGGGCCGATTTGTCGAAGCTGCCCTGCATCCCGAGTACACGAACCAAGCGCTGGCCGAATCGCTGCGCGAACTTGCCCAAGGCTATCTGACGATGGCCAATGCGCTCGAAGACCCTACGCTGACGGATGCGAAGCTATTTCTGCTACAACAGGAGCTAGAGCAGCGCGTTGGTGTTCTGACGGAACGTGGTCCGCTTGAAACCATGCCTCATCTGGCCCGAACAGGGTTGCCAGCCAGTCGTACACAATCCTGACCGGGCGTGCCTCCAACCTGTCGCGCATCACATGCAGGTGCAGCGGCAGGCGGACGTGCACACCAAGGTCCAGCGCCACGGCAGCGCCATCCGCCAAGGCGTAATTGGCGAGAAGCCCGATTCCGACGCCGCTTCGCACCATCAGGGCATAGGCGAAGGAATTGTCGCAGCCGTGGACGGTTCCCGCCTCGGCCACCAGCGCGCGCCAGCGCGACCAGACCGGGGCATCGCCCATGTAGTACGCGGTGTCGAGCAGCACGTGATGCCGCAGCGTCGCGGTGTCGGGCAGGCCGTATCGGTCGAGATAGCTTGTGCTGGCCACGGGCAGGAGATGGACCGTTCCCCCCTGCCATGAGCGCACCTCGGGCGAGGTCTCCGGCGAGAAGTTGAGCAGGATATCGGCGTGATTTTCCCTCAAGGCGCTCATGTTCGTGGGGTTGGCAATGTGAAGCCGGATGCCGGGATAGCTGCTGGTGAAGGCCTCCATGCGCGGCACAATGAAAAGCCCGGCCAAGGCTTCCGTGACATTGATGCGCACCAACCCTTCCGCATCGGACTTTTCCAGCCGGAAATCGGAGGAGATCGCACCGATCTTGCGGTCCATTTCTGCCAGCGTGCGGGCGAGATCCTGCCCCCTTTGGGTCAGCTTCACGCCCCCCGGTGTCGAGAGCAGCAGTTGCGCCCCCAGCACGTCCTGCAGGCGATGAACATGACGGCTCACCGTGGGCTGGCTCATGTTGAGCACCTGCGCGGCACGGTTGAAGGACTTGAGCTTGGCGACAGCCAAGAAGACGCGAAGTTCGGCCCAGAAAGCTCCGCTCATCAGCCGGGGATCATCGAGAACCATCTTGTTGAGATGACGCTGAACATTATCGAACAGATGATCCGCCACGTGTTTTCCTCCTGCGGGCGACATTTGGACATGATCAAAAGACAACCTGCAAGAGTACTCCCCCCGTCAACACAACGTTCACGACAGGACACAACCGCACCATCCCGTTGCTTTGGTTTGACAAAAAAAGCCGTCGGGAGTTGACATCGCCCCGGCGCGGGTTTTGCTCTGCGCCCATGTCCGCGCCGCCCGCTCCCCCTGTTTCCACCCCCATGCCGGAGGGGCCTGATTCGGCGTCGGCGAGCGCGCAAACCCGTGCCGGATTTCCCTTTCCCCCGCTCAACCGGCAGACAATTCTGCGGCTCACAATGGTTGCGCTGGTGTGCTGCGCGCTGTTCAGCGCCCTGTTCCTTGTGCTGGTCAACCGGAAAGGGGGGCGTGCAGGCTCCGGTCCCGTGGTGGTCAGCGCCCTGCCCCCGGCTGCGCCCGCCCCGCAAGCGCCGGAAGAGCCGGTGGCATCCGCACCCGCCCGCCCTCTGGCGCTCCCCTATGGTCCGGCCTTGGGGCCGCTTTCCCGGTTCGAGCAACGCGTCAGGTTCAATCCGCCGATCCTGCCCATCGACACCCGCAGCTTTGAGGCCGACGGAATCAGCGTCACCATCGCGGGCATGGAGCCGCCCGCCTTCGAGCAGGTCTGTTATGATGACAAGCGGGCGCTCTGGGCCTGCGGTCGTTATGCCCGCGCCGCGCTCTTCAACCGCATCCGCAGCGGTGTGCTGATCTGCCAACCCCGCAGCAAAACCGGCACTTGGGCGTGTGAGCACAATGGTGAGGATATCGCGCTATGGATGATCCGCCTGGGCTGGGCACGCCCGGCATCCGGCAGCCCGCTCGAATACACCAGCGCCATGCTGGAGGCACAGGCCAGCAACGCCGGCCTCTGGAACGGCGGATGGACGTATTACGCGATGAGCAGCGCGCCCCCTGCCGCCGCGCCTGCAAGCCCGGAGGGGTCGGGACGCGGCACAGGCCAGCGCGCTAGGCCCGCCCCACGCTGAGATAGGTGAAGCCGAGCTTGCGCACCTCATCCGGGCGATAGACGTTGCGCAAATCAACCATGATGGGGGTGTTCAGCAACCCCTTCACACGGGCCAGATCGAGCGCGCGGAACTCATCCCATTCGGTGACGAGACAGACCGCATCCGCCCCTGTCACGCACTCAAAGGCGCTGGCGGCGTAATCGACCCCGCTCAACACGGCCTGCGCCTGTTCAACGCCTTCCGGATCATAGGCCCGCACCTTGGCGCCGGCATCCTGAAGCGCCTGAATGATGGCGATGGAGGGCGCCTCGCGCATGTCATCGGTGTTGGGCTTGAAGGTGAGGCCGAGCAGCGCGATGGTCTTGCCGCGCACCTCCCCGCCGCAAGCCGCGATCACCCGCCGCGCCATCGCGCGCTTGCGCTTGTCGTTCGAGGTGACAACGCTTTCGACGATGGAAAGGGGCGTTGCGTAATCATTCGCGGTGCGGATCAACGCCAAGGTATCTTTGGGGAAACAGGAGCCGCCATAGCCCGGCCCGGCGTGCAGGAACTTCGAGCCGATGCGATTGTCGAGCCCGATACCGCGCGCGACCTCCTGCACATTGGCCCCGGTGGCTTCGCACAGGTCCGCGATCTCGTTGATAAAGCCGATCTTGGTCGCGAGAAACGCGTTGGCGGCGTATTTGATCAGTTCGGAGGTGCGCCGCGAGGTGAAAAGCAGTGGCGCCTGATTGAGGTAAAGCGGGCGGTAAACCTGCGTCATGACCTCCTTGGCGCGCTCGTCCTCGCAGCCGACAACGATGCGATCCGGGCGTTTGAAATCCTGAATCGCCGCGCCCTCGCGCAGGAATTCCGGGTTCGAGGCGACAGAAACATCGATCTCCGGCCGCTCCTCGCGCAGGATGCGCTCGATCTCATCGCCGGTGCCGACAGGAACGGTCGATTTCGTGACCACGACGCAATAGCCGGTGAGGCTATGGGCGATTTCGCGCGCGGCATCAAAAACGTAAGAGAGATCAGCGTGGCCATCGCCGCGACGCGAGGGGGTGCCGACGCCGATGAAAACCGCCTCTGCACCCGCCACCGCCGTTGCCAGATCCGTCGTGAAGACAAGGCGACCATCGCGCGCGTTCTTGGCGACGAGTTCCGACAGCCCGGGCTCGAAAATCGGGATTCTGCCCTGCTGGAGCGCCTCGATTTTCGCGGCATCCTTGTCCACGCAAACGACACTATGGCCGAAATCAGCGAAACAAGCGCCTGAAACAAGCCCGACATAGCCCGAACCGACCATGACAATGCGCATGAGGTTCTCCTTCCGCCCGATTGCAGCGCCCCTGAATTGCCCGAGGCGCGCGCCTATTGCAACCGCGAAAGGAGACACCTGCGACCTTGATGAGCGGTTGCGCCCCGCCCCGGAACGCGAGATGCTTGCTTAAAGTGCGCCGGAGCCTCGAAGCACGGCGTCGAGCCTTTCGACAGGGAGACGGGACGTGAACCTGAGCCGGGCGCAGCTGGAGTTGCTGTGCGACATCGCCCGTGAAGCGGGTGCCGCCATCATGGCGTATTACGCCGGCCCGGTGCCGGTGAGCCATAAGGCGGACGAATCCCCCCTGACGGCGGCGGATCTGAGTGCGGATGCGGTGATCCGGCAGAGGCTGGAGGCGGCCTTTCCCGGTGTTTTCATCCTGAGTGAAGAGTCTGTCTCGGCGGAAGGCGCGGGAGAAGATGCCCCCTTCTTTCTGGTGGACCCGCTCGACGGCACCAAGGAGTTCCTGCATCACAACGGGGAGTTCACGGTCAATATCGCGCTGGTGCACGGCACGCTCATGGCGGGCGTGGTGCATGCGCCGGCACTGGATGTGACGTACAGCGCGGCAGCGGGCCTCGGTGCTTTCGTGCAGCGCGAAAACGGGCCGACCAAGCCCATCCGGATTTCTCCCCGTGTGCCGCAGAAGCCACTCAGGATGCTGGACAGCCGCTCGCATACTTCGGAGGAGACGAAGCGCTGGTGCGAAGGGCTGGGGCACCCCTGCGAGGTGGCCACTCTCGGCTCCTCGCTCAAGTTCTGCCTGATCGCGGAGGGGCGCGCGGACCTTTATCCGCGCTTCGGACCGACGAGCCAGTGGGATACGGCTGCGGCGCAATGCGTGCTTGAATGCGCGGGCGGGCAGGTCGTCGATCTGGACGGCGTGCCGCTGCGCTATGCGCGCAACAGGGCGATGATCAACCCGCACTTTGTCGCGCTGGGAGACCCCGCCCTGATTGACGTGGTGCGCGAGCGCCAGAGCGCGCTTCGCGACAAGCGCTGACAGGCTCTGGAGCTTCCTGTCCACAATTGCTTTTTTCGCTCTCTCGGTGGCCGCCTGATCGGAAAAGGCGCTATCCCAAGCTTTGAGCGTCGGTGACCTCGCGGGCGTGCGTGGCGATCATCTTCTCCTCATCCGTGCGGATGACGAAGACGCGCACGCGCGAGCGATCGGAAGAGATGACAAGATCGCCTGTCTGGTTGCGGGCGGTGTCGAGTTCCACCCCGATCCACGCCATGCCGGAGAGCACCATCTCGCGGATGGGGGCGGCGTTTTCGCCGATGCCGCCGGTGAAGACGATGGCATCCACCCCCTCCAGCGCCGCCGCCATGGCGCCGATCTCGCGGCGCACGCGCGAGACGAAATATTCCACCGCCTCGCGCGCTTCCGGCCTGTCGCTGGCGAGCAGGTCGCGCATGTCGTTGGAGACGCCTGAGAGGCCGAGCAGGCCCGATTTCTTGTAGAGCAGATCGGAGATCGCTTTGGCATCCATCCCCTTCTCGCTCATCAGATAGAGCAGTACGCCGGGGTCGAGCTGCCCCGGACGGGTGCCCATGGGCAGGCCATCCAGCGCGGAAAAGCCCATGGTGGAGGCGACAGAAAGCCCGCCGCGCGTGGCACACAAGGATGCGCCCGACCCAAGATGACAGATGACAACACGCCCGCGCGCATGGAAAGGCGCGATCTCCGCCAGCCGCCCGGAGACATATTCGTAGGAGAGGCCGTGAAAGCCGTAACGGCGCACGCCCTCATCATACAGGCTGCGGGGCAGCGCGAAGGTGTCGCTCACCTTGGGGTGGGCGCGGTGGAAAGCGGTATCGAAGCAGGCGACCTGCGGCACATCGCCGAAGACCGCACGGCAGGCACGGATGCCCGCGA
>JAIUNQ010000215.1 GCA_020161475.1 Pseudomonadota bacterium | reverse complement strand
ATGCCGCCATGGACCAGCGCCTCGATGAGGGACTTATAGGCGTCCTTCAGCTCGGTGTACTTGCCGACGATGGCGATGGTGACCTCGCCATTGGGATGGCGCAGCGTGTTGACGATATCGAGCCAGCGCGAGAGGTTCGGCTTGTCCTTCGGCTCCATGCCGAAGACGCGCAGGACTTCGGTGTCCAGCCCTTCGGCGTGGTAGGCCAGCGGCACGGCGTAGATCTGGTCCACGTCGCGCGCCTCGATCACGGCGCTTTCGCGCACGTTGCAGAACAGCGCGAGCTTGCGGCGCTCCCCTTCCGGGATCGGACGATCCGTGCGGCAGAGCAGGATGTCGGGCTGGATGCCGATGGAGCGCAGCTCCTGCACCGAGTGCTGGGTCGGCTTGGTCTTCAGCTCGCCCGCCGAGGGGATATACGGCAGCAGGGTGAGGTGGATGAAGCAGGCGTGACGATCCGGCAGGTCGTTTTTGAGCTGGCGGATCGCCTCGAAGAACGGCAGGCCTTCGATGTCGCCGACGGTGCCGCCAACCTCGATGAGGGCGAAATCATAGCCCTCGTTGCCTTCCAGCACGAAGTTCTTGATCGCATCGGTGACGTGCGGAATGACCTGCACGGTTGCGCCCAGATAATCCCCGCGACGCTCTTTCGCGATGATCTCCTGATAGATGCGCCCGGTGGTGATGTTGTCCTGCTTGATGGCGGAACGGCCCGTGAAGCGCTCGTAATGGCCCAGATCAAGGTCGGTTTCCGCGCCGTCGTCGGTCACGAAGACCTCGCCGTGCTGATAAGGGCTCATGGTGCCCGGATCGACGTTGAGATAGGGGTCGAGCTTGCGCATGCGCACGGTGTACCCGCGCGCCTGCAGGACGGCCGCCAGAGCCGCCGAAGCGAGGCCTTTGCCAAGGGAAGAAACCACGCCGCCGGTGATGAAAACATATCGCGTCATGGGACCTGATCTTTAGCCGTAGGTTCGTCGGAAATACAAAAGAAAAAGGCGCCATCCACAGGCGCCTCTTTTTTGGCGGAGGCTGCATCGCAGCCCTATTGCGCCCCCGGTATCCTTCGCGAGGACAGCGGGTGGCTTACTTCTGGCCGCCCTGCAGCTGCTTGAGCTGATCCAGCACGTTGGTGCCGGTATTGCCCGGCGCAGCCGGGGTCGCCGGGGCGCCCGAGGTGGCGGGCGGCGGCGGGGCCGCGGCATCCAGCGGCGAGACCGACGCACGACCGCGCGAGGCCACAACAGCCAGCGCCAGCGAGGTCACAAAGAAGGCCGCGCCGAGAATCGCCGTGGTGCGGGTGAGAAGGTTCGCCTGCCCGCGCCCGGTGAGGAAGGCGGAGGGAGAAGCGCCCATGCCGAGGCCACCGCCTTCGGAACGCTGAAGCAGCACGGTGCCGCAAAGCGCGAGAACGATGAGCAGATGAACGACGATCAGAACGGTTTCCATGGGAACTTCCGTTGGGAGCCTTAAGAAAAGGCTCAGCCAACTTTCTTGGCTTTAGCTGTCTTATAAACGGTTGATGTCTTTTCCGCTTCCTTGAGGGAGCGGGTGACAGCTACCGAACGAATGGTCGGATTGGCAAGCAAACGCAGAGCAAGCGCGTCCATGCGCTCCGCGGCATTCATCATCAATTCGATCTGCCGGTCTCTTGAGATCGGGGCAGTCATGTCGCTCTCCATTCCGTGCGCCGCTCTTAAGCGGAAAATCCCAATGTGCAAGGCTTTTCGCTATTTTTTCTCAAACATCCAGATGCGTCTTCCATGATAGGGATCACCCTCTCCACATCGGTACCCTTTGTGGTGAAAGAGTGTCGCAATCAGATTAAACTTTCGCAATGCCTTCTTTGGCAAATTTGCCTGATATGTAAACACGCGGACATGCTGGGGGGACAATTTCGAAATCATCGCCTCGATGGCCGTCAGAAGCGCTATCCTGATCCGCGCAATATGCGGTGCTTCCGGGATAAAATTGCGCAGCTCTTTCCCGCACCACAAAGGTGCGAGAAATGCGTCCATTTTCTCGTCGTATATGGAAATGAAAAACGTCAGTTCAAACTCGCTCTGCACGGCACCGACGAAAGGCGCCATGCATATATGTAGGACATAGTTTCGTTTCAGCTCGTCATCGAACCCAATAGGAATCTGAACGACTGCGTCGCTCCCGTTCATTGTAATCTGAAACGAGATGGTCGCAGTCGTGATGTCAGATGAGAGTTCGAAGGCCATTTCAGACGTTTCTCAAGCGGCCTCGATGATCTTGAGGAAATCGGCGGCCTTAAGGGAAGCCCCGCCCACCAGCGCGCCGTCCACGTCCTCGAGCGCGAGAATCTCCTTGGCGTTCTCCGGCTTCACCGAGCCACCGTAAAGGATGCGCATCTTGGCGCTCGCTTCCTTGCCGAGCTTGCGCGCGATGACCTTGCGGATCTCGGCGTGCACTTCCGCGATGTCGGCAATCGTCGGGGTGAGGCCAGTGCCGATCGCCCAAACAGGCTCATAGGCGATGACGACCTCATCGGCGCTCGCGCCATCGGGAACAGATGCCTTGACCTGCTTGGCCACCACCGAGAGGGCCTTGCCCGCTTCGCGCTGGGCGCGGGTTTCACCCACGCAGACAATGGCCGTGAGCCCCTGCGCCAGCGCGGCTTCGGCCTTGGCCTTCACATCGGCATCGGTTTCGGCATGGTCGGTGCGGCGCTCGGAATGGCCGACGATGACGGCTTTCGCGCCCGAGTCGAACAGCATGGCGGCAGAAAGATCACCCGTGTGCGCGCCCGAGACCTTGGCGTGGCAATCCTGCCCGCCGATGATGATTCCGGTGCCCACGGCACCCGCCGCCGCCACGAAGATCAGCGTCGCAGGCGGGGCCACCATCACATCGACCTTGGCGCGCAGGCCCGCGCTATAGGCATCGCCGAGCAGTTTCAGCTCGTTGAGCGAGGCCTTGGTGCCATTCATCTTCCAGTTGCCGGCCACGAGCGGCTTGCGCATTGTTTCTCTCCCCAAGGGCAAAATCTGGTGCCGGGCGGTATCACCAAGCGTTGTAAAGTTCAATTCGACCCGCGTCGAAATGCCCCTTTGCGGTTAAAAACAGCAGTCCATACGGCAGGTTTGGAGAGTTGCCATAAACGCGGCGCCTTTCTATGGATGGTGCGCCGCGCCGGACCGGCGCCCAAAAGAAGAGCCTGATACCATGCTGAATGCCATTCGCGTTGCTGCTGCCAACTGGCTGGGGCGCGCCGTTCTTTCCGTCATCATGGGCGTGCTGATCCTCTCGTTCGCGATCTGGGGCATCGGCGACATCTTCAAGGGCGGGGTCAACCGTACGGTTGCGACCGTGGGCAGCACCAAGATTTCAGCCGATGAGTATCGCACTGCGCTCAACAGCGAGCTGCGCCGTATCCAGATGCAGGTGCGCCGCCCCGTGACCATGGAAGAAGCGCGCGCCTTCGGGCTCGACCGTGAGCTGCTCAACCGCAAGATCGACGAGGCGGCGCTTGCCCAGCAGGCCAGCAGCCTCGGCCTTGCGCTCGATACGCCGATGGTGCTCGCCTCGATCATGGATGCGCCGGAGTTCAAGACTGGTGGCCAGTTCGACCGCGCCAAGCTGGCCGAGGCGCTCAGCCAGGCGGGGCTGAACGAAAAGGAATTCATCCGCGTCCAAGAGCAGCATCTGCTGCGCCTTGCGCTGTACAACGGGCTTGTCGGTGGCTTTGCCGCACCGACACCGATGCTGGAGGCCATTCACAGCTATCGCGCCAATGCGCGGGATGTGGAAGCCGTTCTGCTGGACCCGGCCAAGGTTCCCGCCCCCGCCGCGCCGGACGACGAGGCGATCAAGGCCTATTACGAGGCCCATCGCAGCGCGTTCCGTACTGTGGAGACGCGCAAGGCCACGGTGCTTGCGCTCGGCATCAAGGATTTCGCTGGCGATCTCAAGCTCACCGAGGACGATTTGCGCGCGTTCTATGCGGTGGCGCTTGCCACGGGCAAGCTTGGCTCGCCTGAGCGCCGCACCCTCCAGCGTGTGCTGTTCGACACCGAGGCGGAAGCCAAGGCCGCCGCCGAGAAGATCAATGCCGGGGGCGATTTTGCCGCTCTGATGGCCGAGCGCAAGCTGGCCGAGGCCGATGTGACCTTTGGCTCCAAGGCGAAGTCGGACATCAGCGATGCCGCGCAGCGTGATGCCGTGTTTGCCGCCGCTGAGGGCAAGGTTGTCGGCCCGTTCAAGGATGCTTTCGGCTTTGTGCTTTACCGCGTCGGCAAGATCGATGCGGCGAGGATTCCGGCGTTTGAAGCCGTCAAGGGCCAGCTGGAAGCCGAAGCGCGCGCGGA
>JAIUNQ010000214.1 GCA_020161475.1 Pseudomonadota bacterium | reverse complement strand
GAGATTGCCGCCTTCGCCGGCGTTGCGCCCGCGAGCGGCGAGCGCAAACCCGCAAGCGCCGGGGAAATCGCCGAGATGGCCGGTTCCGGCGTCGTCTCTCTCTATTGCGAGTGAGCGGAAAGACTCGCGAGCGTCTCGTTGAGCACCTCGGCGAAGCGATCGACGATCTCGTCCACCTGCGCCTCTGAAATGATCAGCGGCGGACAGAAGGCCATGGCGTCACCCATATTGCGGGAGATGATGCCCTTGGCCTGAAGCCCCGCGTTGACCATGGCACCGAGGCGGCCGGGCGGGGTCAGCGCGGTTTTCGCCGCCTTGTCCACCACCAGCTCCACCGCTGCAATCAACCCGACGCCGCGCACCTCGCCCACCAGCGGATGCCCTTCCAGCGCGCGCAGGCGCTCCAGCAGGCGCGCGCCCGAGCGGCGGGCGTTATCCACAAGGTTGTCGCTCTCGATGACGCCGATCGAAGCCAGCGCAACAGCTGCCGCCACGGGATGCCCGCCCGCCGTAAAGCCATGGCCGAAGGTGCCGATGCGATCGCTCTCCTCAATGATCGGCGCCAGCACCTTCTCGTTGGCGAGCAACGCCGAAATCGGAAGATAGGAGGAGGATAGGGCTTTGGAGAGCACCATGATGTCCGGGCGCATGCCGTAGGTCTGGGCGCCGAACATATTGCCGGTGCGACCGAACCCGCAGATGACCTCATCGGCCACCAGCAGGATGTCGTATTTCGCCAGCACGGCCTGCACCTTCTCCCAATAGGTGCGCGGCGGCACGACAACACCGCCCGCGCCCATCACAGGCTCGGCAAACAGAGCCGCAATGGTCTCCGGCCCTTCCGAAAGGATCAGATTCTCAAGCTCTTGGGCCCGGCGCGAGGCAAACTCCTCTTCGCTCTCGCCCGGAAGGGCGTCACGCCAATAATGTGGGGAGCCCGTACGTAATACCGGCCCCTGGGGCAGATCGAAGGAGCGGTGGTTGTTGGGCAGGCCGGTGAGGCTGGCGGTCGCCACCGTGACGCCATGGTAGGCGCGCTCGCGGGCAATCACCTTCTTGCGCTGCGGCTGGCCGAGCGCATTGGCGCGATACCAGATCATCTTGAGCGCGGTGTCATTCGCCTCCGAGCCGGAGTTGGTGAAGAACGCCTTGCTCATCGGCACAGGGGCCATGCTCACCAGCTTCTCGGCCAGATCGATCAACGGTCCATGCGCCTTGTGGCCAAAGGTGTGGTAAAACGGGAGCTGGTTCATCTGCCGCATCGCGGCTTCCACGAGCCGCTTTTCACTGAAGCCGACAGCGACGCTCCACAGCCCGGCCATGGCCTCGATGTAGCGATTGCCTTGGTTGTCAAAGACATAAACGCCCTCGCCACGCTCGATCACCAGCGGGCCGACTTCCATATGCTTTTTGGCGTTGGTGTAGGCGTGCAGGTGAAACTGCTTGTCGCGCGCCTCGTAGGAATTGGCGGGCAGCGGGAAGGCAGGGCTGGTCATGGCGATTTTTCTGTCCAGTCGATCAGGGGGCACCGCGCCGTCTAGACCGGGGCCACCGGGCCATCATATCCCCCACAAGCGCCCAGCGGTAGGATGCGGGGCTGCATTTTTAAGCGGCGAGTGACGCATTTCTGACCTTCCTCGCCAAAGAGAAAACCAAGCTGATGCCGCCGAAACACTCTGTATTTGATGTATCATGCCGCGCTAATTTAGGAATATCACAACCTAAGCGCGATCTTTTGGCGAAAACGCCTCAATTTGTGGTATGAATGTGATTGATGAAGGCCTTTCCGCCGAACATGATGTCGTCGCGGATCGCATTGGCCGCAGCGCCGGAGTCATGGCTACGCAATGCATCGATGATCGGGGCGTGCCTTTGGATCAAAGTGCCGCCGGTATCCGCCGAGGCCGCCAGCATCATCGGCCCCATTTGCAACCAGATCCGGCGGAGAATCCCGTGCAGCACGGGCAGGCTTGCAATCGAGCAAACCTTGAAGTGGAAAGCCTGATGCAATTCCACACTGCGGCGGTGGTTCTGGGCCAAAGCAGCGGCTTCGCAGTCTGCCAGAATCGATTCCAGCGTCTGTATGTCTTCGGTCGTGGCAAGCTGCGCCGCAGTTTCGGCGCCCAAGGCCTCCAACCGCAAGCGAATCGCGCGAATCTCGACGAATTTCTGCTCACTCATGACCGGAATGCGGATATCCCGCGGAGAGCGGAACACCAGCGCTTCATCATGCGTCAGCCGCAAAATCGCGTCACGCACCGGGGTGACGCTGGTGCCCAGCTGATCGGCGATTTCGCGAATCCGCAAGCGCTCACCAGGCTGGAATTTGCCGGTGATCAAGGCATCGCACAGCGCTGCATAAACCGTGTTGCTGAGGTTTTCGTGATCAATTGCTACGAGTTCTGGCATGACCGGTCAGGGGTTCGGGCCTTTGGACAGCTTCTTGTACGTTGGTAACCCATCTGCTGGATCAGTGCATCATACTTCACAGGATGCCCTGAGGGATATGCAGGAACGCAAGTCAGGATTGCATCTCCAACCCCTTGCTGCGAGATCGACTTTTGTCGCAGCCGCAAACAATTCCTATTCTCCGGAAAACGGCGCGCGCCCGCGGTTTCCGCATCGCAACGTGAGCGTTCGCTTATTCTATAGTCTAGCGCCCCCTGCCCGCGCCCCTGTGATACCCCAAGCGCCTCATCGGAGGGCCTTGGGGCGGCCCATCCTTGTTTCGACCCCATCCAATTCACGGAGGGCATTGTGCAAGCCTTTTATGCGCACATGCGTGAAAATCCGAAATATCAGGAACTTGTCGCCAAGCGTGGCCGTCTTTCCTGGAGCCTTTTCGCCATTGTCATGGTGCTGTTCTACGGCCTCATCCTTGTTGTGGCCTTCAAGCCGGCCCTGATCGGCCAGCGTGTTACCGAGGGTTCCTCGCTCACGGTCGGCGTTGCGGCCGGCCTGACGCTTTTCGTCTTTTTCTGGTTTCTCACCGCGCTTTATGTGCGTCGCGCCAATGGCGAGTTCGATCGGCTGACGGCTGAAATCGCGGCGGAAGCCAAGAAGGAGTTGGGCGCATGAGCACGATTCTTTCGCGTTTGTCCGTCGCGGCACTTTCGCTGGCCGCCAGCCTGCCCGCGATGGCGGCTGGACCGGCCATGGATTCAGCCGAAAAGCAGAGCCTCAATGTCCCCGCCATCATCATGTTCACGATCTTCGTGGGCCTGACGCTGGTGATCACCTGGTGGGCGGCGCGCAAGTCGCAGTCGGCCTCCAACTTCTACACGGCGGGCGGCGGCATCACCGGCTTCCAGAACGGCATGGCGATCGCGGGTGACTACATGTCCGCCGCGACCCTGCTGGGCCTGACCGCGATGACCTTCTCGCAGGGCGTCGATGGCTACATGTACATGATCGCCTTCTTCGTCGGCTGGCCGATGATCCTGTTCCTGATGGCGGAACCGCTGCGCAACCTTGGCCGCTTCACCTTCGCGGACATCACCTCCTATCGCCTCGATCAGGGCAAGGTGCGCACGCTCGCGGCGGTATCCTCGCTCACCGTGGTGTGTTTCTACCTCGTGGCGCAGATGGTCGGCGCGGGCCAGCTCATCAAGCTGCTGTTCGGGCTGGATTACATCGTCGCGCTCTTCGTCGTCGGCGCGCTGATGATGGTCTATGTCACTTTCGGCGGCATGATCGCGACCACCTGGGTGCAGATCATCAAGGCGGGCATGCTGCTCGCGGGCGGCACGCTCGTGATGATCATGGCGATGGCGAAGTTCGACTTCTCCTACCCCAAGCTGGTCGAATCGGTGACCACGGTTCACAAGCTCGGCTTCAAGCTTTTCACCCCCGGCTCGCTGCTGGCGGACCCGGTCAACGCCGTCTCGATGGCCGTGGGCCTGATGTTCGGCACCGCTGGCCTGCCGCATATCCTGATGCGCTTCTTCACCGTGTCCGACGCGAAAGCGGCCCGCAAGTCGGTGCTCTATGCCTCCGGTTTCATCGCCTATTTCTTCAACGTCATCTTCCTGATGGGTCTCGCCGCGATCATCATCGTCGGCCAGAACCCGGATTTCTTCGAGGGCGGACAGATCGGCGGCAAGATCATCGGCGGCGGCAACATGGTGGCGATGCATCTGGCCAAGGCTGTGGGCGGCAACCTGCTGTTCGGCTTCCTCTCGGCGGTGGCCTTTGCGACGATCCTCGCGGTGGTTTCGGGCCTTGCGTTGGCCGGGGCTTCTGCCATCAGCCATGACCTCTATGCCCGCGTGATCATGAAGGGGAAGGCGAACGAGCGCTCGGAGCTTCTCGTCTCCAAGCTCGCCTCCATTGGTCTGGGCATCGT
>JAIUNQ010000213.1 GCA_020161475.1 Pseudomonadota bacterium | reverse complement strand
CGAGAGGCGAGGGATTCCCGCCACGCATCAAGAAATCTTGACGATACGACCCCACAAATAGGGGCGCACCTCTTGACGCCACCGGGGGTGACGTCCAGAACTAACCCGTCAGCTGGAACCGTTCTTAAAACAATTCTAAAGAACGTCTCGTGCTGGCTGTGGCTTCGTACCGGGTCCGCGCGTTAGCATACCGGAAGGCGAAAAGTCACGTTTTTTGGTGTTTTTGTTTTTTGGGAGCCGTGATGAGCGCGCCGCGCGCCTATCTCGACTGGAACGCGACGACGCCGGTGCTGCCGGCGGCGATTGCGGCTGTGTCGGAAGCGCTGGCGCTGACGGGCAATCCCTCCTCGATCCATGCCGAGGGGCGTGCGGCGCGTGCGCTGATGGAAGCGGCCCGCAAGGACATCGCGCGGCTGGTGCAGGCGAGTCCGGAGAATGTTTTTTTCACCTCCGGAGCCACGGAGGGCATCAATAGCATTCTCACGCTAGGGCTTTGCGCCACCTGCGGCCTTGATCGAGCGCAAACCACGCGCGTGCTGGCCTCCGCCACGGAACATTCCGCGATTTTTGCCGCAGCGCCCGAGGCGGGCGTTATTCCGGTTGATTCCAACGGCATCCTTGATCTGGCGGCGCTGGAGGCGATGCTTGCCGAGGGCGGTCCCGCGCTGGTCGCTGTGCAGCTCGCCAACAACGAGACCGGCGTGATCCAGCCGATTGCCGAGGCGGCGCGGCTCGTTCATGCGGCGGGCGGAGCCTTGATGGTCGATGCCGTGCAGGCGCCGGGCAAGATGGCCGTCGATATCGGCGCGCTGGGTGCGGATGTTCTCATCATCACGGCGCATAAGTTCGGCGGCCCCAAGGGAATCGGTGCCATGGTTTTCGCCAATGGCGAGACGCGGCTGGAGCGCGCTTTCATCCGCGGGGGTGGGCAGGAGCGCGGGCAGCGGCAGGGGACCGAGAACCTCTCCGGCATCGCCGGCTTTGCTGCGGCGGCGCGCGCGGCGGCTGAGGTCGATTTCGAGGCGATGCGCATTTTGCGGAATGGCTTTGAGGCAGGCCTCCGCCAGCTCTCCAACGGTGTTTTCATTGCCGGGGAAGCTGCGCCGCGCTTGCCCAACACCTCCTTCTTCGCCCTGCCGGGGCTGGAGGCGGGCAAGGTGGTGATTGCCTCCGATCTTGACGGCGTTGCGGTCTCTTCCGGCTCGGCCTGTTCGTCGGGCAAGGTGGGGGCGAGCAAGGTTCTGACCGCGATGGGGCAGGGGGAACGCGCGCCGAAAGGCGCGGTCCGTGTCTCCCTTGGTCCACGCACCACACAGGGCGAGCTGGATGCTTGCCTTTCCACCCTTTCGCGCCAGTTGGCACGGAACAACAAAGCGTAACCCCCGGCCCTTGAAGCCGACGAGGAGGACATATGGCAGCGGTGAAAGAGACGGTTGAAACCGTCAAAACCATCGATGTTGACCAGTACAAATACGGTTTCGTCACCGATATTGAGTCGGAACTCGCGCCCAAGGGGCTGAACGAGGATATCGTCCGCTTCATCTCGGCCAAGAAGAACGAACCGGAATGGCTGCTGGAATGGCGCCTTGAGGCTTATCGCCGCTGGCTCACCATGTCCGAGCCGACCTGGTCGCGCTGCCAGTATCCGCCCGTGGATTTTCAGGACCTGCATTATTACGCAGCGCCCAAGAAGACGCCGGGGCCGACCTCGCTCGATGAGGTGGACCCTGAGCTGCTGAAAACCTACGCCAAGCTGGGCATTCCGCTGCGTGAGCAGGAGATTCTCGCCGGCGTCGAGCCGCAAAACCGCGTGGCGGTGGATGCGGTGTTCGACTCGGTGTCGGTGGTCACCACCTTCAAGGCGGAGCTGGCCAAAGCGGGCGTGATCTTCTGCCCGATCTCGGAAGCGGTGCATTCGCACCCGGAACTCGTGAAGAAGTATCTCGGTACGGTGGTGCCCACCTCGGACAACTTCTATGCCACGCTCAATTCGGCTGTGTTTTCGGACGGTTCGTTCGTCTACATCCCGCCGGGCGTGCGCTGCCCGATGGAGCTTTCCACCTATTTCCGCATCAATGAGAGCAAGACTGGCCAGTTCGAGCGCACGCTGATTATCGCGGACGCCGGTTCTTACGTCAGCTATCTTGAAGGCTGCACCGCGCCAAAGCGCGACGAGAACCAGCTGCACGCCGCCGTGGTGGAGCTGATTGCGCTCGATGACGCCCAAATCAAGTATTCCACGGTGCAGAACTGGTATCCGGGCGACTCGGAAGGCAAGGGCGGCATCTACAACTTCGTCACCAAGCGCGGCGATTGCCGGGGCAAGAACTCGAAGATTTCGTGGACGCAGGTGGAAACCGGCTCGGCGATCACCTGGAAGTATCCCAGCTGCATCCTGCGCGGGGACGGTTCCTCGGGCGAGTTCTATTCCATCGCCATCTCGAACGGCTACCAGCAGGTCGACTCGGGCACCAAGATGATCCATCTGGGCAAGAACACGACCTCGAAGATCCTCGCCAAGGGGATTGCTGCGGGCAAGTCTGACAACACCTATCGCGGGCAAGTTAGCGCGCATCGCAAGGCCACCGGGGCGCGCAATTTCACCAATTGCGACAGCCTGCTCATCGGCCATGACTGCGGCGCGCATACCATTCCCTATATCGAGAGCAAGAATTCCTCCGCCGTGTTCGAACACGAGGCGACGACCTCGAAAATCGCCGAAGATCAGCTCTTCTACTGCATGCAGCGCGGGCTGGACGAGGAAGAGGCCGTGGCGCTGATCGTCAACGGCTTCGTCAAAGACGTGCTCCAGCAGCTGCCCATGGAATTCGCCGTCGAGGCGCAGAAACTCATCGCCATCAGCCTTGAGGGGAGTGTTGGGTGATGAGTGAAGATGCTTTTTTGACAGTAAAACCTCGATCATTTTTGCAGAGAATATTTAATAAAGACAGATCAGAAATATCTGAGGCAACAATAAATTATTATTATGATGAATTAAAAGATGCGATAGGCGGGATTAGAGCGTTTTTGGACGATAACAATATTGTTATCAATAGACTTTATGGGTCTATTAGTTTTAATATTAAAAATTTGTGCTTAAACTACATATCTGAATACGATGGTCGATTGGTTGTTGTCGATAATATTGCGTCGAGTAATGATGGTCGTCTTTATTGTAGTGGTATTTCTAGGTCCGGTGCTGGGAGTGATATCCAAGAATCCCTTAGTAAAAATTTGAAGCGTTTGAACAGGATAGAGAAGTAACCCCATGCTCGAAATCAAGAATCTCCACGTCGAAGTCGAGGGCAAGAAGATCCTCAACGGCCTTAATCTCACGCTCAAGAAGGGCGAGGTGGCCGCCATCATGGGGCCGAACGGCTCCGGCAAATCCACGCTCTCCTACGTGATCGCCGGCAAGGAAGACTACGAGATCACTGAAGGCGACATCCTGCTCAACGGCGAGTCCATCCTTGAGATGGAACCCAACGAGCGCGCGGCGGCGGGGCTGTTCCTGTGCTTCCAGTATCCGCTGGAAATTCCGGGCGTTGCCACCATGACCTTTCTGAAGGCGGCGATGAACGCCCAGCGCAAGGCGCGCGGGGAGGCGGAACTCACTCCCGGTGAGTTCATGAAGGCGGTGCGTGCAGCGGCCGAAAAGCTCGGCATCAACCCGGATTTCCTGAAACGTCCGCTTAATGTCGGATTCTCCGGCGGCGAGAAGAAGCGCATGGAAATCCTGCAGATGACGCTGCTGAACCCTGCTTTCGCGATCCTCGATGAAACCGACTCCGGGCTTGATATCGATGCGCTGCGTATCGTCTCCGAGGGCGTGAACGCCATGCGCTCGGCGGATCGCGGCATGCTGGTCATCACCCATTACCAGCGCCTGCTCGACCACATCGTGCCGGATGTCGTGCATGTCATGGCCAAGGGCCGTATCGTCAAATCCGGCGGCCCGGAAATCGCGCTGGAACTCGAGAAGAACGGCTACGCCGATTACATCGAGGCCGCGTGATGGGCGTTGTCACCATGAAAACCCCGTTCGAGACGGCGCTGGCCGAGCGCTATGCAGCCGAAAAGGCTGATCTGCCCGGTGCGACCGAGGAGCGCGCGGCGGCGTTCGCGCGTTTTGAGGCCACCGGTCTGCCGTCCAAGCGCGTCGAGGCCTATCACTACACCGACCTGCGCAACACCTTGCGCCGGGTTGAATCACTTTCTGAAGGGCTTGAATCGGCGCAACAAGAGGTTGAATCCGTTTCGCAGGAAACGAATGCAACTATAGGTAGAAAAACGCCTTTTTCCGCTTCAGGTCTTTGCACCATCACTTTCAATGATGGTCGCATGGCCGCAACTCCGGCAT
>JAIUNQ010000008.1 GCA_020161475.1 Pseudomonadota bacterium | reverse complement strand
TCTTGTCGCGCAGGCTTCGGTTGTCGCCCAGGGCGGGAAGCCATTGCGCGAGTGTGAAGCGGTTAGCGGCTTCTGGCGCTAGAAGGTGAAAGCGCCCTTCCTGCGTGCGCACCAGTGCGCTTTTGCCGATGGAATCGATCACCATATCCGGCACGGGCGGGTGGAGCGGGACGAACGGAAGGGCTGCGAGCGGGGCGAGGCTCAGCGCCCGCAACTTGGATTGCAGGTTGGCGAAGAGCAGAAGCGAGAGCACCATCAATCCGAAGCCGACGAAGGACAGGCGCGCGACGGCGTAACTGGCGTTCTCCATTGCGCCCACGCGTTCGGCTACAAAGAGCACACCGCTGACCCCCTCTCCCATGATGCGCCAGACGATCCAATCGAGATCGAGGGGGCTCAGCAGCGTGCCAATGACCGCCGCAGGCATGACGACCAGCGAGACAAGCGGAAGCGCCAAGGCGTTGCCGATGAGGCCGAACGGATTGATCCGGTGAAAATGGAAGACGGAGAACGGTCCTGTCGCAAGGGTTGCGACCAGTGTTGTTGCGCCGATTCCCAGCAGCAGGAACAGGCCGGATCGCAGGATGCGCACCAGCGGACCCCATTCGCGCGGGGGATGGTTGCGTCGCCAGTTCTGCCACATGCGGTTCGCGCCAATGAGGCATGCGACGGCGGCAAAGGACATCTGAAAGCTGGGGCCGACCAGTGACTCGGGTTCTCGTGCCAGCACGAGCAGGGCCGAGATCGCGAGGTTGCGCATCGCCAATGCGGGCCGGTCCGCCAGAATCGCCCCCAGCATCACGAGGGTCATGATGAGCGAGCGCTCGGTTGCGACCTCCGAGCCGGAAAACACGCAATAGAAGGTGGAGCCGGCCATGGCGAAGAGCGCGGCGATTTTTTTGATCGGCCAGCCCAATGCAAGGCCCGGAAGAGCGGCCAGAAACGCCCGCACCGACCAGAACAGCACCCCCGCCGCCAGCACCATGTGGATGCCGGAGATGGAGACGATGTGATAGAGGCCCGAGGCACGCAGATCGTCGTTCGTGGCCTCCGAGATCAACCCGCGCTTACCGGTGATCAGCGCGGCGGAGAGCGCCCCGGCTTGCCCGCCGATGGTGTTGGCGATGCGGGCGGTGAGCCAGTTGCGTCCTGAATCGACCCACGCGTTGAACGTCAGATCGCGCGGAGGCGGTTCGGGAGGTGTTGTGACGCTGGGCTTGCCCAGCGCATAGCCGACAGCGCCGATGCTTTTGAAGAAGGCGTCGCGGCGAAAATCATAGCCGCCCGGCATCGAGGCTTCCGAGGGCGGCGAAAGACGGGCGCGCAGCACCACGAAATCACCCGGTGCGACCTCGCTGGCGGCAGGCGCTCCGATTCTGACCGCTTTGGGGAGGGCCGCGGGTGGCACATCCGCAATGGCCAGGGGGCGCAGGGTGAGGCGCATGCGGCCCTGCCCCGGATCCAGCGTTTCCACAAAGCCGCGCACTTCGGTGATCATATCGCGCGGGAGCATCGGCGTGTTGACGCGCAAGGTGCGCCAGGTGGCGGCGGAAAACCCCAGCGCGGCCATCAGCAAAGTGATTCCCAGCGCCCGGCGCAAGCCTGTGTCGAGCGTGGCGGGAAGGGTGGCGACCAATGCCAGCAGCAGGCCATGCCACCACAGCGGCTCCTGCGGCACGGCGAAATAGACAAGGATGCCAAGCCCGAAGGCCACGGGTAGCCAAAGAAACGGCGTACGATGCTCGAGCTCCAGTGCAACGAGCGCCTGAAAGCGATGCCAGCGATGCTCGAGGAATGGGATGGCCTGTCCACGCCACCCCTCGGGCAGCCCATGGCGCACCGGCAGGTGGATAGCGCGTGCGCCTCCCCGTCCCCTGCCCTGCCGGTTCTCGTCTGCCATTGTCGGGCTCCTCGGCGAATTGCCGGCAGCGGCGCTTTGCGCGCCTGTCGCATCATGCTAGATCGCGCGCGGATGCGCCGCAATCGGCGTTCAATTGCCTGAAATTCCCGGAGAGATCATGTCCGAGCCTGTCGTGACGCGTTTTGCGCCCTCGCCCACCGGCTATCTGCACATTGGCGGTGGCCGCACGGCGCTGTTCAATTGGCTTTATGCCAAGCGTCACGGCGGCAAGATGTTGCTGCGCATCGAGGACACCGACCGCGAGCGCTCTACTCCGGCGGCAATCGAGGCGATTCTCGATGGCCTGAAGTGGCTCGGTCTCGAATGGGACGGCGATGCGATCTATCAGTTCGCGCGGGCCGAGCGCCATCGTGAGGTGGCAAAGGAGATGCTCGCCAAGGGCTGCGCCTACAAGTGCTTCGCCACGCCGGAAGAGCTGGAGGCCATGCGCGAGAAGGCGAAAGCTGAGGGCAAGCCCATGCGCTACGACGGGCGCTGGCGTGACCGCTCCGCCGCCGACATCGCGGAAGCCGAGGCCAAGGGGCTCAAGCCGGTGATCCGCCTCAAGGCACCCCAGCAGGGCGAAACCGTGATCGACGATCTGGTGCAGGGCCGCGTGACCTGGGCGAACGAGAATCTCGATGACCTCGTGCTGCTGCGCTCGGACGGCAACCCCACCTATATGCTCGCCGTGGTGGTGGATGACCATGATATGGCGGTGACTCATGTCATTCGCGGCGATGACCATCTCACCAATGCCGCGCGCCAGAGCCAGATCTATGAGGCGATGGGCTGGAAGATCCCCGCTTTCGCGCATATTCCGCTGATTCATGGGTCGGACGGTGCCAAGCTCTCCAAGCGTCACGGCGCGCTGGGGGTCGAGGCCTATCGCGCCATGGGCTACCTGCCGGAGGCGTTGCGCAACTATCTTGTGCGCCTCGGCTGGAGCCATGGCGATCAGGAGATTTTTTCCACTGAGGAAATGGTCTCTCTCTTTGATCTCAAGAATGTGGGCCGCTCGCCTGCGCGCTTCGATTTTGCCAAGCTCGAAAACCTCAATGGCCACTACATGCGCCAGACCTCGGACGAGGCGCTGATGGCGGCCATCGACGTGCTGCTGCCGCATATCGAAGGCGGCCCGGAACTTGCCGAGCGCCTGACGCCGGAGCGCCGGGCGCAGTGGATCAAGGCGATGCCGGGCCTCAAAGAACGCGCGAAAACCCTGCTGGAACTGGTGGATGGTGCGCGTTTCATTGATGCGGCGCGCCCGCTGGCGCTGGACGAGAAGGCCAAAGATATTCTGGCCAAGGGCGGTGCGGTGCTGGGCCCGCTGCTGGCACGCCTCGAATCCCTCCCCGAGTGGAGCGTGGAGGCGCTGGAAGGCGCCGTGCGGGCGGAAGCCGAGGCTCAGGGCGTCAAACTTGGTGCCTTGGCCCAGCCGCTGCGCGCCGCGCTGACCGGTCGCTCAACCTCGCCGGGCATTTTCGACGTTTTCGTTGTGCTAGGTCGCGAGGAAAGCCTTGCGCGTATCCGTGATCAGGTGAGCTGAGCGCGCTCAGTTCTTTCCTTACCATTTCGTCGAACTCGCCCCCGGTTTGTGACGAGTTCGCGATACCCCCGCTTGAACCGGGACACAGGTTAAGCTAGGGGTGCGACACCGCCTTTTGTGGCATTGCAACATTGTTGCCACATAAGCTTTTTCCGGCGCGGGGTCGGGGGGCCTCGTGTCCCACCTTTTTGGAAGGAGATTGCCCATGTCCTCGTCCTCTGGGAACCTCAAAGTCGGCGGTAAAGACGTCGAATTGCCGGTGAAGGACGGCACGATCGGCCCTTCGGTGGTCGATATCGGCAAGCTCTACGGCCAGACCGGGATGTTTACCTACGACCCCGGCTTCACCTCGACCGCCGCGTGCGAATCCAAGATCACCTATATCGATGGTGACGAAGGCATCCTGCTGCATCGCGGCTACCCGATCGAGCAGCTCGCCGAGCACGGCGACTTCCTCGAAACCTGCTATCTGCTCCTGTTCGGCGAACTGCCGACCCCGACCCAGAAGGCCGATTTCGATCATCGCATCACGCGCCACACCATGGTGCATGAGCAGATGATGCGCTTCTTCCAGGGCTTCCGCCGCGACGCCCACCCGATGGCCGTCATGGTGGCCTCGGTCGGTGCGCTCTCCGCCTTCTACCACGACTCCACTGACATCTCGGACCCGCATCAGCGCATGGTCGCCTCGATGCGCATGATCGCCAAGATGCCGACGATTGCCGCCATGGCGCACAAGTACTCGGTGGGCCAGCCCTTCGTGTACCCGAAGAACGACCTCGATTACGCCTCCAACTTCCTGCACATGTGCTTCTCGGTGCCGTGCGAGGAGTACAAGGTGAACCCGGTGCTGAGCCGCGCGCTCGACCGCATCTTCATCCTGCACGCCGACCACGAGCAGAACGCCTCGACCTCGACCGTCCGCCTCGCGGGCTCGTCGGGCGCCAACCCGTTCGCTTGTATCGCGGCCGGCATCGCCTGCCTCTGGGGTCCGGCGCATGGCGGTGCGAACGAAGCCGCCCTGCAGATGCTGCAGGAAATCGGTTCGGTCGATAACATTCCCAAGTACATCGCCAAGGCCAAGGACAAGAACGATCCGTTCCGTCTCATGGGCTTCGGCCACCGCGTGTACAAGAACTACGATCCGCGCGCCAAGATCATGCAGAAGACCTGCCATGAGGTGCTCAAGGAACTCGGGATCAAGGACGATCCGCTGCTCGACGTGGCTGTGGAACTCGAGCGCATTGCGCTGTCCGACCCCTACTTCGTTGAAAAGAAGCTGTATCCGAACATCGACTTCTATTCGGGCATCACGCTCAAGGCGATGGGCTTCTCGACCGACATGTTCACCGTGCTGTTCGCTCTTGCCCGTACCGTTGGCTGGATCGCGCAGTGGAAGGAAATGATCGAGGATCCGGGTCAGCGCATCGGCCGTCCGCGCCAGCTCTACACCGGCTCGCCCAAGCGCGATTACATCGCGATGGCCCAGCGCAAGTAAGCGTTGCGATCAAGACGTAGAAAAAGGCGCCGCAAGGCGCCTTTTTTGTTGGCTGATGGTGTGAGCCCGCCTTTCAGGAGCCGCCGGGGCGGCTCCTGCTGATGCGCTATCAATGCCCGGCGTGCGGTGATGTCGCAGCGGGGGCGCCGTGGTTCATGCCGGGGCCTTTGTAGCCCAGCAGCGCAGGGTCCATCATGCCCGCGATCATCGCGATATGGCCGAACACGAGGAAGATGGCGACGCAGATGGCGTGGACCTTGAGCTTGCCCATGGCGTCGCGGGTGCGCTCCACCAGCCCCAGCTCCATCAGCGCGATCCAGATGAGCGGGAGGCCTGCGATCAGGTAAGTGCCCACGGCCACGACATCGATGATGGTGCGCCAGGCGCCCGCGCGCGTGATCGGGACGACCGCGTTGATCAGCAGATAGACGATGATGCCGATGAAATAGAGACCCACCGTTATTCCGGCGAAGCGGTTGATGGTGTGGACCGGGCCATCAAAACGGCGGGTGTAGAGCAGGTAGAACTCGCTGATGGCGAGGGTCTCTGCCAGAATGACCGGGATGGCCATGAAAATGATGAGGTTCCACGGCTGATTGACCGCAAGAAGCTCCATGTAATGAGTCATGCTCATTCGTTTTCTCCGAAGAAAGAAAGTCAGGACAAGGCGTTTGGGGCGGCAATGCCGCTGGTTACGCGTTGTGCTTCGGAGGGCGGTCGAGTGAGGTTGCCGGGGCCGCACGGACATTGGCCGGCGGCGGGAGGGCATAGCTCATGCGCTGGGGCCAGCGATGCAGCGCCGCTTGCGGGGCTTTGAGCACCGGCACGGCACAACAGGCGTGCATATCGCCGCAGGCAGAAGTGGAGCCATGCTGGCAGGGATGGCTGGCCGCGCTTTGCGCTTCATGCGCGCTGTGATGCTGTTCGACCGTTGCAGGTGCAGCCCGCTCCATAGTGGCGGAAGCGCCCTCCATCTGCGGGCATGCCTGCACCGGGCTGCCCGCGAGGGCAGCAAAGCAGAGAAGGGCAAGGGCCAGCAGAAGGTTTCGCATCGCGGGCGAGCTTACTCCACCGTGACGCTCTTGGCGAGATTGCGCGGCTGATCCACGTCTTTCCCCATCACCACGGCGGTGTGATAGGCGATCAGCTGCACCGGAACGGCATAGACGATGGCGGAAAAGTCCGGCGGCACCTCCGGCATGGTGACATCCGCCAAGGTCGCGACCGCGCAGGCTTCGGATGCGCCCTGCGGGCCGACGAGAACAATCTCGCCGCCGCGCGCGGCGACTTCCTGCACGTTGGACACCGTTTTCTCAAACCAATGGTCACGCGGGGCGAGCACGATCACGGGGAGCGTCTCGTCGATCAGCGCGATCGGGCCGTGCTTGAGTTCGCCGGCGGCATAGCCCTCGGCATGGATATAGCTGATTTCCTTGAGCTTCAGCGCGCCTTCCATCGCCAGCGGATAGGAGGTGCCGCGCCCGAGGTAGAGCACGTCGCTAGCCTTTGCGAGGCTATGCGAGAGCGCGGCAATCGGCTCTTCGAGCTTGAGGGCATCGGCGATCAGGCCGGGGGTGGCGATCAGCGCGTTGATCAGCTCGGCCTCGCGCTCGGCGCTGAGCACACCGCGTGCGCGCCCGGCCGCAATCGCGAGGCTTGCGAGCACGGTAAGCTGACAGGTGAAGGCCTTGGTGGAGGCGACGCCGATTTCCGGCCCCGCGAGGGTCAATGCGACGGCATCGCTTTCGCGGGCGATGGTCGAAGTCGGAACGTTCACCACCGAGAGGATCTTGTTGCCGCAGGATTTGGCGTAGCGAAGCGTTGCCAGGGTATCGGCGGTTTCGCCGGACTGGGAGACGACGATCATGAGCTGGCCGTCATCGAGCGGGGCGTCGCGGTAGCGGAATTCCGAGGCGATGTCGATTTCCACCGGCAGCTTGGCAAGGCGCTCGAACCAGTATTTGCCGATCTGACCGGCGAGGAACGCGGTGCCGCAGGCGGTGATCGACAGGCGCGTGAGCTTGGTCCAATCCACCGGGGCATCGAAGGGCAGCTGCACCTTTCCGGCGGACATATCGACATAATGCGCCAGCGTGCGGCCCACGACTTCCGGCTGCTCATAGATTTCCTTGAGCATGAAGTGGCGGTGGTTGCCCTTGTCCACGAGGTAAGCGCCTGCCTGGCTCTTCTGCGGCTTGCGCGTCACCGGGGTGTTGGTTTCGTCGAAATACTGGGCACCATCACGCGTGAGAACGACCCAGTCGCCCTCTTCGAGATAGGCGATGCGATCCGTGAAGGGCGCGAGCGCGAGCGCATCCGAGCCCAGATACATTTCGCCCTCGCCATATCCGACAGCGAGCGGTGCGCCCCGACGTGCGCCGATGAGCAGGTTGTCCTCACCGCCAAAGATGAAGCCGAGGGCGAAAGCGCCGTGCAGGCGCGGCAGCGCTGCGGCCACCGCCTCACGCGGGGCAAGGCCGCTCTTCATCAGGTCAGTCACGAGATGGGCAACGACTTCGGTGTCGGTCTGGGAGACGAAAACCGCGCCCTTGGCGGTGAGTTCCTCGCGCAGCTCGCGGAAGTTCTCGATGATGCCGTTATGGACCACCGCGAGGCGGTCGGTCGCATGGGGGTGGGCGTTGTTCTCGGTAGGACGACCGTGGGTGGCCCAGCGGGTGTGGCCGATGCCGACGCGGCCCTGATGCGGTGCTTCGCGCAGCTTGCCATCGAGGTTTTTCAGCTTTCCCTCAGCGCGGGTGCGGCGGATTTCCCCGCCCTCGATGGTGGCGACACCGGCGGAATCGTAGCCGCGATATTCCAGCCGCTTGAGCGCTTCGACCACGTCGAAGGCCACGGGTTCCTTGCCGAGAATGCCCACAATGCCGCACATGAAACCGCTGTCCCCGTTTCAAAATCTGCCAGCCGCTATGCCAAAGACGCAGAAGCGGGACAAATCACGTGATAAAAACGAATGTGAACACACCCGTAAGCCCTCTATGCGAAAGGCGTGCCGGGCTTGTGTGTTCAGCTCTTCTTCTTGGCTTTCGCTACATTCTCCGGGCGTTCGCGGAAGGCCTTGGCCCAGCCGGGGAGCGCTTTGGTCGGGGCGCGGGTCAATGCCAGCGCATCCGGTTCCACATCGTGGGTGATGACCGAGCCAGCCCCCACCGTGGCCCCCGCGCCTATCGTGACGGGCGCAACCAGCGCCGTGTTGGAGCCGATGAAGGCCCCTGCCCCGATTCGGGTGATATATTTCGAGAAGCCGTCATAATTGCAGGTGATGGTGCCGGCACCGATATTGGCATCCTCCCCCACCTCGGCGTCACCAATATAGGTCAGGTGGCTGACCTTGGCTTCGCGTCCGAGGGTCGCCTTCTTGATCTCGACGAAGTTGCCGACCTTGGCCCCCTCGCCCAGATCCGCACCGGGGCGCAGACGCGCAAACGGGCCGACCGTTGCCCCCGCACGCACAACCGCGCCTTCAAGGTGCGAGAAGGCATGGATGATGGCGCCGCTTTCCACCTTTACACCGGGGCCGAAAACGACATTCGGCTCTACCAGCACATCGCGGCCAAGTTCGGTATCGAGCGAGAAGAACACGGTTTCGGGCGCAATCAGCGTCACGCCCGCGCGCATGTGCTGCTCACGCAGGCGGCGCTGGAGAACGCCCTCGCAGACCGAGAGCTGGACACGATCATTGACGCCCAGCGCGTCTTCTTCCGGGGCCAGCACATAGGTTGCCCCATGTCCCGCCGCACGGGCCAGCGCCACGACATCAGTGAGGTAAAACTCGTTCTGTGCGTTGTTGGCCTTCACCTCACGCAGCAGATCCAGCGCCAGCGTGCCGCGGATCGCCATGAGGCCGGAGTTGCACAGGCGGATCGCGCGTTCGGTCTCGCTTGCGTCCTTATGCTCGCGGATAGCGAGAAGCGTGTCGCCTTGCGTGATCAGGCGGCCGTAGCCCGTGGGGTCACGCGCCTCGAACCCCATGACGGCGACGGCGGTGTTACCGGTCTGAACGGCCTCGGCCAGCGCGCGGATGCTTTCGGGGCGCACCAACGGGGTATCGCCGAAGAGCACGACCAGCGCCGCGCAACCGGCCTCCAGCAGGGGCGTGGCCTGTAGCACGGCATGGGCGGTGCCACGGCGCTCGCGCTGTTCGAAAACCTTGGCTTCCGGTGCGCGTTTTTCAACTTCTTTTGCGACATCCGGGCGGTCCGGCCCGATGACGACGCCGAGGCGCGCCACGCCCGCTACCTGCGCAGAGGCCATGGCATGGCCCACCAGCGAGCGCCCGGCCACCTCGTGCAGCACTTTGGGCCGCGCTGATTTCATGCGCGTGCCCTCGCCCGCTGCGAGAACAATGCCGAGGATGTCGTTGGTTCCGCCCATGCCGAAAGTCCTTTTTCAGCGATTCCCCTACCTGCCCGAGGATTTAGCGGTTTTTGCGCCGGGATGCGACAACTGGGAGCTTCATCTCCACCTAGGTAGTAGTGTTGCGTATTTTTTTGGTGAAGTGCTTGTTAATCCGCATGCGAGGTCGTAGCTTCCCCCTGCCCTCACAGTAACGGGCGGCAGGAGGATAAAATGGGTCTCTTCAGTTTCATCAAGTCGGTTGGCGAAAAGCTTATGGGTGCCAGCGAAGCGCAGGCCGCCACGCCTGATGCGCTCAAGGCCGAAGTCGCCAAGCATGGACTCAACGTTGACGGTCTCGACATCAAGGTCGAAGGCAACAAGGTGACCGTGAACGGCAGCACCGCCGATACCGCCGAGGCCGAAAAGATCATTCTCGCGGTGGGCAACACCATGGGCGTGAGCGAGGTCGAGAACAACCTGATCGTCGCCAAGGAAGCTGCCGCTTCCCAGATGGTCGAGGTCAAGTCAGGCGACACGCTGTGGAAGATCGCCGAACGCGCCTATGGCAAGGGCCACGGCGACAAGTACAACATCATTTTCGAAGCCAACAAGCCGATGCTCTCGCATCCGGACAAGATCTACCCGCATCAGATGCTGCGCATTCCGCCGCTCGAGCAGGCCTGATTCCGGCTTAAGGCCCCTCGCAACGGTCTGCGGCGCTGCTTGGCGTCGCGGATTGCTCCTCACGACACGCTATGCGCTGCGGAGGAAAACAAGCGAGGGACCATCCAGACATGCGAAAGGCCGGGGAAACCCGGCCTTTTTCGTTAGATCGCTCTGGTGAGCTCGCTGGGATTCGAACCCAGGACCCCATGATTAAAAGTCACGTGCTCTACCGACTGAGCTACGAGCTCGCACCAGAGTGAGGCCGTGTCCTAGTGGCTTTGGCCGGTGCGGTCAATGCCCTGCCCGCGTCGATCTGCGTTGGATTCAGGCCTTGCGCTGCTCCGGCGGTTTGACTGGCGGCTAGGGTTTGCCCCCGCCTTTGCTTTCGGGCTGCTATAAGAGCGAAGCGATTCCCTGATCAGGAGAGTGAGATGCTGCGAACCCTCGGCGCTTATGTTGCGCGCCAACCGCTGCTGGCCAAGCCCGATGCGCTCGCGTTTCTCATCGTCGCCGTGGTGTTGGTGCTCAAGCTGGTGTCCGTGACGCTCTACGTGCCGGCGTCACGCTCACTGTTCGATCTCGGGTTTTCGTTCGATCCCTATGTGAAGGCGCTGGTTGAGGGCAAAGGTTTCGTCGGCTGCGAGGATTTCGGCTGCCACCGCTCCTCGCGCATGCCGGCTGTGCCCTATTTTCTCGCCTTCATGGCCCAGTTCACGCAGAGCTACAAAGTGGTGGCCTATATCAAGGTGCTGCTGCTGAGCGGGATGAGCTTTTTTGCGATCCGCGCCTTTGCCCGTGCGTTCCGCCCCTCGACCCCGGTTGCCGTGGGGCTGGCCGCCCTGATCACGCTGGTGCTGATGTTCTCGCCCAGCATGACCAAGCACATGGGTGCGCTGCACTATGAAGAAGGCTATCTGATCGAGATCGTGGCGGCGACGACGCTGCTGACGCTGGCGCTGCTGGTGCGGGGGCCTGCGGGGTTCAGCCTGCCGGTTGCCATTGGGGCCGTGCTGCTGGCCGCGCTCGGTTATCTGATCAAGTCGTCGCAGGTGCTGGTGCTGGTCACCGTTTCCGTCATCGCGATCTCGCTGGCGCTGATGGCGGCGCGGCGCGGGGCGGCGCTGCTGCTGCTGGCGCTGGCCGTGGCCGCTCCGGCGGGCTGGCTCACCCATAACTACACCACCGCCAAGCGCATCACCGTGATGTCGAGCTATGACGGGGAAAACATGTTCCGCGGCTGGAACGCCAATACGCTCAAGCTCTATCCGCAATGCGGGCTGGATGTGCTCTTCACGGATCTGAACCGCTGTCAGGGCAAGGTGCTGGATCTGCCGCACGAGATTTCGCGCGGGGGGTTCAAGGACGAGTGGAGCTGGAATGACGCCTACAAGGCCCGCGCGCTCGACTGGATCAAGGCCAACCCCGGCGAGGCGCTGAAAACCTTTGCCGTGAAGTTTGTCACTGTTACCGCCTGGCCGCGCCTCGTGCCGCATGTGCTCGAGGATGATACCACCCGGCAGGAACGCTATCGCGGCACGGCGGAAGAGCTGCTCGCGGGGGCATGGATCGTCGTCGGGCGGTTGATCGAGTTCTTCGGGCTGGGGCTGGCGCTTGTCATGATCGCCAAGGGGGATGGCCGCGCGCGCGCCATCGGCGCAGCCTCGCTGATGATGTGTGCCTGCTATGCCGCGCCTTACATCTTAGGCTTTGGCGTCGAGCGGCACTTCTCCATTCTCATCCTGATGAGTTCGCTCTGCACCATCGTGCTGGCGAGCGAGTGGCAACGCCTCAAAGCGTTGCCGAGAGGATGATGATGAGGCCGGCCATGGCGGCCGCGGCATAGGAGCGGCTGTCCTTGATCGCGAAGACGATGGGGTCATCATCCATCATGCGGCGATGCGCCAGCATCAGCACGCGGCCAAGCCAGAACAGCAGCACCGGGCACATCAACCAAAGGCGGCGCGGATGCGCATAAAGCGCATTGACCGCCGGGGATGACACATAAAGCGCGAAAACCGTGATGGCATTGAAGCTCGCCGCCGAGGCCATGGCCAGAATGACGGGCAGATCGGCCTTGCGGTAGTTACGGTTGGTGGGGTCCGGCAAGTCGGCGTCGAGGCGTGCCGCCAGCTCGATGTAGCGTTTGACCAATGCAAGCGCTGTAAAGATGAACATCGAGAAGCCAAGCAGCCACTCCGACACCGGCACGGCAATCGCCTCAGCGCCCCCGATGACGCGCAGGGTGTAAAGCGCCGCGAGCGCCACCACGTCGATCATCATCTTGCGCTTGAGTACGAAGGTGTAGAGCGTCGTCAGCGCGAGATACGCCAGCACCACCAGAATGAACTTGGAAGGCAAGGTTGCGGCGAGCGCCAGCGCTGCGATCAGGAGTGCCGGGGCCACGACCACCGCTTCAAGGATAGGCACGGTGCCGGCGGCCAGCGGGCGACGCTTCTTGGAAGGGTGTTTGCGGTCGGCGTCGATATCGACAAGATCATTGACGATGTAAATGGCGGAAGCGGCCAGCGAAAACGCGAAAAATGCCGCCAGAATCTGCCCCAACGTGCCGAAATTCAGGTGCTGCGAAGTCAGGGGCGCCACGAACACCAGTGCGTTCTTGGCCCATTGATGCACACGCAGCATCTTGGCCCAGGCGCGCAACGGGTTGCCCGCCGACGGAAGGATTTCCGCATCGGGCGCCAGCACCTTGAGGTGCGATTCGAGTGAACCGGAGAGGCGCACGCCAATGGCCTTGCGCGCCACGCGCCAGATCGGGATATCCGCGCGCTCGTTGCCGATGTAATCGAAGCCCTTCTCGCCAAATTTCTCGACCAGCAGCGCGGCCTTGCGGCTGGAGGACAGGTTGTCGGTGGCGGAAGAGCCATACCACTCGTCGAAAAGGCCGAGGTGCTCGGCGACGCCCTTCACGTAGCGCTCGTTGCTGGCCGAGGCGAGAATGACGCGGCGTCCCTCTCCCTTGGCGCGGCGGATCAGATCCAGCACGGCTTCGTCATAGGGCAGATGCGCAACATCAATGGTGGTCTGCGCAGCGATGTGGTCCTTCAGCGCCGCCTTGCCGCGCCGGAGCGCGGCGAGCACGCCGATGGCCGCCATTGGCTTCTCGCCCACATGCGCGAAGGCAGACTCCACCAGAAGATCAGTGCGGATGAGGGTGCCGTCGAGATCAACGACGAGAGGCAGATCAACGCCCCCCAATGCTTCCACTGTCGCAGCCATGGGCTCCTCCCCGCCAAACCATGCGAGGGCCAGTCATGGGGAGAAGCGTTTAAGAAAGGACTTCCCTTCGCGCATTGCCTCCCGGCAAGCTGAAGAAGGAATTAAGGTCAGCAGCCGGTGGCGCGCAGGTAGCTGTCCAGCGTGTTTTCCATCAGGCAGGCGATGGTCATTGGGCCGACGCCGCCCGGCACCGGGGTAATGTAGCCCGCAACGGCTTTCGCGGCTTCGAAATCGACATCGCCCACCAGCTTGTTCTTGCCGGTCGCCTCATCCGTGATGCGGTTGATGCCGACATCGATGACGATGGCGCCCGGCTTCACATGCTCCGCGCCCAACAGCTTCGGGCGGCCCACAGCGGCCACCAGAATATCGGCGGCGCGGCAGACTTCCGCCAGGTTCCTGGTGCGCGAATGCGCGATGGTGACGGTGCAGTTCTCATTCAGCAGCAGCAGCGCCATCGGCTTGCCGACGATGTTCGAGCGGCCCACCACCACGGCATTGAGGCCGGAGAGATCTTTTTTCACGCCCTTAATGAGGCGCATGGAGCCGCGCGGGGTGCAGGGGATGAAGCCCACGCCGCCCGTGGCCAGCGCGCCCGCGTTCATGGGGTGAAAGCCATCGACGTCCTTTTCAGGCACGATTGCGTTGAGCACCTTGTCGGCGTCGATGTGCTTGGGAAGGGGCAGCTGAACGAGGATACCGTCAATCGTTGCATCAGCGTTGAGCTTTTCCACCAGTGCGAGGAGATCGGCCTCGGAGGTTTCCACCGGCAGCTTGTGCTCGATGGAGAGCATGCCGACCTCAACGGTCTGCTTGGCTTTCGAGGCGACATAAACGCGGCTGGCCGGGTCTTCGCCCACCAGCACCACGGCGAGGCCCGGGGCACGCTTGCCGCTGGCCTTGATCGCGGAGACTTTCTCGGCCAGTTCGGCACGAAGGGCGGCGGCGACGGCCTTTCCGTCAATCATCTCAGCGCTCATGGGGGCTCCTCTTTGCGCCCGGAATAGCGCCGCTGATCTTAGATGAAAAGCCGGAATCAGCTATCCCCGCGCGCCCAGCCTTCCTTGGTGGCGGCCACATAGTCCGAATAACGGCCGGCCTTGATGGCTTCGCGGGCGCCGGCCATCAGCGCGAGGTAATAGGCGATGTTGTTCCATGAGAGCAGCATCTGGCCCAGCATCTCGTCCGATTTGACGAGGTGGTGCAGATAGGCGCGCGAATAGCCATTCGTTGCGGGGCACGCGGAGGCCTCGTCAAGCGGGCGGGTGTCCTCGGCAAAGCGGGCGTTCTTGAGGTTGAACTTGCCGAAGCGCGTGTAGGCGGTGCCATGGCGGCCCGCGCGGGTGGGCATCACGCAATCGAACATGTCGATGCCGCGCGCCACCGCCTCGATCATGTCATCCGGCGTGCCGACACCCATGAGATAGCGCGGCTTCTCGCGCGGCAGGTAAGGCTCGGTGGCTTCAATCGTGGCGAGCATTTCCGCCTGCGGCTCGCCCACCGCGAGGCCCCCGAGCGCGTAACCCGGCAGGTCCAGCCTCACCAAGGCTTCCGCGCTTTCACGGCGCAGGTGGGGGAGCGTTCCGCCCTGCACGATGCCGAAGAGTGCCCTGCCCTCGCCCGGCTGCACCAGCGCGTCAAACGCCGCCTTCGAGCGCTCGGCCCAGCGGAGCGAGAGGCGCATGGCGCGGGCCACCTCCTCCTCCGGCGCGGGCAGGCGGATGCATTCATCCAGCTGCATGATGATGTTGGAATCCAAGAGGTGCTGGATCTCGATCGAGCGCTCTGGCGTAAGGTTGTGTTTCGAGCCATCGATATGGCTCTGGAACATCACGCCTTCTTCGGTCAGCTTGCGCAGGGAGGCGAGCGACATCACCTGAAAACCGCCGGAATCCGTGAGGATCGGGTAGGCCCAGCGCGACATTTCGTGCAGGCCACCGAGTTTGGCCACGCGCTCCGCGCCGGGGCGCAGCATCAGGTGATAGGTGTTGCCGAGCACGATATCGGCGCCGCAATCACGCACCTGGTCCATGTAGAGGCCCTTGACCGTGCCGGCGGTGCCGACGGGCATGAAGGTGGGCGTGCGGATCTCGCCGCGCGGCATAGCAATGGTGCCGCAGCGCGCCGCGCCGTCCTGCGCATGGAGGGTGAATTGGAAATCGGGGGTCATGAGTCTAACGCGATCCTTCGGACGAAAACGTCATGCCCGCCCAAGTTCTTTGCCTAGGAAGATTTCTGGCGGGTATCCACGACTTTTCGGGTAAGGGCAAGTCGTGGATGGCCGGGCCAAGCCCGGCCATGATGGTCTCAGGTATGAGCTGGAAACAGCAAACTCGCATCGCCGTAGGAGTAGAAGCGGTAGCCTTGCGCAATGGCATGGGCATAGGCCGCACGCATGGGTGCGATGCCCGCAAAAGCGGATACGAGCATCAGCAGCGTCGATTTGGGCAGGTGGAAGTTGGTGATCAGCCCATCGGTGGTGCGCCAGCGGTAGCCGGGGCGGATGAAGATGTCGGTTTCGCCGACCCAAGGGGCGATTTCTCCGTCGTGCGCGGCAGACTCAATAAGGCGGCAGGCGGTGGTGCCCACTGCGATGACGCGGCCGCCTTTGGCGCGGGCAGCACGAATTTTCGCGGCTGAAGCCTCGCTCACCTCGCCCCATTCGGCATGCATCTTGTGCTCGTCGAGGTTCTCGACCTTCACCGGCAGGAAGGTGCCCGCCCCGACATGCAGCGTGACGAAGGCGTGCTCGATGCCCTTGGCAGCCAGGTTTTCCAGCACTTGGGGCGTGAAATGCAGCGAGGCCGTGGGGGCCGCGACAGCGCCCTCCTTGGCGGCGAAAACGGTCTGATAATCGGCGGCGTCTGCCGGGGTGTCGCCCTCGCCCACGCGCTTGCGGGCCTCCAGAATATAGGGCGGCAGCGGCATCGCGCCGACAAGGGCTACGGCTTCATCGAGAAACGCGCCGGATTTTTCAAAACGGAAAGTGACGAGGCCCTCCTCGTTCTTCTCGATCACCTCGGCTGAAAGGCTGGCGGCCTCGCAGGCGGGGTTGTGCAGGCCGAAATGCACGCTATCGCCGAGCTTCAGGCGCTTGCCGGGCTTGGCGAAGGCTTGCCAAGTCTCTTCGTCAAAGCGCTTGACCAAGAGGGCTTCAAACGAGATTTCGTTGTCGCCGCGCACGCGCCGCCCGTTGAGCCGCGCCGGGATCACCTTGGTGTCGTTGAACACCAGCAGGTCGCCCGCGCGCAGCAGATCCGGCAGCTCGCGGAAGACGCGGTCTTCCAGCGCATCCCCCCTCACGACCAGCAGGCGCGAGGCATCACGCGGGTTCGCGGGGTGCAGCGCGATCCGGTCCTCGGGCAGCTCGAAGTCGAAATCGGAGAGTTTGAGCATGGGCTTGAAATGGGAAGGCCGGGTTTAACCCGGCCAAAATGCAAGTCGTGGATGCCCGGTACAAGACCGGGCATGACGGACTGTTCTGATCAGGCGTCGGCTGCGATCGTCGCCTTGTTGATGCGGTCCGGGTTGCGGACCGGCTCGCCGCGGGCGAACTTGTCCACGTTTTCCATGCCCTCGATGACCTTGCCCCAAACGGTGTACTGGCGGTCGAGGAAGGTCGCGTCATCGAACACGATGAAGAACTGCGAGTTGGCCGAGTTCGGGTTCTGGGCGCGGGCCATGGAGCAGATGCCGCGCACATGTGGCTCGGCGTTGAACTCGGCCTTCAGATCCGGGTAGTCGGAGCCGCCCATGCCGGTGCCATCCGGGCAGCCGCCCTGCGCCATGAAGCCGTCAATGACGCGATGGAACGAGAGGCCATCGTAGAAGCCTTCACGCACCAGCTTCTTGATATGCGCGACATGGCCGGGGGCCAGATCGGGGCGCATCTCGATCTTCACCTCGCCCTTGGTGGTGTCGAGGATCAGGAGGTTTTCGGCGTCAGCCATCGTCATATTCCTTGTTTTTCAGATAAATGGTTACTTCACGTCGGCCAGCAGGCGCACTTTGAGCATCTTGTCGGGGTTGGCGACAGAGCCGTTGGCCGCCGCTTCCCCCTTCTTGATCTTGTCCACGGCGCTCATGCCCGAGATGACCTTGCCCCAGACGGTGTACTGACCGTTGAGGTGCGGCGCTTCCTTGAACATGATGAAGAACTGCGAGTTGGCGGAATTCGGGTTCTGTGTGCGGGCCATGCCGAGCGTGCCGCGTGCGAAGGGCTCAGCCGAGAATTCCGCCGGAAGATCCGGCAGCTCGGAGCCGCCGGTGCCGTTGCCGCGCGGGTCGCCGGTCTGGGCCATGAAGCCGTCGATAACGCGGTGGAACGGCAGGCCGTCATAGAAGCCGCGCTTGGCCAGCGTCTTGATACGCTCGACATGCTTGGGGGCGAGATCCGGGCGCAGCGCGATCAGCACCTTGCCGTCCTTCAGGTCGATTTCCAGCGTGTTCTGGGGATCGGGGCTGCTCCCGACCTGCGCCAGCGCAAGGGCGGGAACAGCGGCAACGGCCAGAGCGATAAGGGTGCGACGAAGCATCTTGGTTTCCATCATTGGGGCTTGGAATTACTTCTTGCCGAACTTCTTGAGCAGCG
Organism: Pseudomonadota bacterium; assembly: GCA_020161475.1. GTDB lineage: Bacteria > Pseudomonadota > Alphaproteobacteria > Rhizobiales > Beijerinckiaceae > Rhabdaerophilum. Next base: position 25,794 of record JAIUNQ010000008.1, on the reverse strand, counting down.
CGGCGTGAACATTGGACGGCACGAAGGAAGCAACCTCGCCGCCCATGGAGGCGATCTGGCGGACCAGCGTGGCCGTAATCGGGCGCATCTGCGGCGATGCGGGGAGGAAAATGGTCTGGATATCGGGTGCGAGTGCGGCGTTCATACCCGCCAGCTGCATCTCGTAATCGAGATCCGTGCCGTCGCGCAGGCCACGCACGAGCATGGTGGCGCCGTGGCGACGCGCGGCATCGACCGTCAGATCATTGAAGGAGGTGATGGTGAGCGCCTTGCCCGAGGCATAGGGACGCGCAACCTCTTCCAGCATTGAAACACGCTCTTCCAGCGTAAAAAGCGGCGCCTTGCCCGGATGCGTGCCGATGGCAATCACCAGCTCATCCACCAGCATCAACGCGCGGCGGATGACATCGAGATGCCCGTTGGTGGGAGGATCGAACGAACCGGCGTAGAATGCGATATGCGACATGGTGCCCCTGGAGCTTCACGCGAGGCCCAAAGCGCTAAAGCCAAATGCGGCCAAACTCAAGGCGGGTTTGATCGTCAGGTTTTCAGTATCTCGCCGGTGGCTTTTCACACCGCACCAGCCCTTCCAGCGTGTTGCCGCCAGGGCGGAAGGTGATGGTGAGGCGGTTGTTTACTTCTGTCGCCGTGACGGTTTGCTTCGAGCCGCCTTCCGCCGAATCGCAAGACCCCTGCCAGATCACGGTTGAGCCCTCGCGCTTCACGCTTGCGAACTTGCAGGCGACATCCTCCGAGAGCATCTCCATCGGCTGGATGCGGATGGCGCCGCCGCCGCGCGTGCAGGGCTGGTCTGGCCAGCGCCAGAAGCCGACAATGGTGCGCGGCTGCTGGGCCTGCGCCATGGTGGTGCCCAAAACCAGAAACAGGCTTACCAAGGCGCGCAGCATGTTGAGACCCTTTCAGCCCAAAGCCTCGACCACATCTGGCAGGGCTGCCATGGACTGTACCACGCACACGGCACCAGCCGCCATAAGTCTCTGATCCAGATCGGCAATGCCGTTCGAAGCCCCATGGAAACCGATGACGCGCATGCCGGCGCGACGTGCCGCCTCCACGCCTGCCACGGAATCTTCCACCACCACGGCATGGCCGGGGTCCACGCCCAGTTGGCTGGCCGCATAGAGGAAGACATCGGGTGCGGGTTTGCCGCGTGCGACCTGCGTCGTTGAATAGATGTGCTCGCCGAAGAGCGGCGCGAGGCCCACTTTCGTCAGGTTCTTCACCAGCACCGGGTAACGCGTCGAGGAAGCCACGGCACGACGGCGACCGATGCGCTCGATGGCATGGGCCGCGCCTTCGATCGCCTGAAGCTCGGTGTCAAAACCGATCTGGATTTTGGCGTTGATCGCCTCGTTGAACCCCTCCGGCAGGGCGAAGGGGATTTCCGCACGCAGGATTTCCCATGTTTTTACGCTGGGAATGCCGTTGAAGCGCGCGTTGTAGGCCTCCATGGTGATCGGCCAGCCGACAGCGGTGAGCGCCTCGGCACAGGCGGCGCCCACGATATGCTCACTGTCGATGAGGGTGCCATCGCAGTCATAGAGTATCGCTTCAATCATCCCTGCGTTATGGCGGGCATGCCCCCTTCCGGCAAGGGGCGTTTCGGGGCATCCTGAGGGCAGGAGAACGCCCATGCCGATCAAAGATGCTGCCAAATTTGTTGCGCCCTTCCGTGTTACCTCCGGCAAGAAGTTCAAGCTCGCGGAGCATGCCACCGATAGTCTTGGCGGGCATGAGCTCACCAAGGAAGAAGGCAAGCTGCTGCTGGAGGAAGGCAAATTGCGCCTCGCCGAGATGCAGGAGCGGCTCTATGCCGCCGATCAATGGAGCGTGCTCATCATCCTGCAGGCCATGGATGCTGCGGGCAAGGATTCCACCATCGAGCACGTTATGAGCGGGGTGAACCCGCAGGGCTGTCAGGTGCATTCCTTCAAGGCGCCCTCCTCCGAAGAGCTGGACCACGATTTCCTGTGGCGCAGTGCCAAGAATCTGCCCGAGCGCGGGCGCATCGGCATCCATAACCGCTCCTATTACGAGGAGGTGCTGGTGGTGCGGGTGCATCCGGAGTTCCTGAAGGCGCAGCGCCTGCCGCTTGATGGCGTCGGCTCGACGCCCGGTTCGGATGAATTCTGGGATGAGCGCCTTGAAGCCATTGCTGACCACGAGCGGCATCTGGCGCGTGCGGGCACCAAGGTGATCAAGTTTTTCCTCCATGTTTCCAAGGAGGAGCAGAAGCAGCGCCAACTGGAGCGCATCGATGATCCCGTAAAGAACTGGAAGTTCAACGCGCGCGACGTCGAAGAGCGCGCCTTTTGGGATGACTATATGGCAGCCTATGAGCAGGCGATCCGCAATACGGCGGCGCCGCATGCGCCTTGGTATGTCATTCCGGCGGATCGGAAGTGGTTCATGCGTCTTGCCGTGATGAATGCGATCATCGCGGAAATGGAAGAGCTGAAGCTGGAATACCCCCAGCTCTCCAAGGAGGAGACGAAAAAGCTCGCGGCGGCGCGCAAGGCGCTGCTCGCGAGCTGACTCTTCTCGCTGTTCGTCATGCCCGGCCTTGTGCCGGGTATCCACGACTTCGGTGGTTCTTACGGCTCATAGTCGTGGATGGCGGGGACAGACCCCGCCACGACGGAAACCGGTCGCCACTCATCCATGGTGGTAGCGGTATTCCTGCGTCTTGCCGCCGAAGCCATAGGCCGCCGCCCGCACATCTTCGACATAGATGTAGCTGTGGGGATGCAGGTTGCCGAGCAGCTTGGCGAAATCCTCAAAGACTTCCGCGATGTAGCGCGCCTTCTCCTGCTTGGTGTTCGTCTCGTCCGTGATCTTGATGTCGAGATAGAGGCTCGATTGGCCGGTCGCTGCGAGGCTCTTGCCATCCACAATCCAGTCGCGCGGGTCGATGTAGGCGATGGTGATGGCGGTGACCTCCGGCTTTTTGCCGAGGATGGCGTGGGTCTTGTCCGCCAGAATGCGGATCGCACCTTCCGAGAGCGCGTCCGAGCGGGCGGCGCTGAGTTTAAGGTTCAGGATGGGCATGCTTTTCTCCTTTGGTTAGCATGGTAACTATTGGGGTGAAAAAGGGCACAGGAAGGGTGTCGAAGAGGAATGATTGCCCTCCTCGATTGATCATATTTCTTTGTTTCTGCGTTGGTATTCTAGTCCAGCGCGTCGCGCAGCGTCCTCATCAGGTCCACGACCTCGTTGAAGTTCGCATCGCCAAGCTTGTCCTTGTGCTTGCGGGTCATGGCGGCGCCTGCTGCGTTCAGGAGTTCCCCGATCGCCTTGGCCCTGTCTGTGGGCATAAGGCTTTGTTCGCGTCCGTCCCCTTCCCGTCCCTGCCGTGCGATCAGCCCGCGCTCGACCAGACCGTTGATCGCACGCGTTGCGGTGGGGCGCGAGATCACAAGGATCTTCGCCAGCTCACCGGGTGTCAGGCCCGGCTTGGCCAGCACCGCCCGCATCATGAAGCCCTGCGCGGGTGTCAGATCGAAGGGGGCAAAGGCATCGGCCCATTCGCGCTCAATGCGGCGGGCCAAGGCAGTGGCGTTGAAGTAGAGGCAATGATCAAACATGAAGCGACTATATCGCAAGCTAATTAGCTTTGCAACTATCTATCCTTGCAATCGATCAAGTCTTTGAACTAAAAAGAAAATAAGGGAATTTCTGGATCCCCGCTCAAGCCGGGGATGACAGGAGGGGGCGTTACACCGCGATGTTGTCGATCAGCCGGGTCTTGCCGAGCTTGGCCGCGCAGAGGATGCGCAGGCTGTCCGGCGATGCGCCGATTTTGGGCGCTGCCAAAGAGGCGGTGTCGCGGATTGCGACGTAATCCACCGCGAAACCGGCAGCCTCAAGGGCTTCCTTCGCGACGAGTTCCGCCTGAGCGATGCCGACGCCTTCGCGGATGCTGTTGGCGGCATTGGTCAGCACGCGGTGGATGGTCGGGGCGAGCACACGCTCCTCGGGCGAGAGATAGACATTGCGCGAGGAGAGCGCGAGGCCGTCCGCTTCGCGCTGGGTCACGCCACCGAGAATCTCGACCGGGATATCAAGGTCGCGCACGAAGCGGCGGATAACCGCAAGTTGCTGGAAATCCTTCTCGCCGAAAATCGCCTTGTCCGGCAGGGCCTGAAGCAGCAGCTTGGTGACGACCGTGGCCACCCCGGCGAAATGCGTGGGGCGGAAGGCATCCTCCAGCCCCACCTTCGCCGGCCCATCAAGGCTTACCGTTGTGGCAAAGCCTTCGGGATACATTTCCGCGACTTGCGGCGCGAAAACGGCATCCCCTCCGACTTGTGAGAGAAGTTTAACATCACCCTCGAAGGTTCTGGGATATTTCGAGAAATCCTCATTTGGCGCGAACTGCGTCGGGTTGACAAAAATGGAGGTGACGACCTTGTCGGTCATCCCCTTCATCGTCTTCACAAGGCTGATGTGACCGGCGTGCAAAGCCCCCATGGTGGGCACAAGACCCACCGTGCGCCCGGCTTTCCGCTCCGCCTCGCGCCAGCGGCGCAAGGCAGCTACGCTGTCGAGAATGACAGGCTGTCCCATCGTGGTCCCCTCACCTTATTTCACGGTGTGATGCACCATTTCATGTTGTGGTGCAACCGTGGCGCGCTCAGGCCTTGTCGGCCTCCACGTAAAGCTGGCTACCCAAGGTTTTGAACTCCTCGGATTTCTTCGCCATGCCTTCGAAAGCAGCCCGCTCGTTGTCGCCCAGCGCGCGCACCTCGGCCCGCAGGTCCTGCGTGATCTTCATCGAGCAGAACTTCGGCCCGCACATCGAGCAGAAATGCGCGACCTTATGGGCTTCCTTGGGCAGGGTTTCGTCGTGGTAGGCGCGCGCAGTGTCGGGGTCGAGCGCGAGGTTGAACTGGTCCTCCCAGCGGAAGGCAAAGCGCGCGCGGCTCATGGCATCATCGCGCACCTTCGCCGCCGGATGGCCCTTGGCAAGGTCCGCCGCATGGGCAGCGATCTTGTAGGTGATCACGCCCTGCTTCACGTCGTCGCGGTTGGGCAGGCCGAGGTGCTCCTTCGGCGTGACATAGCAGAGCATGGCGCAGCCGAACCAGCCAATCATCGCCGCGCCGATGCCGGAGGTGATGTGGTCATAGCCCGGCGCGATGTCGGTGGTCAGCGGCCCGAGGGTATAGAACGGGGCTTCGCCGCATTCGCGCAGCTGCTTGTCCATGTTTTCCTTGATCTTGTGCATCGGCACATGGCCGGGGCCTTCGATCATCACCTGGCAGCCCTTCTTCCAGGCCACCTGCGTCAGCTCGCCCAGCGTCTCCAGTTCGGCAAACTGTGCGCGGTCATTGGCATCCGCGATGGAGCCGGGGCGCAGGCCATCGCCGAGCGAGAACGAGACGTCGTATTTGCGCATGATGTCGCAGATCTCGTCGAAGCGCTCGTAGAGGAAGCTCTCCTTGTGGTGCGCGAGGCACCAGCGCGCCATGATCGAGCCACCGCGCGATACGATGCCGGTGACGCGATCCGCGGTGAGCGGGACATACGGCAGGCGCACGCCCGCGTGGATGGTGAAGTAATCGACGCCCTGCTCGGCCTGCTCGATGAGGGTGTCCTTGAACACCTCCCAATCAAGCTTGGTGGGGTCGCCATCGACCTTTTCCAGCGCCTGATAGATCGGCACCGTGCCGATCGGCACCGGCGAGTTGCGCATAATCCACGAGCGGATGTTGTGGATGTTGCGGCCCGTGGAGAGGTCCATCACGGTATCCGCGCCCCAGCGGATCGCCCAGACGAGCTTTTCGACCTCTTCCGCAGCGCCCGAGGTGACGGCCGAATTGCCGATGTTGGCGTTGATTTTCACGAGAAAATTGCGGCCGATCGCCATCGGCTCGAGTTCGGTATGGTTGATGTTGGCCGGGATGATGGCTCTGCCGCGCGCTATCTCATCACGCACGAATTCCGGGGTGACGAACTGCGGCACAGCGGCACCGAAGCTTTCGCCGTCTTTCCAGCGCTCTTCCGCGCCTGCAAGGGCCTGTTCGCGGGCGAGATTTTCGCGATGCGCGACGTAGATCATCTCCTGCGTGATGATGCCGGCGCGGGCGAACTCATATTGCGTGACCATCTGGCCGGGTTTTGCAGCGCGGATGGTGCGGGTGGCCGGGCATTCCGGCACCAGCTTATCGAGGCCGATGTTGCCATTGTCCTCGGGTTTCACAGCGCGGGGCGCAATCGCCTCGAAGCCGCGTGCCGAAATCCATGCTTCGCGCACCTGCGGCAGACCGTTGTTCAGGTCGATGCGGGCGTCGGTTTCGGTATAGGGGCCGGAGGGGTCATAGATACGCACCGGGGGTTCCAGCGGGTCCGTCAGCGAGACCTCGCGGAAGGGAATGCGCATATCCGCATGGCCCTTGGGTGCGGCATAGACCTTGCGCGAGCCGATGATCGGCCCGGTGGTGACGGTTTGCGGCGCGGGCTGCATCTTGGAGGGATCGAGCGGCTTGTTCATTTTTCTTTCCTTTGCGCGGGTCTTCGACCGCGCGGTCCCCTCGCATAAGCTCGGGCGGCCGTTCGGCCTTGCCTTCGCAGGCCGCTGGCCTGCTCGGGAAGAGCGCCCCGTGACAGGGGCATGGCGTTCCGCTGGCGCGGAGGACGGTTAAGGCCATGTGCAAAGGGAAAACGGGCGTAACGCCTAAACCCGTCCCTTCGCCGGCATGACCCGGATCAGGTTCAAAGGGTGCTTGAGGCCCATTCCTCAATCTCAGCCCATCACGGGGCGCCCCTCGGTTATGGTTAGATTAGTCGATTTTGGGGGCGGAGCAAGGGCATTCAGGCTGAATGCTTGTGCGCGCGCCACCATCCCTCGATAAGGTTCATCTCTTTGGCTGAACAGCGGAACTCAATTTCGCCAAACGGCCCACAAAGAAGTCTAGCCACTTTTAGCCGTCTTGAACCAAGCGTTGTGGCACCGATGATGAGTCCTGCGACAGCGCCGACCGGTCCGAGCAGGCTACCAGCTGCCGCCCCTGCGACCAGCCCGGCGGCACCTTTGACTGGTGTGTTTTCGCTAGTTTTTTCAATGATCTTGAAGTGGGCGACCTCTCGCCACGGGATCGAAACAGTTCCTTGACGGAGGCCGACGATTGAGACTGTGGCTTGGCCGCCAACCATCGCGCTTGAGCGGAGCACCAGAACAGAAAACTTCACATCTGCCATCGTGCTCTGAACTCCAAAGTCGTGGATGGCCGGGCCAAGCCCGGCCATGACGAATGGCGCTAGGATCAGCCCTCGCTGCCCTCATCGCCGCTGTCACCCTCATCCCCCTCGCCTTCCGGCTCGGAGACGCGCTCGACAGAGACGACCTTCTCGCCCTCGGCGGTGTTGAAGACGATCACGCCCTGCGTGGAGCGGCCCGCGACACGGATGCCATTGACCGGGCAGCGGATCAGCTGGCCGCCGTCCGTCACCAGCATGATCTGGTCGCTTTCTTCCACGGGGAAGGAGGAGATCAGATTGCCGTTACGCTCCGTGGTGGCCATGGCGACGATGCCTTTGCCGCCGCGCCCGGTGATGCGGTACTCGTAGGACGAGGTGCGCTTCCCATAGCCGTTTTCGGAAATGGTGAGCACGAACTGCTCCGCCGCGCCCATTTCGATGTAGCGCTCCTGGCTGATCGCCGCGTTGCCTTCGGCCTCCTCCGGCTCCGAGCCTTCCTCCGCATCGCCCGCCATGGCACGGCGCATCTTGAGGTAGGCCGCGCGCTCTTCCGCCGAGGCTTCCGAGTTGCGCAGGATCGACATGGAGATGATCGAATCCCCTTCGGCGAGGTTGATGCCACGCACGCCGGTGGAATCGCGGCCCTTGAAGACGCGCACGTCCTCGACCTCGAAGCGGATGCACTGGCCCAGCGCCGTGGTGAGCAGCACGTTGTCCGAGGCGGAACAGGTCGCCACATCGACAATCGCGTCGCCCTCATCGAGCTTCATCGCGATCTTGCCGTTGCGGTTGACCTGAACGAAATCAGACAGCTTGTTGCGACGCACGTTGCCGGACTTGGTGGCGAACATCACGTCCAGCGCGTCCCAGGTGGTTTCGTCCTCGGGCAGCGGCAGGATGGTGGTAATGCGCTCGCCCTGCTCCAGCGGAAGCATGTTGACCAGCGCCTTGCCGCGACCGTTCGGCGGGGCAATCGGCAGACGCCAGACCTTCTCCTTGTACACCTGACCGGCGGAGGAGAAGAACAGGATCGGCGTGTGGGTGTTGGCCACGAACAGGCGCGAGACGAAATCCTCGTCGCGCGTGGACATGCCCGAGCGGCCCTTGCCGCCGCGCTTCTGGGCGCGATAGGTCACCAGCGGCACACGCTTGACGTAGCCGCCATGGCTGAAGGTGACGACCATATCCTCGCGCGCGATGAGGTCTTCGTCCTCAAAATCGCCATCGGCCTCGATGATCTCGGTCTTGCGCGGGGTGGCATGCGCATCACGGATGGCGGTGAGCTCATCGCGCACAATTCCGAGGATGCGGGCACGCGAGCCGAGAATGTCGAGGAAATCGCGGATCTGCGCGGCGATCTTCTCCAGTTCCTCGGCGATTTCGTCGCGGCCCAGCGCCGTGAGACGCTGAAGGCGAAGATCGAGGATTGCGTTGGCCTGCCGCTCGGAGAGGCGGTAGGTGGAATCCTCGGCGAGCTTGTGGCGCGGATCGTCGATCAGCGCGATGAGCGGGGCCACATCCGCCGCCGGCCAATGACGCGCCATCAGTTGCTCGCGCGCGGAGGCGGCATCGGCGCTTTCACGGATGAGTTTGATCACGGCATCAATATTGGCGACCGCAATCGCCAGACCCACCAAGACATGCGCGCGATCACGCGCCTTGTTGAGGCGGAAACGCGTGCGGCGACCGATGACATCCTCGCGGAAATCAAGGAAGGCCCGCAGCATGTCCTTCAGAGTCATCATTTCCGGGCGGCGACCGCCGTTCAGCGCGATCATGTTCGCGCCGAAGGAGGACTGCATCGGGGTGTGGCGATAGAGCTGGTTGAGCACCACATCGCCCACAGCGTCGCGCTTCAGCTCGATGACGATGCGCATGCCCTGACGATCGGATTCATCGCGCAGGTCCGAGATGCCCTCGATCTTCTTCTCACGCACGAGATCGGCAATGCGCTCGATCAGGCTGGCCTTGTTCACCTGATACGGAATCTCGGTGACGATGATGGCGTCGCGGTCCTTGCGGATTTCCTCGATGGTGGCGCGGGCGCGCATGATGATGGAGCCGCGCCCGGTGGTGTAGGCGTTGCGGATGCCACCACGGCCCAGAATGAGCGCGCCGGTCGGAAAATCCGGGCCGGGGACGATGCGCATCAGGTCTTCGGCTTCGAGCGAGGGATCCTCGATCAGCGCCATGCAGGCATCGATCACTTCGCCGAGGTTATGCGGCGGAATGTTGGTCGCCATGCCCACCGCGATGCCACCCGCGCCGTTGACCAGCAGGTTCGGGAAGCGGGCGGGCATCACCGTGGGTTCGTCGAATTCGCCCGAATAGTTGGGCGTGAAATCGACGGTGTCTTCCTCAAGGTCTTCCAGCAGCGAGAGCGCCGGCTTGGCGAGGCGCACTTCGGTGTAACGTTCGGCCGCCGGCGGATCACCGTCCACCGAGCCGAAGTTGCCCTGGCCGTCGATCAGCGGCACGCGCAGGGAGAATTCCTGCGCCATGCGCACCAGCGCGTCGTAAATCGCCAGATTCCCGTGCGGATGGTATTTACCCATCGTATCGCCGGTGACACGGGCGGATTTCTTGTAGGGCTTGTCCGGCGTGTAGCCGCTCTCGTGCATCGAGAAGAGGATGCGGCGATGCACGGGCTTCAGGCCGTCACGCGCATCGGGCAGCGCACGCGAGACGATCACGCTCATCGCGTAATCGAGGTAGGAGCGCTTCATTTCCTCGGTGATGGAGATCGGGCGGATCTCCGAACCGTCGGAGGCCGGAGGGGTATCGTTCTTCTCGTCGGACAAGGCTCATTCCCTGTTGGTGTCGCGCCGAAGCGGCGCGGGCGCACACGCGCGGCGCGCGCGCGTGAGGCGAACCCTTGATGTAGGCGATTCCATTTCGGAAAGCGAATGTGGGGTGGGGATAAGTCCCCTGTGTTCAGCGCAGGCGCCAATTCGTTCAGCGCAGGCGCCACATCATGCGGTCCTCTTTAATTCACGCAAGTTGTGCAACTTGAAGTCGGGAAGTTAATCGGATTGTGACGTTTACCGGTATAGATGTGAACCAGTAAGACGGCTTCACCGGACGAAGAGATCCTCATGTCCTGGATCCATGAGCAGCGCGATGATCTTGTCCGGAAGGCTGGCCGGAGAGGCGAGATCGTGTCTGCGGTTCTCACCGGTGTTTTCACGCTCGCGTGCTTCGGGCTTGCCGCAACAGGGGGCTACACGCTCCTCTCCCAGCAGGATCTTTCGAAGTTTTCGTTCCTGAGTGGTGGTGGACAAGCTGTTGCCAGTCCTGTTGCCGATACCGGGCCAGCAAAGGCCGTTGCAGAAAAACTGCCTGAGGCGAGCGAGGGAATTCTTGCGGCCGCCAAGGAAACCAAGGCGGATGCCAACCGTCTGCGCGAGCCGCTGCGGGCGAAGGAAAACCGCTCGGGTTTCAGCGAACTGCCGCGCCGATAACGCGCTTCAGCTGAGGCCGAGGAGCATACGCCCCATGATGCGATGGGGGGCGAATGTGAAGGCGCCCGCAATCAGAAAACTCACCGTGAGCATGATGAGCGTTTTGCGGTGCGCCGCGATCTTGCCCGCGCGCGCGAGCAGGATGGCGCTGCCGATGGAAAACACCGAGAGGACCGAGAGAAGGTGGATGGGGCTGAACCCCTTGAAGGACAGCGCCAGATTCGAGCGGATGAAGAACGAGGTCAGCGCGACGACGCCCATGGCGAAAAGCCAGAAATAGCCCAGCATCCGATGCTCGGGCGAGCCTTTGCGCAGCACGAAGAACTGGAACGGGGTCAACACCAGCACCATCATCGCCGCCAGAATATGCGTCTGGATGTGGGCGGGGGCGGCAACAAACGGCGCGAGTGTCATGGCTGATTCCCATTTTGCCCTGCCGGGCGGTCCGGTGTCGTACCAGCAGTGCCTCAGAACGGGCAAGGCTTGGGGCCGCGCGTATCCAGCAGCCATGCCGCATCATCGGGCTTTGCTGAAAGCCGGATATGGTTCGGTGCGACGTCTTCGGAGTCGTAATTCGAGGGGTTGAGCCGGATAACCCCCGGGTTCTTCACCATAAGCCCGCCGTTTGCCCGCTCGATCCTGAAGCCGCCCAGCCCGGATTCACTCTCGCAGGACAGGCCCGATCCTGCGGGGCGGCACAGCACATGGCTGGCAAAGTCATAAGGACGCGCCTCGCCCCGCATGATCGGGGCGCGCTCGCGCAGGTTGACCAGCAACGACAGGGTGAGAACACCCCTGCCCGGCTCGTCGCGTACCTTGGACAGCGCTATGGCGGCGACGCGTTGTCCGGGATGGCGAGCCAGATGTGCACCATCATACTGGCGTGACCAGCAGGCCTCTCGCACGGTCGGCAGCTCGCTTTCCAATGGGTTGGCCGACGCCGGTGCGGATACGAAGAGGAGGGCCAGTACGATCTTTGAGCGCATGATCCCCTCGCTGGGCCAGCTCACTTGAGCGTCTTCTTGCGCGCCTTGAAAACCGGCGATTGTGCCAGCGGCAGCGCCGTCGTCGCCTTGATCTTTTCCATGGCAAAGCGCGAGGTGACGTTTTTCAGCGGGACGGATTTGATCAGGCGGCGATAGAAATCATCGTAAGCATCGATGTTCGGCACTACCACGCGCATCATGTAATCAACATCGCCTGACATGCGATACACATCGACGACCTCGGGCATCGAGCGCACGGCCTCGGCAAACTTCGAGAGCCAGGCTTCCGAATGGTCTGCCGTTTCGATGGACACGAAGATCGTGACGCCAAGGCCCAGCGAGGGCGCATCCAGCACGGCAACGCGCCGGGAGATGACGCCCGATTCCTCCATCTTGCGGATGCGGTTCCAGCACGGCGTGGGTGAAAGCCCGACCCGGTTGGCGATCTCGTTCAGGGGGAGCGCGGCGTCCTCCTGCAATTGGGCAAGGATGGCGCGGTCAAAGGAGTCCATGGATCAGGGTCCGGCTCTATAGAATTCATCTTAAATTCGCATCACCATAGGTGATTTTTCTACCATGCCTCAATCTCATGGCCTCTGGAAAGAAAAAAATTCCTCGATAAGTGGCGATCCATGGGGAGCGGCAACAACAAAAAGCCCGCCTGAAGGCGGGCTTGGATCATTTGGCAACAAGCCTGATCAGAAGGGGATATCATCATCCAGATCCGGCGCGCGGCCACCACCGCCGCCACCGCCGCGCGGAGCCGGTGCGCCCCCGCCGGAGCGAGAGCCGCCCGAGTAACCACCGCCGCCACCCGAATAGCCGCCCTCTTCCATGTCGCGGCCACTGCCGCCGCCGGAATCGCGGCTGTCGAGGATGGTGAGGTCGCCCCTGAAGCGGCCAATCACAACCTCTGTGGTGTAGCGCTCCTGACCTTCCTTGTCCGTCCACTTGCGGGTTTCGAGCGAGCCTTCCACGTAAACCTTGGAGCCCTTGCGCAGGTATTTTTCGGCCACTTCCGCGAGGCGGTCATTCATGATGGCAACGGAGTGCCATTCGGTCTTCTCGCGGCGCTCGCCCGTCTGTTTGTCACGCCAGCTCTCGGATGTGGCAATGCGCAGGTTCGCCACGCGATCCCCGCTCTGCATGCGGCGCACCTCCGGGTCGCGGCCAAGATTGCCGACCAGAATGACCTTGTTGACGCTGCCCGCCATGTCTTTTGCTTTCTCTTGGTGAAACTCAGGCGGCGCACCTTAGTGCCCCGCCCCTGCCCCGTATAGTCGGCTGCGGCTTTGTCCACATGCCGGTGTCTGCGCTCTAGAGACACAAAATTAACCAAACCGGGCTTAGCCTCGATCCATGGCGTAAGGATCGGCCCAGAACGCCCCGACCTTCGCCCCTATCCGAATATTCGCCACGACGACCGACTGCGCGGCCATGCGCTGCGTTCGCCTTTTCGTGCCTTCGTTTGAACTCTGCCGCTTCGCCCCTGTCTTTTCGTGCCTGCCGCCCGCCAACCCGCGAGGAGGTTTCGATGAAAGCTGGTGTTTTTGCTCTGCTCATCTCGACTGGCGCTGCGCTGGCGCACAGCTGGTATCCTTTCGAGTGTTGCTCGGACAAGGATTGCTTCCCCATGCCGATCTCAGATGTCCGCGTCTCGCCGGCAGGTTACACCCTGCACGACGGCACGCTGATCGAGTATCACGAGGCGCGCCCTTCGCCGGATGACCGCTACCATATCTGCCGCCGCAACGACGGCGCTGGCCCCATCATCCGGCTGCACAAGAAGCCCGCCTGCTTCTGGGCGCCCATCGGCGCCTCATGACAATGTTCTTAATTTGTTCTAGACACTCCTGACAGAATCTGCAAGGTCTTTTCGTCATCAATGTTGAAGCGGGTGGGCTGTCGCCATAGATCAGGGACAGTTTCCTCCCCTCCCGAAAAGACTTTTCACGATGAGCAAGTCCAAGGCCGCGCGCGAGGCGCGCGAGATCGAGAAGCTGTTTGACGCCGCGCAGCGCTTTGAGGGGCAGCGGGTTCTCTCGGTGCGCGGTGCGCGCGAGCACAATCTCAAGAATGTCGATCTCGTCATTCCGCGCGACAAGCTGGTGGTGTTCACCGGGCTTTCCGGCTCCGGAAAATCGAGCCTCGCCTTCGACACGATCTATGCCGAGGGGCAGCGGCGCTATGTCGAGAGCCTGTCGGCCTATGCGCGCCAGTTTCTGGAGATGATGCAGAAGCCCGATGTCGACCAGATCGACGGGCTTTCCCCGGCCATTTCCATCGAGCAGAAGACGACCTCAAAGAACCCGCGCTCCACCGTGGGCACGGTGACCGAGATCTACGACTACATGCGCCTGCTCTGGGCGCGTGTCGGTATTCCCTATTCTCCCGCCACCGGCCTTCCGATCGAGAGCCAGACCGTTTCCCAGATGGTGGACCGCGTGCTGGCACTGCCCGAGCGTACCCGCGCCTATCTGCTCGCGCCGGTCATTCGCGGGCGCAAGGGCGAATACAAGAAGGAACTGGCGGAGTTCCTGAAGCGCGGCTACCAGCGCGTGAAGATCGACGGGCAGTATTACGAGATTTCCGAGGCGCCCGCGCTCGATAAAAAGCTCAAGCATGACATTGATGTGGTGATCGACCGCATCGTTGTGCGTGCGGATATCGGTGCGCGGCTCGCCGAAGGGTTCGAGGCTGCGCTCGATATGGCTGACGGCATTGCCGTGCTGGAGCTGGCGGATGAGAAAGAGGAGAACGGCGAGGCCAAGCGCGTCACCTTCTCCTCCAAGTTTGCCTGCCCGGTTTCCGGCTTCACCATTGCCGAGATCGAGCCGCGCCTGTTCTCGTTCAACAACCCGTTCGGTGCCTGCCCCACCTGCGGCGGCATCGGCCATGAGATGAAGATCGACCCGGATCTGATCGTGCCGGACGGTAGCCTGACCCTCAAGAAGGGCGCGATTGCGCCCTGGGCCAAGTCCTCCTCGCCCTATTACGGGCAGACGCTGGAGGCGCTGGCGGATCACTACGGCTTCTCCCTCAACAAGCCGTGGGACAGCCTGCCGGACAGCGCCAAACTGATGCTGCTCTATGGTTCGGGTGTGGAGCCGATCCGCTTCACCTACAATGACGGCTCACGCGGCTACGAGGTGAAAAAGCCTTTCGAGGGCATCATCACCAACCTCGAACGTCGCTACAAGGAGACGGAAAGCGATTGGTCACGTGAGGAAATCTCGCGCTTCATGTCTGAATCGCCCTGCACCGCCTGTGACGGGTACCGGTTGAAGCCCGAAGCGTTGGCGGTGAAGATCGCGGGCGACCACATCGGTCAGGTCGCCAAGCTCTCGGTGCGCGATGCCGCCGATTGGTATGAAAAGCTCCCCGAACGCCTGAGCACCAAGCAGAACGAGATTGCCGGGCGGATTCTCAAGGAAATCCGGGATCGTCTGCGCTTTTTGAATGATGTGGGCCTCGACTATCTGACCCTAAGCCGCGGCTCGGGCTCGCTTTCGGGCGGTGAGAGCCAGCGCATCCGTCTCGCCTCGCAGATCGGCTCGGGGCTGACCGGCGTGCTCTATGTGCTGGATGAGCCCTCGATCGGCCTTCACCAGCGCGATAACGAGCGCCTGCTCGGCACCCTCAAGCGCCTGCGCGATCTCGGCAATTCGGTGATCGTGGTGGAGCATGACGAGGATGCGATCCGTGAGGCGGATTATGTCGTTGATATCGGCCCGGGCGCGGGCATCCATGGCGGCGAGATCATTGCCGTCGGCACGCCCGAAGAAGTGATCGCCAACCCCAAGTCACTCACCGGTGATTATCTCATGGGTCGCAAATCCGTGCCGGTGCCGAAGAAGCGCCGCGCGGCTAGGCCCGGCCATGCGCTCAAGCTCACGGGGGCGCGGGGCAATAACCTGCGCAATGTTGATGTCGAGATTCCGCTGGGACTTTTCACCTGTGTCACCGGCGTCTCGGGCGGCGGCAAGTCCACGCTGGTTATCGAGACGCTCTACAAGGCGGCGGCGAGACGGCTGAACGGGGCGATGGAGCACCCTGCCCCGTTCGAGCGGATCGAGGGGCTGGAAAAGCTCGACAAGGTGATCGACATTGATCAAAGCCCCATCGGGCGCACGCCGCGCTCGAACCCGGCGACCTATACCGGTGCCTTCACGCCGATCCGCGACTGGTTCTCGAACCTGCCCGAGGCGAAAGCGCGCGGCTATGGGCCGGGGCGTTTCTCGTTCAACGTCAAGGGCGGGCGCTGCGAGGCCTGCCAGGGCGACGGCGTCGTCAAGATTGAGATGCACTTCCTGCCCGATGTCTATGTCACCTGCGATGTTTGCAAGGGGCGACGCTATGACCGCGAGACGCTGGAAGTGAAGTTCCGCGACTATTCCATTGCTGATGTGCTCGACATGACGGTGGAAGAAGCGGCGGAGCTGTTCAAGGCAGTGCCCTCCATCCGCGACAAGATGGAGACGCTGGCGCGCGTGGGGCTCGGCTATGTGAAGGTGGGCCAGCAGGCGACAACGCTTTCCGGCGGCGAAGCGCAGCGCGTCAAGCTTTCCAAGGAACTGTCGCGCCGCTCGACGGGGCGCACGCTCTACATCCTTGATGAGCCGACCACCGGCCTTCACTTCCACGATGTCGCCAAGCTGATGGAAGTGCTCCACGAACTGGCCGACCAGGGTAATACCGTGGTGGTGATCGAGCATAATCTCGAGGTGATCAAGACGGCTGACCATATCATCGACATGGGGCCTGAAGGGGGGGACGGCGGCGGCATGGTGGTGGCTGCCGGCACGCCGGAGGAGATTGCGGCGGCTCCGGCCAGTCACACCGGGCGCTTCCTGGCGGAGGTGCTCCAGCGGCGGCCTCTGAAGCGGTAGAGCTTATCGCCGGTTTGTAACTATCCCATTGAATTGATTTCGGAAAATTTTTTCTGCGAGCGAGGTCTTCCCGCTCTATTCGCATAAGTGCTAATAAATTGTGTCTTACGCATGCGTTTTGCTCAGGTCTGCCGCGCGATTAAACAGCGTATTTTGCCTCGACTTTGCCATGTTGCGGCGCGAAATAAGCGCACATCCAGACGGGACGCAGTCGCCCGTCGTCAGGGTCGTCAGGGCACCTCACCTGAGGTTCCGGCGCTCTGAAAAATCTGATTTTGCAACCGTCTTTCGCCATCACGTCTTGTCTGGCGGGCGGGTGCTCTCGAAGGAGAACCGACATGATTATCGCCCAGCTCATCGCCAAGTTCCGCGCTTATCTCGCCTATCGCCGCAATTGCGCGATCCTCGCCGGCCTGACCGACCGCGAACTCCACGACATCGGCATCAACCGCGCCGATATCGAGTATGCCGTTCGCCACGCTGTGAACGCCTGATCGACCTTCCGGCGCGTTCCTCTCCCTCGCGCCTCAAACTGGCCCGCCTCTGGCGGGCCTTTTTTGTTGGCAGGCCAGCAATCGCAAAACCGGTTTTCCCTCTTGCGCGGCATGGATTTTCGCGAAGCATGCCGTTGGCCGCAAAACCGGTTTTCCCTTTTGCGCGGCATGGATTCCCCGAGAGCATGCCGTAGGCCGCAAAACCGGTTTCCACTTTTGCGCGGCATGCTCTAGAACCCGCGCATGAGCGACATTTCTCCCATTCACATCATCGGCGGCGGGCTTGCGGGCTCGGAAGCTGCCTGGCAAATCGCGCAGGCGGGCGTGCCCGTCATCCTCCATGAGATGCGCCCCATCACCACCACGCCCGCGCACAAGGGCGAGGGCTTGGCTGAGTTGGTATGCTCCAACTCGTTCCGGTCGGATGATTCCGATCTCAACGCTGTTGGCCTGATCCATTACGAGATGCGCCAGCTCGGCTCGCTGATCATGGCCAAGGCCGATGCCCATCAGGTGCCCGCCGGTTCCGCGCTCGCGGTTGACCGCGACGCCTTCTCCGATGCGGTGACAGCCGCGCTTAAAGCGCATCCGTTGATCACCATCGAGCGTGGAGAGGTGGCTGGCCTGCCGCCCGAAGCGTGGGACAATGTGATCATTGCCACCGGCCCCCTCACCTCGCCTGCACTGGCCGAGGCGATCCGTTCGCTCTCGGGCGAGGATTCGCTCGCGTTTTTCGATGCTATCGCCCCTATTGTCCACTTTGAGAGCATCGACATGGACAAGGCCTGGTTCCAGTCCCGCTATGACAAGGCGGGCCCCGGCGGCACCGGTGCGGATTACATCAATTGCCCCATGAACAAGGAGCAGTACGAGGCTTTTGTGGCCGCGCTGCTCGCGGGCGAGAAGACCGAGTTCCGGGAATGGGAAAAGGACACGCCGTATTTCGATGGCTGCCTGCCGATCGAGGTGATGGCCGAGCGCGGCGTCGAGACTCTGCGTCATGGGCCGATGAAGCCTGTGGGGCTCACCAATCCGCATGATCCGACCGTCAAATCCTACGCCATCGTGCAGCTGCGGCAGGATAACAAGCTGGGCACGCTCTACAACATGGTCGGCTTCCAGACCAAGCTGAAGTATGGCGCGCAGGCTGAGATTTTCCGCATGATTCCGGGGCTGGAGAATGCGGAATTCGCGCGCCTCGGCGGCATTCACCGCAACACCTACCTCAACTCTCCGCGCCTGCTTGACGAGCGGCTGCGCCTGAAAGCGATGCCGCGTCTGCGCTTTGCCGGCCAGATCACAGGCTGCGAAGGCTATGTCGAGAGCGCGGCCATGGGCCTGATGGCGGGGCGTCTTGCAGCCGCTGAGCGGCTGGGCCGCGAGATGGCGCCCCCGCCCCCGGAAACCGCTTTCGGTGCGCTGCTCAACCACATCACCGGCGGGCACATCGAAACCATTGATGGTGGCACCAAGAGCTACCAGCCGATGAATGTGAACTTCGGCCTGTTTCCGCAGGTGCTGGAAGCCCCGCGCGATGAAAACGGCAAGCGCCTGAAGGGCAAGGAAAAGGGCCAAGCGCGCAAGCGGCAGATCACCGCGCGGGCGAAACAAGCCTTGGCCCAGTGGATGAGCCAGCTCTGAAAAGGGTTGCGCTCAACCCAGCGCCTTGCACGGATCAAACGGCCGGAATCAGCGCGCCTTGAGCGCGGATTTGCCGAAAATCCACATCTTGCGCAGGGACGACAGGTCGATGCGGGTTTCGAAGGGCTTGTAGTCCGCCTGCTCCATCTGCGTCAGGTAGTTCCGGGTCAGGCAAACCGGAAAGAAGGCTGCGCGACAGGTGCGCGGCAGGCAACAGAGTTTGCCCGACACGATATCGAGATGGCTATGGGCGCGCGTGCGCATGGCGTGTAAGGCCGCACGCAGGTTCTCGCTGTCTTTGCCGGCAAATATATCGTCGTGTGAAACGCCACAGGCGATCAGCACCTCATGCGGAATGAAGCATTGATGCCGCCGCGCGTGGAAGGGAAACGCGCGCAGCAGACCGGTGATGGCATAAGCTACGCCCGCATGGCCGCAAAGATCCGCGCCGCCGCATTCCTGCCCGCCGCCTAAAATCAGCGTGGCGAGGCGGATGAGCGAAGACGAGGTTTCCCCGCAATAGCCCTCAAGATCCAGCCAGGTCGGCATCGGGTCATCATACAGGTCGAAGCCGCGGGCCTCGATCAGCGCCAGAAGCGGCTCGGGCGGCAGGGCGAACTTCTGAAGCGTGGTGTGCAGCGCCAGCGCGAGCGGATTTTCAACCGCGCTTTGCGCCTTGCAGGACAGTGCCTCGCGCCACCACTGGTGACGGATCTCCCCCAGCATCGGCTCCGAGATGCTCTCGCGCACCCGCGCGATTTCCGCCGAGAAGGCATAGAGCGCGAAAAGAAAGGGCTGCGCATCCCGCGGGGCAAAAAGCGTGGCGAGATAACGGTCAGGATCGAGCGTCTTCACGCTCAGGCGCGCCGATTCAAACGCGACTGCGAGCGCCTCAGCTTCCGCTGGCAGCGGCGGGAAAATTGGCGCGGTCATGAAAGCCCCGGAAGGAAGTACATGAGAGGCTATATGGCGTTTATCCCGCCGAGGGAAACCCCCAGCTTACACCGCCAGCAGGGCGGCCGCGACGCGGCGGCCTTCTTCGAACAGCACGTTGTAGGTGCGCGCAGCAGCAGGCGTATCCATAACATCCACATGGATGCCCATGGAGCGCAGAGCCTGCGCGAAGGGGGCGTTCTGAGGCAGGGCCTTTTCGCCCGTACCGACCAGCAGGATGTCGATCCGCTCCATTTCCGCAAGAACCGGTGTGAGCGAGTTGACGTCAATGCGTGACGCGATCTTCACCTGCCAGCTCTGGATGCCGGTGGGCATGGCGATGACCGAGCCGACATGCGACATGCCCGCAAAGCGGAAGCCGCCATTGCCGTAGGAATCGATGGCATGGCCGCCGGGGACGAAGGCCGTCTGGTTATGTTCGGGCGCGTTCACGGCAATCCTCCTGCGATCAGGGCTTCTGCGGGGTCACGCTGGCCGCGCCCTCGCCCGTCTTCACGCCAAGATAGATAAGGATAGGGGCAGCGATGAAGATGGAAGAATAGGTGCCGATCAGCACGCCGAACAGCATGGCCAGACAGAAGCCACGGATCGCCTCGCCGCCGAAAATCGCCAGTGCTACAAGCGCGAGGATGGTTGTCATGGAGGTGATGACCGTGCGCGAGAGCGTGGTGTTCATGGAGAGATCCAGCAGCTCCGCCATGGTCATCTTCTTGTACTTGCGGAGCAATTCACGCACGCGGTCATAGACGACCACGGTGTCGTTGAGCGAATAGCCGATGATCGAGAGGATGGCGGCGATCGAGGTCTGGTCGAACTGGAGCTGGGTGACCGCGAAGAAGCCGATGGTGAGCAACAGATCGTGCATGGTGGCAATGACCGCACCGACCGCGAATTCCCACTCGTAGCGGAACCAGAGATAGACCAGCACCACAAGGATCGCGAGCAGCACGCCGATGGTGCCGTTCTGCACGAGTTCTTCCGAGACGCGCGGGCCCACGATTTCCACGCGGCGGAATTCGAACTTCTCCTCGAACGCCGAGCGCAGCTTCACGATGACCTGCTTTTGGGCATCATCGCCGCCGGGCTGGAGGCCCACGCGCAGCAGCACGTCCTTGCCGGCAGCGCCGAACTCCTGCACCTCGACCTCGCCAAGGCCGAGCTTGTGGGCGGCGTCACGCACTGCGGCGTATTCCGCCCGGTTCTCGCCCTTGGCCTGCATTTCGACGACGGTGCCGCCCTTGAAGTCGATGCCGACGTTCATGCCGAAGACGAGAAAGGCCACGACCGCCACGATGGAGGCCAGCGCCGAGAACGGGAAGCTGACGCGCCGGAAGCGCATGAAGCCGAAGCGCGTATTATCGGGGATGAGGCGAAGGAGTTTCATGCGGGCTCAGCAAAATAGCGGGATGGCGGGCGACACAGCGGCGCGGGCTCAGATGGGAACGGCTTTGGGCTTGAACCACTTGTACCAGGCCGCCACCATGATGCGGGTGAGCGTGAAGGCCGTGAAGATGGTGGTGCCCAGACCGAGGCAGGTGGTGACCGCGAAGCCCTTTACCGCGCCGGTGCCGACGAAGAACAGGATGGCGTGCGCCAGAAAGCCGGTGATGTTGGAGTCGAGAATGGTGGCCAGCGCCCGCGTGAACCCCGAATCCAGCGCCGAGACGGCGGAGCGCCCTGACATCTGTTCCTCGCGGATGCGCTCGTAGATCAGCACGTTCGAGTCCACCGCCATCGCAACGGTCAGCACGATGCCGGCGATGCCGGGCAACGTGAGGGTGGAGCCAAGCAGCGCCATGCAGGCGATGAGCAGCACGAGGTTGGCGACCAGCGCGATAATGGCGATGAGGCCAAGCACGCCATAAGTGGCCAGAGTGAAGGCAATGATCAGCACCGCCGACACCGTGGAGGCGAGCGTGGCCGAAGCGATGGAGTCTCGTCCGAGGCCCGGGCCGACCGTGCGCTCTTCCACCAGCGTGAAGGAGGCCGGCAGCGCGCCCGAACGCAGCAGCACAGCGAGGCGGTTGGCGCTCTCAACGGTGAAGCGACCCGAAATCTGGCCCTGCCCCTGCGTGATCGGCGACAGGATGCGTGGGGCGGAAATGATCTTGTTGTCGAGGATGATGGCGAAGGGCTTGCCAACGTTTTCGGTGGTGACCTTTGCGAAGGCCTGCGCCCCCTTCACGTTGAAGCGGAAGTTGACGATCGGCTCGGAGGAGCGCTGGTCAAAGCCCGGATCAGCGGAGACCAGATCCTCACCGCGCACCATCACGCGGCGCTCGACCTGCATCGGGCCTGTGCCATCGTCAGACGGCAGGGTTTCGATCTCGTTCGGGGGCGCGCCCGGGTCCGCGACAAGGCGGAACTCGAGCTTGCCCGGCTGGAGAACGTCGGTGATTTCCTTCGAGTCCTTCGCGCCCGGCACCTGCACCACGATGCGGTCCAGACCCTGACGCTGGATCGAGGGTTCTTTCACGCCTTCCGGATCGATACGCTTGCGGAAGATTTCGATGGACTGTTCCACCGCGCGGCGGGCGCGGTCGTTCAACTCGGCGTCGGTGATCACGATCTGGATCAGGCCATCGCCCATATCGTTGATTTCAAGAGACTTCTGGCCCGTATTGCCCAGAACGGCCGAGGTGACCGGGGTGGAAAGCTCCTGCAACTTCGGCAGCACCTTGGCGCGCGCCGCATTATCCGTGATGCGCAGCGAGACACCGCGCTGCTGGCCGACGATGCCGCCAGCAGGCGCCACACGCTCGGTGCGCAGCACGCGGCGCACATCTTCCTGCAGCTGCTTGACCATATCGCGCGCAAGGCCGGCGCGATCCGCTTCCAGCATCACGTGGACACCGCCCTGAAGGTCAAGACCGAGCTTCACCGTGCCCTTGGGGACGAGGAAAGAGGGCAGAACCGCGCTCACACGATCCATCGCCTCCTTGCCCAGCAGTGTGGGCAGGGTGACATAAAGGCCCAGCGCGAGCGTGAGCCAGATCAGGATGAGCTTGATGGAAGACGTGCGGAACATGGACCCTCACGGGTAGGCAGGCAGAAAGGCCGGCAACGCCGACCCGGCAGGACATCTGGGCAAGGCAGGGGGCGTGCCCCCTGCCCCGGCGCTTACGAGGCCGCGGCGACCGGCTCGGTCTTGGAGCGGACTTCCGCCACCATGGAGCGCACGAAACGCACCTTCACGTTGTCGGCGATTTCGACCTCGATCTCGTTGTCGTCGATCACCTTGGTGATCTTGCCGACCATGCCCGAGCTCATGATCACGGTGTCACCGCGACGCAGGTTCTTCACCATCTCGGCATGGGCCTTCGCGCGCTTCTGCTGCGGGCGCATGATGAGGAAGTACATGATGATGATGACGAAAACGAACGGCAGAAGCTGCATGAGCGCATCGTTGGCAGTGGCAGAGCCGCCAGCGGCCTGAGCAAAAGCGGGGGTGACGAACACGTCGTTCTCCATGAAAACAGCGCCCCCAGGATGGGGGCCGGAAAAGCTCGCGCGGACTATAGTGAGCAAAGCGTCGAAAGCAACGTTTGCCGCACTTTTCCTCGCGATTTCACCATTGGCGCGGGTGCGGCTGCCGCGTTAGAACGGTGCATCTTCCCCAGATACGGCTTTTCGATGACGTCTGATCCTGCAACGCTGCTGCCGCTTCTCACCCGTATTGCCGAATCGCTGGAGCGGTTGGCCCCGCCCCCGCCGCCTGTGCCGGATTTTGCCGCTGCCGAAGGCTTTTTGTGGCATGCGACGCGGGGCGGGCTGACCCCGGTCCCGAGCATCTCGCGGGTGCCGCTCTCGCTGCTCAAGGGGATCGACCATATCCGCGACATCCTTGTCGATAACACGCGCCGCTTTGCCCAAGGGTTTCCCGCCAACAACGTGCTGCTGTGGGGCGCGCGCGGCATGGGCAAATCGAGCCTCGTCAAGGCCGCCCACGCGCAGATGCAGGCTGAGGGGCATCCGCTCAAGCTGGTGGAACTCTCGCGCGAGGATATTGAAAGCCTGCCGGCGCTGATGGACCTGCTGCGGCCCGCGCCCTTCCGCTTCATCCTGTTTTGCGATGACCTGAGCTTTGATGCGGGCGAAAACAGCTACAAGGCGCTCAAAGCCGTGCTCGACGGCGGCATCGCCGGGCGGCCGGAGAATGTATTGTTCTATGCCACCTCGAACCGGCGGCACCTGCTGCCGCGTGACATGATCGAGAACGAGCGCTCAACCGCCATCAACCCGCATGAGGCGGTGGAAGAGAAGGTCTCGCTGTCCGATCGTTTCGGGCTGTGGCTGGGGCTGCACAAAGCGTCGCAGGATGATTACCTCGCCATGATCGACGCTTACGCCGAGTATTTCGGCCTCAAAACCCCGCGCGAGGCGTTGCACCATCAGGCGCTGGAATGGGCCACCACGCGCGGGGGAAGAGGCGGCCGCGTGGCGTGGCAGTTCATCTCCGACTTGGCGGGCCGGGAGGGCATCCGTCTTGGTTGAAGCGCGGCCCCCTCTTCCTGTTTCCGCCGCCTTTGCTTCACGCGAACCGGTTCCCACTTCGCTTGCAAAGGCGATTGAAGGCAGCCGCGTCGCGTGGCAGTTCAGTTCCGATCTCGCGGACCGGGAGGGCGTGCACCTT
Organism: Pseudomonadota bacterium; assembly: GCA_020161475.1. Taxonomy (GTDB): domain Bacteria; phylum Pseudomonadota; class Alphaproteobacteria; order Rhizobiales; family Beijerinckiaceae; genus Rhabdaerophilum. The sequence continues at coordinate 1,515 of JAIUNQ010000008.1, read as the reverse complement.
GGATAAGCCCGCGCCCTGCCCTGTGCCGGAAGGGCTTGAACCCCTGCTGCCCGGCCATGACTTTGCCGACAGCTTCTCCGTTGCGGTGCAGCCGGGGCGCTATGATGCTGTTTCAGCGGCGCATAAGGCACTGGATCAGGCACCGGGTTGGGTCGAGGCCCTGCTGGGCGTGCGTAACCGGCTGATGGCCCCGCTCGGCTTGCGCGGCACGGACGAGGTTGGGCCTGAGCCGCGCATCGGATGGTTCCCGGTGGTGAGTGCTTCGCCCGAGCGCGTGGTGCTGGGGTTTGACGACAAGCACCTCGATTTCCGCATCGTGATTGACCACGACGTGGCTGGTGTGGTGCGTGCCACCACCTTGGTGCGGCGGCATAACCTCGGCGGCAAGCTGTATCTCGCCACCATCATGCCGTTTCACAAGGCGATCGTGCCGCGCATGTTGGCCGCGCTCAACGCTTGAAAAAGAAAGGGCATGGCCCCTTTGGGAGGCCATGCCCTCTTTTCCCGATCCAGTGTCTCGCGGGAGCGGGGAAGCTCTTTTGCCTCAGTCAGCGAGGCGTGTCGTGGGATCCACAGGCTGGGCACCCTTGCGCAGCTCGAAGTGCAGCTGGGGCGAGGTGACGTTGCCGGTGGCACCCGAATGGGCGATCACCTGACCCCGCTTCACCGTATCCCCACGCTTCACGTTCAGCTCGCCGTTGTGGGCATAGACCGAGACGTAGCCGTTGGGGTGGCGTACCAGAACCATCTTGCCGTAGCCCTTCAGAGCGTCGTCGGCATGGACCACCGTGCCGCCTTCCGCCGCGCGGACCGGCGTGCCTTCCGGCACCGCGATGTTGATGCCGTCGTTGGCACCGCCAGTGCCACGCGCCCCGAAGCCTGAGATCACGCGGCCCTTGGCCGGCCAACGGAAGGTGTCGGCGCTGGCGGTTTCCGCCGCTTCCGCCTTCGATTCCGCCTTGGCAGCCATTTTCGGCTCAACCGGGGCGCGCTCGGGCAGCTTGGTGGTGGGGATGGAGCCGGTGGTGACGGTGTCGTCATCATCCACCTTCTTGGCGCGGGCGATCTTCTCGGCCTTGGCCTTCTCCACCTTCAGTTTTTCGGCTTTGAGCTTTTCAGCCGCGGCGACGCGCTGGCGCTCGGCCTTCTCGGCTTCCACCTTGGCGGCCTCAGCTTTCGCCGTTTCTGCCTTGAGAGACTTGCTGCCACCGGCTTCCGCTTTCGCGAGCTTGGCCGTGCGCGCCTTTTCCATCTCAGCCTTGGCCTTTTCGCTCTCGGCCTTGGCCTTCACAGCTTCCGCCTTGGCCTTTTCGGCTTCCAGCTTGGCGCGCTCGGCTTCGGCGCGGGCAGCGCGCAGCTTCGCATCCTCAGACTTGGCCGAGGGGGCACTGTTCTTGGGCGTTTCAGCCTTGCGCGGCGCGGGCGTATCATCGTCCTCGTCGTCATCGCGCGTGGCGGGCTTGGAACCCTTCAGCTCGCGCAGCTTGGCGGCGGCGCGCTTCTCAGCATCGGTTT
>JAIUNQ010000212.1 GCA_020161475.1 Pseudomonadota bacterium | reverse complement strand
CAATTTACCTATTGCCCCGCCTCATCAAGAAGGCATGCCGCAAGGCGAGGGGCGGGGTGAACCGCTTGGCAGGCCGGGGGAAGCAGGGAGCGGGACAGGGATGACGCTGAAGGCTGTCGAGCCACGCCGTCTTTACCGGCAGGTTGCGGACCAGATCCGCGCCTATCTCGATTCCGAAAATCTTCCCGTCGGCGCGCGCCTGCCCACAGAGCGCGAGTTTGCGGATCGCCTCAATGTCTCACGTCCCACCGTGCGTGAGGCGCTGATCGCGCTGGAGGTGGAAGGGCGCATCCGTATCCGCGTCGGCTCCGGCATCTATGTGGCGGAACCGCCCGTAAGCGCTGCGCCCGGTGAGCACGATGGTCCCTTCGAGGTGCTGCGCGCCCGCACGTTGATCGAAGCCGCTGTTGCGCAGGAGGCAGCTGCGGCAATCACACCCGAGCATATCGCCCGCCTGGATGCCCTGCTGGAGCGCATGGCCAAGGTGCGCCACCCCTCGAACGAGGCCATCGAGATCGATCGTGATTTCCATGTCGCCATCGCTGCTGTGCTCGGCAACGCGGTCATCGAGCAGACCGTGCTGGATCTCTTCAACCGCCGCATGAGCCCCTTCTTCGGGCGCCTCGCCGCTTATTTCGAAAATCAGGAGAGCTGGACGGAAGCGCTGGCAGAGCACCGCGCCATCCGCGATGCGCTGGCCGCGCGCGATGGTGCTGCGGCGCGTGCTGCGCTCTGCCGCCATCTCGAGCGCTCGCAGGAGCGCTTCTCACGTAGTTTCGGCGAGAATGGACCGGAAGAGGCCCGCAAACCGGAAATGACTTCGGCCTGAAACACAGGGCCGAGCAACAAAAAACAAGGGAGGACGACATGAAGACTTTGGTGAAATCCGCGCTGCTCGCGGGCCTTGGCCTTGCGGCCATGCTGGGCGGCGCGCAGGCGCAGACCAAGCTCAAATGGGCGCATGTTTATGAGGCTTCCGAGCCTTTCCACACCGAGTCCGTGTGGGCGGCGGGCGAGTTCGCCAAGCGCACCAACAACAAGTACCAGATCGAGGTGTTTCCGGCCTCCCAGCTCGGCAAGGAAACCGATCTCAATCAGGGTCTCACGCTGGGTTCCATCGACATCATCATCTCCGGCTCCAGCTTTGCGGCGCGCGCCTATCCGCCGATCGGTGTCACCTATTACCCCTACACCTTCCGCAGCCCGGAACACCTGATCGCCTACACCAAGTCCGACATCTACAAGGAGCTGACCGCCGGCTACCGCGAGAAGTCGGGCCACACGATCACGGCCACCACCTATTATGGCACGCGCCACACCACCTCGAACAAGCCGCTCAAGTCCTGCGCGGATATGAAGGGCCTCAAAATCCGCGTGCCGGATGTGCCGGCCTACCTCGCCATGCCGCGTGCCTGCGGGGCCAACACCTCGCCCATCGCCTTCGCCGAGGTCTATCTCGCGCTGCAGAACGGCACCGTGGAAGCGCAGGAAAATCCGCTCACCACCATCGAGGCCAAGAAGTTCTACGAGGTACAAAAGCACATCGTGCTCACCGGCCACATCGTCGATCATCTGAACACCGTGGTGGCCAAGGGCACCTGGGACAAGTTCACGCCCGAAGAGCGCAAGATCTTCACCGAGGTGAGTCAGGAGGCGTCTGTGCGCGCCACCAAGATCATTCAGGCCAACGAGGCCAAGCTGGTCGGCTTTTTCAAGGAAAAGGGCCTGAGCGTCACCGAGGTCAGCCGCGCCGAGTTCCTCGACGCCGTGAGCAAGAATGTCACCTTCGAGCAGTTCGGCTATCGCAAGGCCGACTGGGAGAAGATTCAGGCCGTCAAGTAAGCCTGACCCGACAACCGGCGGCGTGCGAGCGCCGCCGCTTTTCCTTCCCCAGACCGGAGGTTTGTGCCGTGGCCTCAACGCCCGCCGAAATCCACACGCCTGTGACCAGCGAAGAAATCGCCCGCACCTTCGAGGAAGCCGAGGCCCCCATCGATATCTCGGGGCATGGCCTTGAAGACTGGCTCGCCCTTGGCGTGTTCTGGGTCATGTGTCTTTGCGTGTTCCTTCAGTTCATCACGCGCTACGTGCTCAACAATTCCCTCGCCTGGACTGAGGAAATCGCCGTCTATTGCCTTGTCGGGGTTGTGTTCCTCGGCGCGGCCATGTGTGCGCGCACCTCGCGTCATATCCATGTCGATTTCCTCTATCGCTACCTGCCCGGTCTTTCGGGGCGTCTGGCGTCGCTGAGCGTGGATGTCATCCGCATCGGCGTGTTCGCTTATCTCTCGTGGCTTGTGTGGCGCTATTCGGCGCTCATCCACGATGAACGCATGACGACCGTGGACCTGCCCAAACAGCCGGTGTTCCTGCTGGTCTTCGCCAGCTTCGTGCTCATGACGCTGCGCTCGGTGCAGGTGTTCATCGGCAATCTCAAACGCGGTTACTCGGTGCTCGAACGCCCCGGTGCCTTCGACGGTTCGACGGAGGGCTGATCGATGCTCATTCTCTTGGGTGGTTTTCTTATTCTGATGGTGCTCGGCGTTCCTGTCGCCGTCTCCATGGTGCTCTCCTCGCTCGCCTACCTCGCCGTTCACGGCGGCGCGCCGGATGTGGTGGTGGCCCAGCGCATGATTGCGGGGGTGGAGAGCTTTCCGCTGCTCGCCGTGCCCTTCTTCATTCTGGCCGGCAACCTCATGAACATCGCCGGGGTCACCGGGCGCATCTACAAGTTCGCGGTGGATCTGGTGGGCTGGATGCGCGGCGGCCTCGCGCAGGTCAACATCATCGGCTCGGTGATCTTCTCGGGCATGTCCGGCACCGCGATTGCGGATGCTGCGGGCATCGGCACCATCGAGATCAAGGCGATGAAGGACCACGGCTATCCCGTGGAAGTGGCGGTGGGTGTCACCGCAGCCTCCGCCACGCTGGGGCCGATCATTCCCCCGAGCCTGCCCTTCGTGATCTACGGCATGATGGCGAACGTCTCCATCGGCTCGCTCTTCCTCGGCGGAGTCGTTCCCGGCGTGCTGATGACCGTCTTCATGATGGCGACGGTAGCGATCTTCGCCCGCATCAAGGGCTGGGGTTCGGATGCGCCGTTCCAGCTCAAGGCGATTGCCGGGGCAATGCTGGAAATTTCGGTCGTCGGCCTTTTTCCGCTGGCGGTCATCCTGCTCGACAAGGCGGGGCTGGAGCAGAACACCGCGATCTTCGCCGCGCTCAGCGTCGTGCTGGTGCTGGACTATATCTTCAAGTTCTCCGCCGTGATGGCGCTGATGACCCCGGTCATCCTCATCGGCGGCATGACCTTGGGTTGGTTCACGCCCACGGAGGCGGCGGTTGCCGCGGTGATGTGGTCGCTCTTCCTCGGCCTCGTACGCTATCGCTCCATGACCATGAAGGCGCTGGCGAAGGCCACCTTCGATACCGTGGAAACCACGGCCTCGGTGCTGTTCATCGTGACAGCAGCGTCGATCTTCGCGTGGCTGCTCACGGTGTCGCAGGCGGCGGCCATGTTCTCGACCCTGATCTTCTCGATCACCGAGAACAAATGGGTGTTCCTGATCCTCGTGAACCTCCTGATGCTGTTCGTGGGCTGCTTCCTCGATACCATTGCGGCGATCACCATTCTGGTTCCGATCCTGCTGCCGATCGTGCTGAAAATGGGGATCGATCCGGTTCACTTCGGCCTCATCATGACGCTCAACCTCATGATCGGCCTGCTGCATCCGCCGCTGGGCATGGTGCTTTTCGTGCTCTCGCGCGTGGCAAAGCTTTCGGTGGAGCGCACCACCATGGCCATCCTGCCCTGGCTCGTGCCGCTGTTTCTGGCGCTTATTGCCATCACCTTTATCCCGGAAATCACGCTCTGGCTGCCCCGTTTCATGGGCGTGATGAAGTGATCCCGACTAGTCGCCGGAGCGCGATCCCCCGCGCGCTCCGGCAGTATCTTTCCAGCTGAGGCTACCCGATGACTGACCAAACCCTCGCCGCCACCCTGTTCGGCCCCGAAGACCTCCGCATGATCGAAAGCGATATGGCGCCTGTTGCGCCGGATATGGTGCGCATCGCTTTTGGCGCCGGCGGCATCTGCGGCTCGGATATGCACTACTTCCACCATGGCCGGGTCGGCGATTTCGTCGTCAAATCGCCGCTGGTGCTGGGCCATGAGATTGCAGGCACGGTCGCGGCCGTGGGCGAGAACGTGAAAGGCGTGCTGGTCGGCACCCGCGTCGCGGTCAACCCTTCGCGCTGGTGCGGCCATTGTCGCCATTGCCAAAACAATCGCCCCAACCTGTGCGAGAACATCTATTTCATGGGCTCGGCCTCGAAAACCCCGCATATGGCCGGCGGCTTTGCCACCCATTTCGATGCAACTCCGGCGCAATGCGTGCCGATCCCTGATCACGTACCCTTCAAGGCCGCGGCACTCTGCGAGCCGCT
>JAIUNQ010000211.1 GCA_020161475.1 Pseudomonadota bacterium | reverse complement strand
AGTTCGAGGATCTGGTCCTTGGTGTAGTTCCGCTCCAGCCAGAGCGAGAGCAAGGCCTCCTGTGCTTTTCGCGACAGGGACCGCTCGGGCGTGAGGAACAGGTTCTTGGCGAGCTGCTGGGTCAGCGTCGAGCCACCCTGCTCCGTGCGGCGCGTGGCGATGTTCTTCACCAGCGCGCGGCCAAGGCCCATGGGGTCCACGCCGAAATGCGAATAGAAGCGGTGATCCTCGATGGCGACGAAAGCCTTAGGGAGATAGGCGGGCATTTCGCCGATGGGGATGTTCGAGCCGCCGGTTTCACCGCGGTTGGCGATGAGCGACCCATCTGCGGCGAGAATCGAGACATTGGGCGGGCGCTTGGGCACGGTAAGCTGATCAATCGGCGGCAGCTTCATGGCGAAATAGCCCGCGACGCACAGCAGCGCGATGCCGCCCCACAGCGCGAGCACAAAACCCCAGTAAATCAGCGTGCCGAAGAAGCCGCGCCCCTTGCGGCGGCGTGGGCGCTCGCCCTCCTCCGGCTCGGGCTGAGCGGCGCGGGGGCGTCTGGGGGGTGCCTTGGCGGGCTTGGTGTTGGCCGCACGACGGCTGCGGCCCGGGCGATCCTCGGGCGAGACGCGCAACTCCGCATCCGGCTGGGAGGGTTCTTCATCCTCAAAGCGCGGTTCTCGACGCTGTTTGGAGCCCTGCGCGCGCGACATGCCCATCCTTTACGCGCCGCGAGGGCGCCTTGCAGCCGCCACTTTGCCGGTTCCGCCTTAAAGGAGCGTTAGCTATCGCCGTGTGGCTTTCTGCCGCATGCGCGCCAAATCCGGCCAAATGACGGCCTGAACGCTTCCTCCGGCCACAGAAGGGCGGCTGGCCCAATTTAGGATTGACAGGGCGGCCTAAAAGCAGTCCCTCGCGCTCAGTTTTTTAACCGGCAAAGACCGGTTTTCCGGGCAGCAGGCAGCGACGACATGGGCATGCACAACACCATCACGGCACGAGGGTTGGCCGCCGATCTCGCAAAACGTGAAGACGAGGGCAAACCGATCCGCGTCGGCATCATCGGCTGCGGGGAAATGGGGACGGATCTTGTCACCCAGATCGCTCGGATGAAGGGTCTGCGCGTGGCCGCCATCGCCGACCGCACCGGGCGCAACGCAGGCGAAGCCATCCGCATCGCCCGCCATGATGCGGACCATGGCCGTGTGGTCGATGGCCTCAACGCCCTTGATGCCGCCATCTCGCTCGGCAAAATCGCGATTACCGATGACGCCCATACCATCCTGCGCTCCGGGCAGGTGGATGTGATCATCGACGCCACGGGCCGCCCGGCGGCGGGCGCCGAGCTGGGCCTCGCCACCATCCGACAGGGCAAGCACCTCGTGATGATGAATGTGGAGGCCGATGTCACCATCGGCGCCTATCTCAAGCGCGAGGCGGACAAAGCCGGGGTCATTTACACCATCGGCGCGGGGGATGAGCCCACCGCGACCATGGAGCTGATCAACTTCGTCACCGCGCTGGGCTACCCGGTGGTGGCGGCCGGCAAGGGCAAGAACAACCCTTTCAACCCCGATGCCGTGCCCGATGATTACCGCGCCGAAGCGGAACGCCGGAACATGAACCCGCGCATGCTGGTGGAATTCGTCGATGGCTCGAAGACCATGGTGGAGATGGCGACCATCGCCAATGCCACCGGGCTGACCCTCGATATTCCGGGCATGCATGGCCCGCAGGCGACGCTCGATACGCTCGACAAGATCCTGATCCCGAAAGCGGACGGCGGCATTTTGGGCCGCAAGGGGGTGGTGGATTACACCACCGGCAAGGGCGTTGCGCCAGGCGTGTTCGTGGTGGTGGAGATGGATCATCCGCGCCTTTGCGAGCGCATGCATGATCTGAAAATGGGCGGAGAAGGCCCCTATTACACCTTCTATCGCCCGCATCATCTCACCTCGCTGGAGGTGCCGCTCTCGGCGGCGCGCGCGGTGCTCTACAACGAGGCAGAGATGTTTCCGCTTCCCAAGCCCATCGCCGAGGTCTGCGCCCGCGCCAAGCGCGACCTTCAACCCGGTGAGATCCTCGATGCGATTGGCGAGACCTGCTACCGCTCCTTCGCCATGACCGCACAGGATGCACGCGATGCCAATGGCTGGCCGGTGGGCATGCTCCACGGCGGCAAGGTGATCGCCCCCATCGCCAAGGGCGAGCTGATCACCCGCGACAAGGTTCAGCTTGAGGCCGACACGCCGCTGATGAAGATGCGCCTTGAGATGGAAGCGATGTTCTGGGGTTGCTGAGGCGTCATGCCCGCCCTTGGGGCGGGTATCCATGACTTTTATCACGATTTAAAGTCGTGGATGGCCGGGCTAAACCCGGCCATGACGGACGGAGTTGCCCCAATGAGCCTGCCCTTCGCCTTTCTGCCGCCGGGTGTTGACGCCTTCACCGCCGCGCTGCTGATCGGGATTTCCTTCTTCACCTCCGCGCTCACGGCGGCCTTCGGCATCGGTGGCGGGGTGGCGATGCTGGGCGCGCTGGCGGGGACAGTGAACCCCAATGTGATTGTGGCGGTGCATGGCGTGGTGCAGCTCGGCTCCAACCTTGGCCGAGCCATCATCCAGCGCAAAAGCGCGAATTGGCCGGCGGTGCGCAGATTCCTGATCGGCGCGGTGATCGGGGTGGCGCTCGGGGCGTGGCTTTTCGTTTCGCTGCCGGAACGGGTCCTGCTGGGCCTGCTGGGCGTGTTCATTCTCGTGATGGTCTATGTGCCGAAACCCAAGCTGCCGGGCCTTTCCCAAAGCGGGCTGATCCTCGGCGGGGCGGTCTCCTCGGTCATCACCATGTTCGTGGGGGCGACGGGGCCGTTTGTTCAGGCCGTGCTGCTGCCCCTCGGGTTGGACCGTAAGGGCCAGATTGCCACCCACGCCGTGATGATGGCGGTGCAGCACGCGCTCAAAGTGGTGGCTTTCGGCTTTATCGGCGTGGCGCTGATGCCGTGGCTGCCGATGATGGTGGCGATGATCGCCTCCGGCTTTGCGGGCACAGTGCTCGGCACGCATCTACTGGAGAAAATGCCGGAGCGGCTGTTTCAGCTGACCCTGAAGGTGCTGCTGACGATCATCGCCATTGATCTCTTACGCCGCGCGGCGGGAATGAAGATTCCCGGCCTCTAAGTTTTTGGTTGGACGGCTTTGCCCCGCAAAACCGGTATCCACTTTTGCTGCAAAGCCTATCACAGCGTCTTCCGATAGGCATCAATCACGCCCTGCGTCTGTTTCAGGCTCAGGAAGCCGGAGTAGCCTTCCTTGCCGAGAAGGAAGGATGGGGTCGCGCGAAAGCCGAGCGTTTCACCAAGCCGGGCTGAGGCCATCATGGCCTGCGTGACAGGCTCCGAATCCGCGTCTTTGAGCAATTGCGCCTTGTCCGCGCCCAGCTTGAGGGCCAGCGCGAGCGCCGGTTCGTCGGATTTGACGCCCTTCACCTCATAGAGCTTCTCGTGGAACTCAAGGTAGCTCTTCGGCTTCTGGCGCGAGAAGGCGAGCGCGATGCGATGCGCCTGAATTGAGGGAATGCCGAGGACCGCGTAATGCACCAGCGTGATCGCCATATCCTTGTTGGTGGAAAGCAAGGGGCGGATGTCGCGCGCGGTCTGGCGGCAGAAGCCGCAGTTGTAATCGAAAAATTCGTAGAGGCGGATCTCCGCCTGCGGGTTGCCGAAGGTCACCTTGCCCTGGATGTCGTCGACACCCGCCAGCAGCTCGACAGGAATGGGGTAGAATTCGGGCTGCTCCGGCGAGGTTTGGGCACGCGCCCCCACCGGCAGGGCGGCAAAACCGGCAAGGAGCGAACGGCGGGAGAGGAAAGCGGCAGACATAAAAAGGCCTCGCGAGAATGAACCTGCGAGGCCTTAATCCGGAAGATTGGAGAAGGTTACTCCTCCGCCTCACCCTTCATGTCGGCTGCCCGCGGCATCTTCATGACGTTGTATCCGGAATCCACATAGTGGATTTCGCCGGTGACGCCACCTGACAATTCCGAGAGCAGATAGAGCGCGGAACCGCCCAGCTCTTCCAGCGTGATCGGGCGACCCAGCGGGGAATGCTTGGTCTGGTAAGCAAAGGTGAAGCGCGCATCGGTGATGCCCGCGCCCGCGAGCGTACGCACCGGCCCCGCCGAGATCGCGTTGACGCGCACGCCTTCGCGGCCGAAATCGGTCGCAAGATAGCGCACCGAGGCTTCCAGTGCCGCTTTTGCCACGCCCATCACGTTGTAATTGGGCGAGACGCGCGTGGAGCCGCCATAGGTCAGCGTGAGGAGCGAGCCTCCGTTCGGCATCATCTCGGCCGCGCGCTTGGCGATTTCGGTGAAGGAGAAGCAGGAGATCACCATGGTGCGCGAGAAATTGTCGCGCGTGGTATCCGCGTAACGGCCCTTCAGCTCGTTCTTGTCGGAGAAGCC